>CANRFN010000032.1 GCA_947629915.1 uncultured Oscillospiraceae bacterium | reverse complement strand
TATAATCATTTTAAGGTTAACTAACATGTTAAAAAACTTACTAACGCGACTAAAGAAGCGCATGCACTTCTAGAAACATTTTCGATGGATCCGCGTTCTAACCAATTAGCTAGTTAGAAGCGAAGGGAAATTCACATTTTACGATTGGAATCTTCTTTTGGACGAGCGGGGCGGACCCAACCATGTGGGCAACTGGTGCTATGCGCCCTTCCTCTATGATCGCCAGACCAAGACCCTGATGCCCCAGCCGATCCAGAAGTTCTACTGGCACTTCTCCCACACCATCCGGCCCGGCGCCCGGCGGATCGGCACCACCAAGTACACAGACCTGCTGGAGGTTACCGCTTTCCAGAAGGAAGACGGCGGGATCGCCCTGGTGCTCTTCAATCAGGACAAGGCGCCCCAGACGGTGCACCTCCGTCTCAATGGCCTGGTGGCCGCCTTCGCGCTCCCCGGCCAGGCCATTGCCAGCGGAGAGATCACGCTATGAAGCATAGAGTGAGAACGGTGCTGATTGCCGTTGCGGTGATCCTGTTGGCGGTGCTCATCGCCGCCGGCAGCTTCGTGCTGGGCCGGGGCGGGGCATACACCGATGCGGACGGCAACTATCTCCCCATCACCGCGGAGAAGTCCTTTCAGTGGCTGGAGAACCATCCCGCCTTTGCGGAGTTCGCCTCCTTTATCCAGCCGTGGAAGGACAGACTGAACCTGGCCACCACGCCCCACCTCTCTATCCGGATGGTGTGCGCCCAGAACCACATGAACCTGGACTCCATCCTGGACGGATTCAACTTCGTGTTGAATGCCTGTGCGGACGGCTCTCTCGTGTACCGGGACTTCTACACCCCGGAGGAGATCGCCGCAGACCCCACGAAAGATGAGACGGGTCTGATCTTTATCCCGGGTGAGAGAGACGCCCCCGTGGCCTTTCTCACCGCCGGCGGGGCCTTCAAGGCCGTCTGTCTCTTTGGGGAGTCCATGCCGGTGGGCAACGTGCTGCACCAGATGGGGTATAACGTCTTCCTTTTGAAATACCGGGTGAACCCGGAGGCGGATACGGCCAAGGAGACCATGGACTACCAGGAGCGGTATGCCAACGAGGACTTCGGCCGGGCCCTGCAGTATATCCAGGCACATCAGGCCGAGTACGGCGTCTCCCTGGCGGACTACTCCGTCTGGGGCTTCTCCGCCGGCGGCCGCACCACCTTCCTCTGGGGCCTGGACAACGACTACGGCTATGCCCACTACGGACTGCCCGCCCCGGCGGCCATGGTGCTGGTGTACTCCGGCTGGTATGATCCCCAGTTCGAGGGCCAGTACGGAACGGTGCCGCCCACCTACATGGCGTGGCTTCCCAACGATGACGTGATCGGGGCGGACAACGTGGCGGCCATCCAGGACTACATCGACCTTTTGCATGCGCAGGGTACCCCGCTGCAGGAGCACCGGTATTACCAGGCCAAACACGGCTTCGGGGAGGGCCGGGGCACCGATGCCGAGGGCTGGATCGATGAGGCGGTGTCCTTCTGGGAGAGCCAGAGAAGCGCCTGATCCAGCAGACACAGCATTCCAAAACCAGATCAGCAACTGCACCGGCAGCGGCCGGCGCGGATCCCCTATGGAGAATCAAGAATCAGGAGGAATGGAAATGAGACCCAAGACCAAGCAGGCATTTAACCCCTACATGCCCAGTTGGGAGTACGTTCCCGATGCAGAGCCCCATGTGGTGGACGGCCGTGTGTACGTATACGGCTCCCACGATCTCTTCAACGGCCTGAACTTCTGCCTGGGAGACTACGTGTGCTGGTCTGCCCCGGTGGACGACCTGGGCAACTGGACCTACCACGGCTGCATCTACAAGAGAGAGCAGGACCCGGCGGCCCCCAAGATTCGTATGACCAACGGCCTGGCCGCCCCCGATATGGTGGTGGGCCCGGACGGCAAGTACTACCTCTATTACTTCATGGGCGGCACCAAGATGATCTCCGTGGCCCGCAGCGATGAACCCGCCGGCAAGTACGAGTTCTACGGCTACGTGAAGTACCAGGACGGCACCCCCATCGGCAAGCGGAATGAGCCCTTCCAGTTCGACCCCGGCTGCCTGAAGGATGACGATGGCCGGCTGTATCTCTATACCGGCTTTGCCTTCGGCGGCAACCCCATCCTGCTGGACGGCTCCGCTCCCACCAAGGAGGGCCCCATGTGGTTCGAGCTGGACACCAGCGACATGCTCACTGTGATCTCCGGCGATGAGCTGAACTACCTGGATGTGCTCACCGGGGACAAGGCCAAGGGCACCCCCTATGAGGAGCAGCCCTTCGGCGAGGCCAGCTCCATGCGGAAGTTCGACGGCAAGTACTACTTCATCTACAGCTCCCTGAACAGCCACAACCTGTGTTATGCCGTGTCCGATAAGCCCACCAGCGGCTTCCAGTACGGCGGCGTGCTGGTAAGCTGCGGCGACATCGGTCTCCCCGGCGTACCCGATCCCAAGCACGCCCGGATGGACACCGGCAACACCCACGGCTCTCTCATCCAGCTCAACGGCCAGTACTACATCTTCTATCACCGGCACTCCAACCGGAAGCAGTCCTCCCGCCAGGGCTGTGCCGATGAGATCCAGTTTGTGGACGGCAAGTTCCTCCAGGCGGAGATGACCTCCTGCGGCCTGAACGGCGGACCGCTTGCCGGCAAGGGCGTGTATCCCGCCTACATCGCCTGCAATGTGTACGGCCGCAACGGCACCCGCTTCCTCTCCATGGTGAAATATCCTCGGGGTATGTGCCCATTCCTCACCCAGAAGGGCGGGGACCGGGACGAGGGCCCCAGCGACCAGTATGTGTCCAACTTCTGCACGGACTGCACCGTGGGCTTCAAGTACTTCGATCTCCGGGAGACCCGGGAGATCACCGTGAATCTCCAGGGCTACGGAGACGGCTGCGCCGTCACCGTGCGCACCAAGGAGCATGACGGCGAGGTCATCTGCCGCATCCCCGTGGAGACCTGCAAGGAGCCGCAGTCTTTCACCGGCAAGCTGCCGGAGGGGCTCGGCGAGAAGGAGGCCCTGTACTTCTCCGTGGAGGGCAAGGGCGGCACCTTCGACTTTATCTCGTTTGAGCTGAAGTAAGGCAGAGACCAAGGGGGAGGACATCTATGAAACGCGTAGACTTCAACAAGGGCTGGACCTGTAAGTGTCTTACCCGGGATGAGGGCCCCGCCTATCCCGTAACGCTGCCCCACGATGCCATGCGCACCGAGGCCCGCACCAACGAGAGCGCCGGCGAGGGCAACATCGGCTGGTACATCGGCGGGGACTACCTGTATCGCAAGGCCTTCACGCTGCCGGAGGAGTGGAAGGGCAAGCAGCTGCTCCTGGAGTTTGAGGCCGTGTACCAAAACGCGGAGGTCTCTCTCAACGGGGAGAAGATCGCCTTCCGCCCCTACGGCTACACCAACTTCTATGTGGACCTCACCGGCAAGCTCAAAGATGGGGAGAACATCCTTGAGGTGACTGCCCGGAACGCGAACCAGCCCAACTCCCGGTGGTACGCTGGCACCGGCATCTACCGCCCGGTGTGGCTGTGGACCGGGGCGGAGAAGCACATCCCGGTGAACGGCGTGCGCATCACCACGAAAGACTACAAGACCGGGTCCATTGAGGTGTCTGTACAGACCTCCCAGCCGGGGACCGTCTCCGTGGACATCCTGGACGGCGCCAAGGTTGTTGCCTCTGCCGCCGGGGAGTCTGCAGACGGACAGGCCAAATTCGCCATCAAGATCCCCAGCTGCAAGCCCTGGAGCGTGGAGCAGCCCAACCTCTATACCTGCCGGGTGACCTTTCAAGACGATGTGGTAGAGGAACCCTTCGGCGTGCGCACCCTGGCCTGGGGACCGGAGCAGGGCATCACCATCAACGGCAAGCGGGTGATCCTCCGGGGCGCCTGCATCCACCACGACAACGGCATTCTCGGTGCCTGCGCCTTCCCAGAGGCGGACTTCCGGCGGGTGCGGATCCTGAAGGAGAACGGGTACAACGCCATCCGCTCCGCCCACTACCCCTGCTCCAAGTCCCTCCTGGACGCCTGCGACAAATTGGGCGTGCTGATGATGGACGAGTACATCGACCACTGGTACATCCACAAGACCAAGTACGACTACGTCCCCTACTTCGATGAGTGGTGGCGGCAGGACCTCAGTGACATGGTGGACAAGGACTACAACCACCCTTGTGTCGTCATGTACTCCACCGGCAACGAGGTGGCCGAGACCGCCCAGCCCAAGGGGATCGCCCTCACCGCAGACCTCACCCGCCACCTGCACCAGCTGGACCCCACCCGTCCGGTTACCTGCGGCATCAACATCTTCTTCAACTTCCTGAACTCCATTGGTATGGGCGTGTACAGCGATGACAAGGCCGAGAAGGCCGCCGCCAGCGCGGAGAAGCCCCAGAAGACCAAGAAAAAGGCCGCCGGCAGTGAGTTCTACAACATGCTGGCGGTGAAGGTGGGAGACAAGTTCATGAAGTGGGGCGCCACTCTGCCCCCTTGCGACTGGAAGACCAAGGACGCCTACGCCGCCATGGACGTGGCCGGGTACAACTACGGCCTCTGGCGGTACAAGCACGACCTGAAGAAGTACCCCAACCGGCTGATCCTGGGCAGCGAGACCTTCTGCAAGGACGCCTATGCCTTCTGGGAGATTGCCAAGGACAATCCCCGGATCGTGGGAGACTTCGTCTGGACCGGCATGGACTACCTGGGCGAGGTGGGCGAAGGTTGCGCCGAGTACTCCGACTACAAGTTTGACGATGAGCCCTGCCGCCGGCTCACCGGCGGCAACGGCCGCATCGACCTTCTGGGCAAGCGCCGGGCCGAGGCCTGCTACACCCTGGTGGCACTGGAACAGGCCAAGGGTCCGTTTATCGGGGTGATCCCCGTATATCAGACGGAGAACCTGGCCATCACGGGCTGGCAGCTCACCAAGGCCCTGGAGAGCTGGTCCTGGCGGGGCTGTGCCGGCAAAGAGGCCAAGGTGGAGGTCTATGCCCGGGCAGCCGAGGTGGAGCTGCTCCTCAACGAGAGATCCGTGGGCCGCAAGAAGATGAACAACACCGTCTGGGTGAGCTTCAAGGTACCCTATGCGGACGGCACCCTCACCGCCGTCTCCTATGACGCGTCCGGCAAGGAGATCGGCCGGTGCAGTCTCAAGACCGCAGGGGAGAAGACCGTATTGCAGGTCCAGCCGGAGGAGAAGACCGTAGCCCCGGAGGGACTCTCCTTTGTATGGCTCCGGTATACCGATCCTGCCGGCATCTGGAAGCCCATGGAGAAGCACGAGGTCCAGGTGTCCGTGGAGAACGGCACCCTGATGGGCGTGGGCAGCGCCAACCCCTATGCGGTGGGCAACCTGGCCGGGGACAAGGTCCACACATTTTACGGCGAGGCCATGGCCATCGTCCGGGCGAACACGTCTGGACCGGTGCGCCTCACCGTTACCGATGAGCAGGGAACAAAGGTCTCGGTGGAGATCCCTTGCGCCAAGAAATAAGGTACGCAATATCCCTCTCCAGGCATGATCGATGTACTGGCAGGGTAGGGGACAATGGAGTGCAATATGCACCGGAGATACCCCGTGCTTGGACATGATCCTTTCCAGCTCCAGCCAGTGGACGCTGGCTGTGCAGCAACCTCCCTTTCTTCTTTCCAACGCAAAGCGCCCGGGAACGAATGTTCCCGGGCGCTTTGCTCCGATCGATACGTTTCTGGAGATCGCGAAGACCTTTTTGGAGGTAGGGTCTAGGTCGGCGGATGTGACGACTCCTGCCGATGTGATCTACTCAGTGGCCAAAATGGTCCGCTCTTTCGTGGTCCGGAGAATGAGAGAGGAGCCGTCTGGATGCACAGAAGACTCTTCGGATTTGGCCCATCACGGCGTCCCGTGATGGATATCTCCGAATCGAAAGTATGATAGCGCACTTGTCTGGAGCTGTAAAGTACTGTTTTATATGAAATGACAAAAATAACCAGAAATGTAAGATAGAGTGCAGCCTTGCTGTGCCCAAACAGCCTGTGGGTTGAAGGCCCGCGGATTCGCTTTGATACAATTCCACTCCCCACCTCAGCTACACATCCCAGAAGGAAAGCTTTGGAGAAGGGGAAAGTGCGGCTACCCATCTCATGCAGAGAACGATAAAAGCAGAAAAGTGGCGCCTGTAATACCGTGTGAGACAGTATTGCAGGTGCCGTTTATCGTTGTTTTCTAGCATTTGCATGAATACACTGTGTAAACAACGGTTGACTTGTTATTGTCGCCTGACAAAAAAGTATACTTTTTTGTCAGGGCACTTTGGGCTTTCGTTAAAAGCAAGAATAGCACCTGAAAGTGAGCGTGTCAAGCAAAAATCGGCAAGTAGAGCGCATTTTTCCAACAACTTGATTTGGAAGAAAATGTCTATTCTGGAAGGGGCAGCGCCTGGTAAAAAAAGTATAGGTTTTTGTCAGGCAAGAGGACCGTGCGCAGCTAGAGAGCAAAGCGATCAGAAGGAGGAAGCGAATCATGCATCATTGCAACCTTAGTACCATACCAAAAATGTGTGGTGTGAGAGCGAAACCACAGGTGTTTAGACACGGATAGCAGAAAGGAAGACGTCTAGAGATGAACCATATGAAAACAAGGATGGTGTCTGTGCTTTTGGTGGTGGCCTTGCTGCTGACCATGCTTCCGATGGAAGTATTTGCAGCAGCACTTCCTGTACCGGAGATGGTGCAGGATGCACTACCGAAGGAGCAGATGAAGCCGGCAGAGGGTGCCCCGGAGCCCCAGAGCGTCTCGGAGCCAGTCGCACAGTCGAATTACGACCACACGCTGGATAACGGCGCAGTGCTGCACTTTGATGATACAACTGGGACGATTACGGGCTGTGAGTTGAATGATGCGACAGAGATTGTCATCCCGGCAAAGATCAACGGAGTGAAGGTGACTGCAATTGGAGAATTAGCATTTTCGTATAGCGACCTGACGAGCATCGACATCCCGCCCACTGTGATATCGTTGGGTGATTCTGCGTTTTCCTATTGTCAAAATTTGACGATGTTAACGCTGCCAGACGGCTTGAGGACGATCGGGAAGTATGCATTTGAGAATAGCGGTCTGACGAGTATCAAAATACCGTCCAGCTTGACGATGTGGGAGTATGCGTTTGCCTCCTGTAAAGCATTGACGACAGTAACGCTGCCGGACAACTTACAGACAATTCCGGAATGTGCATTTTTGGCCAGCGGTCTGACGATGGTAACGCTGCCAGACGGCTTGCAAACGATTGGGCAAAATGCATTCTCGGCCAGCGGTCTGACGAGCATCAGTATTCCAGCTAGCTTGGTGACATGGGGAGATGGCGCGTTTTCAGGATGTAAAGCATTGACGACGGTAACGCTGCCGGACAACTTACAGACGATTGGGGTAGCTGCATTTCTGGGCAGCGGTCTGACGAGTGTCAACATTCCAGCTAGCGTGACAACGTGGGGTGAGTTTTCGTTTGCCCAATGTGATGCATTGACGATGGTGACGCTACAAGACGGCTTACAGACGATCGGATTTAAAGCATTCGAAAGCAGCGGTCTGACGAGCATCGACATTCCATCCAGCGTGACAACGTGGGGCGAATATGCGTTTACCGGTTGCAAAGCATTGACAACGGTGACACTACAAGACGGCTTGCAGATGATTGGGGAAGGGGCATTCGATAGTAGCGGTTTGACGAGCATCGACATTCCTTCCAGCGTGACGATTATTAACGTTAATGCGTTTTCAGGATGTGAAGCGTTGACAACGGTGACGTTGCACGAGGGCTTGAAGATGATCGGAGTGTGTGCATTCCAGGGCAGCGGTCTGACGAGCATCGACATTCCGGCAAGCGTGATGACGTGGGATTCTGCGTTTTCAGGATGTAAAGCATTGACAACGGCGACGTTGCCTGAAGACTTGAAGACGATCCCGCAGTATGCATTCCGGGACAGCGGTCTGACGAGCATCGACATTCCTCCCAGCGTGACGACCATTGACGTTGGTGCATTTTCTGGTTGTGAAGCGTTGAAGATGATAACATTGCCTGAAGGCTTGAAGACACTCGAGCAGTATGCATTCCAGGGCAGCGGTCTGACAAGCATCGAAATTCCAGCAAGTGTATCAGTAATTGAACATTTTACGTTTGCCGAATGTGAAATGCTGACGATGATAACACTGCCTGAAGGTCTGAAGACGATCGGGCAGTATGCGTTCCGGAGTTCTGGCCTGGCAAGCATCGACATCCCATCCACCGTGACAATGCTTTCGGACGGTGCATTTTCATCATGTAGGGCTTTGACGACAGTGACGATGCCCGAAGGCATGACGGAAATTGGGTCGAATACCTTCTCCGACTGTAGCAGTTTGACAAAGATGATAATTCCAGCAAGTGTAGAAAGTGTATATCCTAGGGCATTCTGGAATTGCAACAATCTTGAGAGCGTCTATATTTTAGGACGGGACACGGAATTTTATACCCGCTTGACGACTGATAGACATTTTTCTGAGGGATCATCTGTTACTATTTATGGTTACCCTGGCAGTGGGGCAGAAAGTATGGCGAATAATCAGGGGCTTGCCTTTATCCCGATTGGGGGCGGCAGAACGCTCAGCGTGACGGTGCAAACGCCAGGGGAGGAAATTTTGACCGATGGCTTTAGCGTGATTTGGTATGACGAGGACAACAATTTAGTTGGGGATTCTGCCGAACTTCTGGGAGCCGTAGAGGAAAAGACCTACTATGTGGAGGTCGTTCTGGGAAAAGACCTAGCAGCCCAATACCAGCAGCCAAAGCGTCAGACCATTCTGCCGGAGGATCCCGGTGAGGTCACAATTAAGTTGACACCGATCGCCACACTTTTGCTGACTGGTATGGTGCAGAACAAAGAGAAAACGCCCCTTGCCGGGGTGGAGATCACCGCCACATACAATGGATTGGAAATCCCCGTGATGACAGATGCAGAAGGACGGTTCCAGATTGCAGTGCCGCATACAGTGGTAGCAATGGCTATTCGCTCGGACGGCTATTACAGCCTGAGAGAAATGGTAGATCTGACCGAAGAGGCCAAGGAAATATATGATCTAGGTGTTTATACGCTCATCGAAGTGGTAACTGACCGTATCGCGCTGAACATTGTACAGCGGCAGGCAGCTGAGCCCGGAAACGAGCCAATGGAGATCACACTTAGCTCCGCATCGATGTTACAAGTGGACTTGACCCGCAGAGGCCAGCCAATCACCTCCTTTGAAGTCCAGGGCATGAGCGTGATCTTTAAACCAGATGTGGTTTCCGCAGGCGATCAACTCACGGTAATGATCTCCGATCCGCGGGGAGAATATATTCCATCGGAGCCCATCACAACCACGCTGAACGAGGACAAAGTCGGGGTGACAGATGTCATTACCCTGATTCAGAAGGGTAGCTTTGTCCTCGATGGGCTGACTGGGCCCGAGGCAATGCTCATGGTCTTTGACAGCACGGGGAAGAATGTGTTCTCTGGCGCAGCGAATGTGAATGTTGCCTGCAAGCCGATGGATGCGGGCAACTACAGCGTGGTCCTGATGCAAAGGACCTCTCTGCTGCAAAGTGTTCCCGAACTTGGGCAGTTCGCGGATCTTGGCTTGACCGAGGGAGTGGACTATCTGATTGTGCCGGTTACTGTGCGGGATGGCGTCATTACCCGTTTAGCGGAGTGCCATGTCCCGATGCTGGATGTAGCGAAACTAGGCTATACTGTGCCGGAAGAGACCTCTGTAATGGTTTATGGCAAATCCAGTACCATGCCGCAGGGTACGTTATTTACGCTCCGGGTAGCATATGCCCTCAACCCAGCAAAGAATGCCATAGCTGAGACACTGAGTATTGTCCTGCCAGAAGACATTGTGTGTGAGGGAACGGTCTGCTATGTCGATGATGAGCGAACTCCATTTGCCTATGATGCAGCAACACGCACCGTGCGTATTCGTTTGGCGGAGAAACGCAGTGCAGTGGCATATCTCTCCTGTTCTACTACAGAGTCTGCCGGCGATCAACCGGTGAATGCGTACCTCTCCCTGTCCGGAGGCATCACGCAGCCGATTGGTACAGCGATAGTGACGGTGGAAAATGCCAGCATCAATGTAAGTACAAGAACTAGTACCAAGCGAAACATTGCATCAGGTACTACGGCTGCGCACAGCAAGGTGACACTGTATGACAACGATATCCAAGTTGCTCAGACATGGGCAAACGCTGCGGGGAGCTGGAGCACAGAATTTAATCTTGTAGAACCGCTCTATACCTATTCTTATCATAGCCTATATGTAGTGGTTGAATCCGAAAAATTTACAAAGCAAGTAGTCAGCGATACTGTTACTATAGTGTACGATATGCGGATGCCTATGTTGCACAGGATTACCATGTACAACACGGACTATCTAGGTGCTGGTTGGGAAACTGTATTTGATTATACTCGCCATTCGACAGAGGTACCTTTTTATGACTATTCGGGATCACATCCCAGATTTACATTCAAAGCGGAATTGAGCGGACCCATGCCAGCGGTTGTTGTTGTTGTTACAGAAAACGCCAGTGGTGATGTGACCTATGTGGAGACTGCCTACGATGAAGAAAGCGGCGCGTGGATCGGTTCACACGACTATACCAATTTTGAGGACTTGCCAGTTTCGGTCTATGCAGTATACGATATGGACTATACGAACACAATACCGATAGATGAGGATGAAGAATCAGATCTAAAGAACGCATGCATTGAAGCACAAGAAGAAATATTAAAAAACTTACCAGAAATATTAGAAAAAACGATTCAGATAGATAATCTTAATTCAAGTGAAAATGCCATTAGCGGAACTGTCATTTACACCGATCCAGAAACAAAAGAAAAGTCATCTGCCGGAACATTTCAGGTAACCGTTGAAGATATCGAAAGTACAGTTACGGAAGAAACATTGGAAAATGATGGATTTACAAATGTGGCTGATTCTTATATTAGCGATGAGATTATACCAGCTCAGCAAAAAGGCAAAATATGGAATAAGTATGAAGCCTTAAATGATGGTCAAGAGATAGTAACAATAGTAGATCTTGCAAGTGGTAAGAAAATTGTAGAGGTAACCATTCCAACAAGTCCAAATCCTCAAATGAACATCGGATTGATTCGGACAGCAAGTGCTTTTAGCTCGAGAGCAAGTCAAGAAAATGTGGCAAAGGGTTTTGCACTCTGGGTCGGTGGATTTGCTGCCTCATTAGTATTGGGAGGCGTAATTGCTGTTGTAGGAGCTCCGGTAGGGATAACGGCAGCAGCTGCCTTAGGGATAGGATCAGCAGCGGTATTTTTAACTACTTCTATATATAATCTTTATAATGATGTTAAAGAAAGGGGAAATGCGGCGTTAGACATAAAGAATAGATTGGAAGGGCATATAGATGACCTTTGCGATCGAAGGGATGAATTAAAGGAAATATTAAATGACTGCTTAAGCATACAATGCTGCGACGAGAGTAGAAAAATATCGAAGGAGAAAGAGAAAGCTCTTAGAGAGGAAATAGACGAAGCATCAGTTAGAATGAGAGCGTTTTTCGAACTCTCGGAAAATTTAATTTCTAGTTATGGATTTATCTTTCAAAGAAATGTGATTGGCTCACTGGTGATGAATTGGGTATCCGTAGCAGACGAGTTAAAATCGTTCGATATACTACAAGGAGCAGCAGTGTCTATAACGGCTGATGAATTAGTAAATGTACATCGTGTGATCGATGAAGCCTACAACAAAGTTTTGTTGTACATTGATACAGTGAAGCAAGATATATGGAACGCTGTTGATGGACCCTGCCCAGATTTGACGTGTGATGAGGAGCAGCCTAGTGATGAGAAGAATAGTCTAGAATCGCAGTTTTCGGATGTCGCTCCTAGCAAAAAACCGGTCACACCGATTCTCGACCCCTCCGGCTTTGTCTACGAGGCAGTGCCCTCCAACCGGCTTTCTGATGTGACTGCGACCATTTCCTACCAAGATTCGAGTGGAACGGTTGTGTGGGACGCGGAGAACTATAATCAGATCAACCCGCAGGTTACAGGTGCGAGCGGTGTATATCAGTGGGACGTGCCGCAAGGAAAGTGGATCGTGAACTTCTCCAAGGAAGGCTATGAGCCCGCTGATACTAAGAACGTTCCCCAGGCTGAGGACGGGTGGCTGCCTGTGCCTCCTCCACAATTGAACATCCATGTGGGGATGATCTCAACAGCTGCTCCCACTGTGAGCGCGACAGTAGCCTATACCGACCGCGCCGAAATCAAGTTCAGCCAGTATATGCAGATCGAAAGCGTCCAGAATGCGGTAGTGTTGATTGTCAACGGCGTGCCAGTCGAGGTCAATGTCATCGCGCTTGACGCAGAGTATGATCTTGCAGAAGAGCACCAATACGCGACCAGGTTTGCACTAATTCCAGCAGATGGCAGCAAACTGGCCAATGGGATCGTTGTCACAGTACAGGGTACTGCTCTGAACTACGCGGGACGTCCGATTGGAGCTGAGTTCGTTTCCTCCGCCATGACAGCCACTGTTCGCCCAACGGGTATCAATGCCCCGGAGACTGTTTCTATCGGGGTGCATGAGACGGTGAATATCACCTTTACCTTGCTGCCCGGTGTGGGTGGACAGTCCATCATTGTGGAGAGCTTGTCTCCGGGTCTCCTTGAGGTGATCACAGAAGAAGTAACAACGAACTCTGCCGGTACAGCAACGATCAAACTGGTGGCAAATATGCCGGGCAGTGCGGTTGTCAGGCTAACAGAACCCGTGTCCGGTGTCAGCACGGAAATTGTGGTTTATATGTCGTATGAGAAGTCAATTGCGCCGGTTACCGTTTGGACATCAGACGGCACCGAGGTCACGAGCGGTATGACGTTGCCTTGGGGCACGGCGATTGTTCTGCGTACGGCGACCGAGGGAGCATCGATCCGCTATACCACCAATGACACCTGCCCCTGCAAGGAGCTGGCGTTGACCTACACGGAGCCGATTATCCTCTATGAGGACACGATTCTGCGTGCGGCAGCATGGAAAGACGGCGTATACAGCGCTACCATTCGCCTTGATCTAACGGTAAGCCAGAGGGTTCCCGGTGGTGATACTGTTATTCCAACGCCTACACCTACGCAAAAACCCACTCCCACACCTACGCCTACACCCAATCCATCACAGGCAACCTCTCCCACGCCTGCTACCTATCCGATCAGCGTTGAGAAGGATCCGGAGCACGGAAGCATCAAGTTGGAAGGCAAAAGTGAAGTGATCGCCGGCGAGAAGGTCATCTTTACCGTTACGCCGGATGAGGGCTACCAGATTGCTGAGGTCAAGGTCGTAGACAAGAACGGCAAAGAGATCGAAGTGAAAGCGCTGGGAGACGGCAAGTATCAGTTTGTGATGCCGGAGAGCCCGGTGTCGGTGACAGTCTCCTTTGAACCCATCCCGCACACATGTCTTGCCAAGACGTTCACAGACCTGGACGTTACCCAGTGGTATCATGAAGCCGTGGACTATGTGCTGGCAAACGATCTCATGAAGGGCATTGGGGACGATAAGTTTGCACCTCTGCAGACCACAGACCGAGCCATGCTCACTACCATTCTGTACAACCTTGAGGAAAGACCGGAAGTTGCCGGCGCCAGCACCTTCGAGGATGTTGCGGCAGGAAAATGGTATGCTGATCCTATCGCCTGGGCCCAGGCCAACCATGTGGTCGCAGGTACCAGCGAGACTACCTTTGCACCGGAGATGCAGATCACCAGAGAACAGATGGCCATGATGCTGTACAACTATGCCTTGCTGAAAGGCTACGATGTCTCCAACACAGGGGATTTGGATGCCTTTGTGGATGCAGAGCAGGTCAGCGACTGGGCAGAGACCGCCATGTGCTGGGCTACTGCAAACGGCTTGATGCACGGCGTCAGCGCCGATACTTCGGTGCAGATCCTGAAACCTCAGGGCGATTCCACCCGTGTAGAGATGGCCGCTCTGATCATGAACTTCCTCGAGACATTTGTCGCGGCGGAGACAGCAGAGTAAGGGCAAGATCCACAAAACAATCAGCAATGAAGATCCCCGCTCAGGGCACTGCCCTGGGCGGGGATTGGTTTTGTAGCAGGACCATAAAGGCTATTCCTTCCCGGTGAAAGTGGCTCAAAGGAGCGCCTGTGAGCTGATGTCCCTTCTGCGGACATGTTGGCGTTCCAGCAGGGATGGAATCGCATTGAAACTGGGTCCTCGTGAATTACCCACAAACTTCTGCTAGCGACCGCAGCGGCCGCTGGCTGTGCAGCAACCGCCTTTCCTTTCGCCAACGCGAATCGCCTCGGAGCGAAGTTTCTCAGGCGATTAGGTGTTTTGTTCGAATTCCCAGGGCGATTAGGTGGCCTGTTCTAATTTGCCGAATGTGGCGATAATTCATCAGCACACGAAATATGTATTATTCTGGATGGGTTGCCTGACGGTGCGATTGATCCGTTCGATGGAAAAACAGCTAGACAGGAAAGACAAATGCTTTGTATGCACCTGCGGCTGGAAAATGTGGATTCCTGTTGTTTCAAAAGGCTTTCTACGCTAAGAGTGATCACTAAGCCGCAGTGGTATCTGCGCCTGTGCTGCCCAGAGAGTGTAACCATTGACGAGAAGTGCTCTGGATATTTTGCATTAGAAACCCACGCTCAAAGGGGAGTGTGAGAGGATGGTAGAAAGATTATGAAATTGATGGACTTGCGGTTTTTCTATTTCTACTCGAAAAAGTTGTTCGAATTTGTTCGAAAACCGAATCGAACAAGTTCGAACAACCAGCCATGCGACCAGAAAATTGACCTGCGAAATTTCTTGAAAAATTCTTGTTGACATTCTGCTTGTAATGGTTTATACTACTGCCTGGAAGGAAGAGTGAGCTGAGCCTGCATGACGCCATTAGCCGGTGTGAGCTGAGAGTCAGTCCATGTACAGGACGGTTGTGGCCCGCACCCCTCAAATGTCAGGCTGCTTTCCGTATTAAATAGTGGGAGGTGATACTATGAGCCGTATGTATGCTGTTTCTACATGTCTTCCAGTTTCAGAAGAGATGAACTCTTACCTGTCTGAATACCTTCCCTCTTACTGTGAAGTACAAAGAGATGTATTTCAAGCACTAAAGCATGGAGTGCTTGACAACACAAGACAGTCTAAATTTATTTCAGAAGTTATGCAACAACATGGGGTGCTGAAACGTACAGCAAACTCTATTTTCTATGATATGCAAGGACGGATCAAAGCATATCTGGAATTGAAGAATACCGAATTGCAGGAGGTCTCCGGCAAGCTGGATGCTGTAGAGGATAAGATCGAAGATCAGCAGCAGATCGTGAATGAAATGAAGCCAAAAGCTGCTGCGAATAGCCTTACGGAAGAAGAACTGCAAAAGTATCGTACCGCCAAACAATCTCTGTATCACCTGAAAAACAAAAAGAATCGCTTGAAACAGAAAAAGGCTAATTTGGAGAAGCAAATTGAAGAGAAAAAGGTCTCTATGTGTTTTGGCTCGAAAGACTTCTTCTCCAAGCAATATAGGCTCGAAGAGAATGGTTTTCGTTCCCATGAGGGCTGGCATAACGCGTTTGTAAAGAAACGTGATTCCGGGATTTCCTTCTTAGGTGCTGGCAACGAAAAGTATGGAAATCAGATTCTTCAATTGCGCTTTGATGCTACTTCCAAAAATTTCACAATGTTTCTTCTGAAAGATAAACCGTATCGCGATGGAGACAATAGAAGTAGAAGCAACACCACTCTTATTCTTAAGAACGTTGTCTTTCCTTATATGCAGGATGAACTACAGACTGCAATTCAGAATCACCAACCTATTACATATCGGATCTCCCGAAAGAAGAATAGATGGTATCTGACAGCTATGTTCAGCATGGAAGTGCGTATCCAGACCTTCCGGGTGATTGGTGTCTATGGTGTTGACTACAACAACGGCTTCCTGGAAGTCGCCGAAACTGACTACAACGGCAATATGATCTCTGCTGACCGTATTCCTTTGGAATTCCATGGCGGAGGAGGTAAGGCCGAGACTGAGCTCAAAGAAAAGGTAAGTAAATTGGTCCGTCTCGCCTTGAAACATCAGAAAGATATTATCATCGAGGACCTTAATTTCACGAAGAAAAAGTCGAAGACTCTCCCCAGAAAGCGCAAAAGAGGGAAACAATACAATAAGATGATTCATGCGTTCGACTATAGCAGATATACCTTCTGGATGGAAAATCTGTGCGACAAGTATGGTGTCGTATTGAAGAAAGTTAACCCCGCTTACACGAGCAAGATTGGCAAAGAGAAATATGCTGGACCTAGAAAAATGACTGTACATAGAGCTGCTGCGCTGGTAATTGCGCGGCGTGGGCAAGGATTTAAAGACTAATATTGATTTTATTCCGGCCCTGATGTCGCAGACTACGTTCCAAGAGATATGCGGTCTATTTAGTATCAGGGATATCCACTGGGCAATCGGATGTAGACATGTACTCCCCTGATGCTTCAACCTGGCACGGGTGTGCCAGGACTTGGACTTCAGGAGAATGTCGAGATAAGTGAGCCCCAAGGTAGAAAGACTACCAAGCCCTAACCGTTCGGGGTGAATGAGAATTTATCTCTTAGGAGATTTATTCGAATTTATTGAACGGTGTATGCTATGATTCCGATCAACACTTTTCTTGAGATCGCGAAGACCTTTGTGGCAGCAGCATAAAAGTTGGCGGAAGTGACGACTTCGGCAGGAGCCCGAAAAATCCGCATCCCTTTGAAGGGACACGGAAAGTCTGGCGGAGGTCGGGTGATCTATGTCGATGTTGTCGTTCGTGAGAAGATCTATTTATTGATGGCCTATTCGAAGAATGTGCAGGCCGATTTGACCATGAAGCAGAAGCAATTGTTTAGGCAAATTGTCAAGTCGATCAAGGAGGAATGATCTATAGAGGATATCTACTTCAATGAGCTCATGGAGAGTGCGAGAGAGGCTGTGGCATTTGCACATGGAGACACTTCTCGTTGCCGTGTAGTCTTTCGGAAAAGCCCTGTACCCGTGTACAAGGCCATGGATGTCACCCGAACCAGAAAATCACTAAATCTTTCTCAGAAAGGCCTAGCCAATGTGATTGGAGTGTCTCCTCGCACGGTTAAGGCATGGGAAGCTGGTGGCAATGAACCGGCTGGTCCGGCCAGACGGTTATTGTACCTTCTGGACTCCGATCCCTCCCTCCTGAACTGGTTCAACCCAGTATAGTCGGCAGTCTGCACCCGAACCAATCGCAATCACTCAAACAGCACAGAGAAAGTCCAGCTAGAGTACGTTGCACCGCAGGTTGCTTCAGATACAACCAGGACAGTCCCCACCTATCTGGCCTAAGTGATTCTCATTGTGCCCTGAGCCATTCAAAATAGCATTGTACGCCAGACCACGGGAGGAATCCCGGGACCTGGTGTACATTTGTATGGGCAGTATGAGGCGGAAGCTCTCCTTGATCTTCTGTTTGTGCTCAGAGACAAGGCGATGCTTATTGCCATCAACCGAGCCAGCGAACAATATGCGAAGTTGCTGTCCACTGGTAGTACAGTGCCAGAAACGGAGAACGCCTTTCAGGTTGGTTATCAGGACTTATGCCCAACCTTCTAACGTTTCTACACATTTTAATTATTCCAGAGTACAGACTTGCAGCGGGGATGCTAGGGCCGTAGTGGTTTAACCAATCTGGTGCGCAAAAACAAAATAAATAGGGGCTTTGCAGCTTCTGACTTTGCTCAGAAGTTAGTGAAAACCCCTTTTTGCGCGATATTTAGAACTTTTTGACTGTTTTGTACACACGGCATTGTATCAAAATAGGAAAGAAAATGGAGCCGTCTGGATGCACAGACGGCTCCTCAGAAGTGAACTATCACGACTTTTTGTGATAGCTCGTTCCCTACGCCACACATGATAGCACTTTCGGAGTGACCTGTCAATACCCATTTTTTGCGAGATCTGATTTCCAAATTACCCCAGCACATGCTAGGCCGGACGTAGTCGTGATGCGTCCACCAAGGCCGACAAAGGCTCACATCGGCGGATTGCTGTGCCAAAAGCGCTGCGTTGATACCGGTGAATATCACGAGTTGTTGCTCAGTCCTCGGCTGGATGGGTTCAGCCGGGAGTCTCGCGAACTAGGCGGGCACGCCTGTTGGTGCTCTCATACGCACGCGTTGCGGGAAACCCGAAGCACCAGTGCTTTGGTGCTGCTGGAATACTCAGATATCTAAGCACAGACAACTGAGTAGACTGGCCGCGGTAGAGGGGGATGTGTTTCGGCACATCCCCCTAGTAGAACGGCCGCTAATTGGCTGGCATACCCAATTGTTCTCATAACTTCAAACTAAGTAAAATCAACCCATATCCTCAAGAAGAGTAACAGTCTTATAGGATAACGTGGGGTCGAGATCATCGAGCCCCCAAGTCCAGTGGTGCACTACTGGATTCTCGTTGACCTGGTCCAGGTACTTCAGGATGCGGGAGGTAATCTCGTCCTTACTGCTGGCATTGATGCCACGCAATAACTGCCTGCTGAGCTTTCCAAAGAACCCCTCGATCATGTTAAGCCAGGAACCGTGCTTAGGGGTAAAGAGAAATTCAAACCGTCCAGGAACAGTGGCGAGATACTCTCGGGTTCTCTTGGAAGAATGGACCTTGAGATTGTCCAAAACAATAATGATTTTGTCTTCTTTTGGGTAATATGCATCAATCTTCATCAAAAAAGCAATAAATGCCTCGCTGTTGTGCGATTCCGTAACATCACCAAAGACGTGTCCAGTCACCAGATCCATAGCACCGATAAGTGAAACAGTTCCATGGCGCTTGTACTCGTAGTCCTTTTTCTTAGTTCTCCTGAGGGAACGCCTGCTCCTTACGAACCCGGTTCCCAAGCCATAAGATGCTTGCTTGGATTTGCGTCTCACGGGGATATACAGCTTGGGGTCAAACTTCGTGACGGTCACTGCCTTTTGGAGGAGTGTCTTTAAGTCAGCCACGCTGTTGGCAGCAACCTGAAGCTCGGTGCCACTGCCGGGGAGTACAACCGGGACAGGGTTTTGGACGGGTGACGTAGAACTGAGAACTTGTATGCCGGGCTTCTCATCTAATGACAACACACGGATTCCCTGTAGCTGCCCATCGGGAGTGTAACGCCAGACTTTTTTGATGAAATCCCAAGTAAACTGCTGAGAAATGACTCTGTATAGTGCAAGAACATTGTTCATTTTGCTATCGAAATCGGGATCTCGTTTCTCACAGTAATACTGGACGCGCCAGGGCTGGACATCAGACTCCTTCAGAATCTTGTAGGCCGTAGTCGCGCAAATAGTTGATAGACTGCTAAATCCTAACTTCTCTGCATTTTCCCGAAGGGCTTTAGCAAGCAAGCGCTTCGACCACAGTTCTTCGGGGTACCCTAACCCTTTCGGATCCGTACATGCGATGGTTGTAACAGCAATTCGGGCCCCTCCCTTGATTTTCGGTTTGCGGCCGCGGCCTTTTGCATCGCGAAGGATCTCTAACATTGAAGCACCCTCAGACCGATTGGTATAGCGGTTTACCCACAAAGCGACAGTCTTGGGGTTGAACTGCAATTCTTCTGCAATGGCATTGTTTGAAAGGCCGTCAGCCTTTCGTAGCAGTATACGTGCCCGATCCACATAGCTGGTTCCAATGGTCCGGGATTTGGATATCTTCAGAAGGGCATCAATATCCTCTTGGGGAAATTCGACTCTAACAGGTGCTGGCATTGCAAACACTCCCTATATACTGTGTAACATCGGCCCAAGATTTTTCGAACAATTTCGGCGTATAACGAGCAAAAAACATCAAAACACAAGTAAATTTTGTACTTCTGCATGATTGGCTTGATTGCACGTCTTGAATCAATTCTCTTTCGGCGCCCCGTCCCAGATATCAGCTGGGACGGGGCGTTTTGTTGTCTGCTACCTCACTGTTTGCTGTATCCGGATACGGCTTTTGCAATAGAATTGATGATGCGCCGCAGCTCCAGGTTCTCGATTTGGAGGCGTGATAGCTCGGCACGCAGTATGGCAATATCGTCACCTTGCTCTACTTCCTCTGTGGATATGCCAGATCTGCTGATGATGCTTGGGGCAGGATTTGCACCGTTCTCGGCGTCCATGCTCAATTGCTTTGGTGGGCGCCCACGCTTCCCTGTTGGTATCACCTCACCGTGTTCGTCCAGCTTCCCTATGAGTTTCCTCCGCGTTCCGCATCGCTTCTTTGCAGGATCATAGTAGCTCTCCGCCTGGTATTATACCGATATTAGGGTTATGCCGATACTGCCTTAAACTTCCGGAAAAGCAACGGAAATCTAAGAGAGTATCGGCAAAACATCTTTTTTGAATGAAAGCAGAAACTGGCCGTCCAAGCTTGCAAGGTCTTGGACGGCCAGTTAGTTGTTTAGATTAAATCAATTTCCCATCACAGAATGTGCTGCCAATGAGCTTTGATTCCTAATGCAATCATATAGAAATCGTTTGATCCTGAGCCATCGGCAGTTAAGAATGGTTATTTATTCACACATCTTTTGTATGGAATCACATTTCTCAGTTCCAGGCTAGGCAATATCGTAGAAAACATTTTACCGATATTCTCCTAAATCTCTGTTGATTTCACAGGGGTCTAGGAGAATATCGGCATATTTCGAATATCGGTATAATACCAGATATTCCGATATCGGAATATGCGGTATACGTAAGTATTCCCGTTCTTCTTATTGTGGTAATAGTCGATTCTCATCGCTTCTCACCCCTACCTCATGAAAATCGGCTCCCATTGTATCATTCAGACGATTGGATGTCAACTCCAATATTTAGTAATTTTGGGAGTCTATTTACAAACAGAAGGTAATATTTGGAATCTATAGTGTAAAAAAGAGGAAGCTCGGTATGAGCTTCCTCTTTTTTACATGGTATTATATGCTATTTCCGATTATTTACAGGACTGGAGCGGCGTATGCCAGCCAATTAGCGGCCGTTCTACTAGTCTTATGCTGAAAGGAATGCTGTACCGATGGATCTCTGTATGTGCAGCCGTAGTGCGGACTCTTTCCGTGTAGATGCAGCAGAGAGACTGGAAATCACTGATACAGCATATACTGTATTGGGATTTTGCTTTACAGAGAATAGGTGCAAGGAGAAGCACGGGTCAGGCAATGACACAGGCCGTACATCTCCGCTGAACCCTGCAGCGACATGAAGATAGAATCTGAGGGCGGCGATTCAGGTCTATAACACCGGAATCGCTGCCCTCATACTGTTTTCTTGGTATGAAGGGGCTCGGACTGTGTCTATAGGGTGGGTGAGCGATGTTTTGCCAGGCTCTGTCTGAATTTGCTGATTCCAGAGAGTAATATCAGCCTGCTGCAGAACCCAAATATTCAAGACTGGATTTGGGCGTGCGCTGCTGGGTGCTCCGGTCCACCGCCACAAGGCCAAACTGCATGGCATAGCCCTTCTGCCACTCGAAGTTGTCCATGAGACTCCAGTAGAAGTAGCCTTTCACCGGGAGACCGTCTGCGATGCAGCGCTGGACTCCGGTCACGGCGGCATCGATAAATGCCACCCGGCGGCTGTCTTCGGCGGTGGCGACACCGTTCTCCGTCACCATGAGTTCGCCCTTGAAGTCCTCTGCCACCTTGCGGATTACATGCTCCAGGGCCTGAGGATAGAACTCGTAGTCCATTTGGGTGAGCTCGGCGCCCTCGGGGGCGGGCAGCTGTCCCTGGGGACCATACAGGCTGCGGGTGTAGTTCTGCACACCCAGGAAGTCATCGCCCTGGAGGTAGGGGAGATAGTGGGTGAACTCCTCATCCCAGGCGGCGTTGGCGAAAGACTCTCCGCCGGGGAGGGCCTGGTGGTCGTGAAGGGAGAGGGTGAGCCCCACTTTGATGTCGGGATACACCGCCTTGATGGCCTCTTTTGCCGCCTGATGGGCCCGCATCACCAGGATGTCGCCCTCCGGGGTGCGAGAGGACACGAAGATCTGGGGCTGCGGGGTTCCAAAGGCCTCGGTGTTCTCCATGGCGGCGTACTTCATGTTCTCCATCATCTTCTGGAAGTTCATGCCCACCTGCACGGTGCCCTCTGCGGACTTGGCATCGGAGGCCGCTTTCTTGGCCGCCTGCTCTGCCATCATCTGGAACCGCTTTGCGATGGCCGCCAGCTGCAGTCCCATGTTGGCCTCGTTGATGGTGCAGATGTACTGGAGCTCCGATCCCAGCTGCTCCGTCACATAGGCGGCATAGCGGCGGAAGTACGCGATGGTGGACTCCGCCTCCCAGCCGCCCTTGCGGATGAGCCAGGCGGGGCTTGTGAAGTGCATGAGCGTTACTACGGGCTCCACGCCGTGCTTTTTGCAGCAGGCGATCACGTCCTTATAGTGGGCGATCTCCTTCTCATCGAAGCGGCCCTCCTCCGGCTCGATCCGGGCCCACTCCACGGAGAACCGGTAGGCGTTGAGGCCTGCCTTGGCCAGCATTGCGATGTCCCCTTCATAGCGGTTGTAGTGATCACAGGCGATGCCGCTGGGCTCGGTGAAGCTGGTGTGGGGCGTGTGCTCCTGCAGCCAGTAGTCCGAGTGGATGTTGTTGCCCTCTACCTGGTGGGCGGCGGTGGCGGCGCCTACGAGAAAGCCGGGTGCGAATTTCTCCATTTGAGATGCTCCTTTCGTTGTCTGGGCGGTGTGTTTCTGGGTTGGGTCTCTTGCTGACTGCAGTGTACCGCGGCGGGGTGCGGGACTTTATACAAAAACCCAGGATTTTCAACAGAAATTCGTGGATGCTCAAAAACTGCACAAATTTTTGGTGAGGATGGCGAATAAATGGGCATACGGGAGCCCTGCCCCCGCCTATAATGACGGCCAGCAAGGGGCGATTCCACGAATGCCCACAACCCGAACCAAAATCAACCGCAGGAGGAATCACAATGTCTGGAAAGTCCAAAACCACCCAGAGCGAGATCGATGGCGTGCAGTATCGCCGGGCAAAACTCTGGCAAATCATCCTGGTAGCCTGCAACGCCCTCAACGGCATGGCCATCTACACCCTGATCGGCCAGGCCTCCTATGCCGCCAGCATCGGCTACGGCATCGCCACCCTGGCAGTGGGCGGCCTGCTCACCTTTACCCGCATCTTCGATGCCATCACAGACCCGCTGCTGGCCTTCCTCTATGACCGCGTCAACACCCCATTCGGCAAGATCCGTCCCCTGATGTTCCTGGGCTGGCTGATCCAGTCCATCGGCGTCATGTGCCTGTTCTCCTGGACCTCCAGCAAGGGCTTCGGCGTGCCGGTGTTTCTCATCACCTACATGATCTACGTCATCGGCTACACCATCGTGAACATGACCGCCCAGACAATCGGGCCCCTCATCACCAATGACCCCAAGCAGCGTCCCACCGTGGGCGTGTGGAACACCATCTTCAACTACATCGTCCCCATGGCCTTCTCCATCATCCTGAACACCGTCATCCTCCCGAAGTACGGTTCCTTCACCCAGAATGAGGCCGGCAACTGGGTCGCCAACTACAGCCAGGGCTACCTCACCGCCGCTGCCACCGTCACGGTGATCGCCTCCCTCGTGGGCGTCATCCTCTGCTGCATCGGCGTGTCCGAGTACGACAAGCCGGAGAACTTCAAGGGCACCGGCAAGACCACCGAGCGGCTGAAATTCAAGGACATGGTAAGCGTCCTCACCGGCAACAAGCCCCTCCAGTCCTACATCATCGCCGCCGCCTCCGATAAGATCGCCCAGCAGGCCTCCAGCGCCGCCGTGGTGGGCACCATGCTCTCTGGCATCCTCATCGGCAACATGACCATCGCCACCTACCTCTCCGTGGGCGGCATGCTCCCCTCCATCATCTTCGCCATCATCGGCGCCCGGTATTGCGGCAAACACGGCAACAAGGAGTCCATCGTGTCCTGGGCCAAGAACTGCATCTACGCCCATGCCGCCATGATCGTCTTCTTCTGCATCACCTGGTTTACCGTGGGCACCCACTCCATCGCCAGCCTGGGCGTTACCATGGTGCTGTATATCGCCCTCACCCTGGTGTGCAACGGCTTCATGATGGCCGGCACCACTGCCGGTACCGCCTTTATGGCAGACGTCATCGACTTCGAGCTGGACCGCTCCGGCAAGTACATCCCCGCCGTTGTCTCCGGTACGTACAGCCTCATCGACAAGATTGTCTCCTCGTTCTCCGCCCTCATCGCCACCGCCGGTGTGGCCCTCATTGGCTATACCTCTACGCTGCCGCAGCCTGGCGACAACCCCACGCTGCCCATCTTTGTCATGACCATGGTCCTTCGCTACGGCCTCTCCATCCTGGGCTGGCTCTGCACTCTCTGGGCCATGCGGAACTGCCACCTGGACAAGGCCGAGATGGTGAACGTCCAGAAGCGCATCGCCGAGAAGAAGGCCGCTGCCCTGGCAGACGCCAAGAAGAACTGACCCCACCAAACAGCGCGGGCCGGATTGCCCGGCCCGCGCATCGTCTCATTGCTGGAGCTTCTCTCGGAAGGCCGCCGGCGTCTGCCCGGTGACCTGTTTGAAGCTCTGGCTGAAGTGATTTCGGGAGGAGAAGCTGAGATTGGCGGCGATCTCATCGATGCTCTGGGTTGTGTCCCGGAGCAGTACCTTGGCCCGCTCAATCTTGGAGAATTTGATGTAGTCGTTGATAGAGCTGCCGGTCTCCTCCTTGAACTTCTTTGTGATGTAGTACTCCCCATACCCGGAGAGAGACGCCAGGTCCGCCGCCCGGATCCGCTCTCCCAGGTGCATCTCGATGTAGTCTATGCACTTCTGTACCGCCGGGCTTAAGTTGGGATTGGTCCGGCGGCGGTGGACCCGGCGGATGAAGTCATCGTACATGGTGGGGGCGATGGACATGAGCTCGTCCATGGACCGGGCGTTCTCACAGTTCTGAATGTAGGCATCCCCCAGGGCGTACGCCTCCTCCGGGGACAGGCCGCCCTCAATGGCCGCCCGGCAGACGATAGAGCAGAACACAATGGTGGAGGTCTTCAGCTGACGAAGGGGATCCTTGCTCTTCACCGGCACCCCGTTGGACAGCCGGGAGGAGGCGTTCAGCGCGTTTTTGTAGTCCAGGTCCCCATTGCGCACCATCTGCAGCAGGTTCTGTTCCGCGGACCACACCCGGTACCGGTCCCGGCGGAGGGTGGGTGCCTCCGTGGTGGCCCCGGCCTCCACCACATTCAGGTCGCTCACGGCGAGGTGCTCCCCGTTGAGGCAGTAGTGGAGCATGAGAATCTGCCGGCTGAACACCAAATACGGCACCGTGGGTACATGGTAGAGGGCATCGATGAGCCGGTGCTTCCAGGCCATGTCCACTGCGGCGTCCACATAGGTCTCAAAGCCCTCCCGGACGGCGGACAGGTCCACATCGGTGGGGTATACGGGGCCAATGAGCCAATACTCGTCCGGCTGCCCCTCCTGTCTCCGCACGGCGGCACCCCAGAGGATTCCGATGGCAGTGCCCAGCTGCAGCGGGGTGGAGGTGTTCTGAAAGTGGCTGAGCATGCGGCCCCTGCACCCCAGCAGGGAAAAGGCCGTGGTGAGCACCTCCCGATCTGGAGCGTTGGTCTCCGCGATGTTCCCGTCTGCACTGCAGCGCCAGCACCACATCTCGCCGCCGCAGCGCACCAGTTCCTGAAACAGTCCCATCTTGTCCTGAAATTCCATGCTATCGCCGCCTTTCTCCCTGATGATACCAGATCGGCGGCCGCTTGTATATACAAATTCGCGTCTTTCCTAATTTTTATCAACCCAAGGAGGGCTTCCCATGCGTACCACTCTGTCTCTCAACGAGAACTGGACCTTTATCAAATCTCCGGACCCCAGTGCACCGGGCGAGCCGGTTACCCTGCCCCACACCTGGAACGCGGTAGACGGCCAGGACGGCGGCAACGACTACCACCGCGGCCTCTGCTGGTACCGTCGGGACCTGCCCAAGCCGGACCTCTCCGATGGCAAGCGGGCCTGGCTGGAGGTGGACGGCGCTGCCATGACCGCTGATGTCTATCTCAACGGTGAGAAGCTGGCCCACCACGAGGGCGGGTACTCCACCTTCCGGGTGGACCTCACAGACCACCTCCAGGACCAGAACACCCTGGAGATCTCGGTAGACAACCGGGACAACGACACCGTCTATCCCCAGAAGGCGGACTTCACCTTCTACGGCGGCCTGTACCGGGACGTGAAGCTCATCATTGTGCCGGCGCAGCACTTCGAACTGGGCTACTGCGGCACCCCCGGCCTGAAGATCACCCCTGTGGTGGACCTGGGGAGCAAGATCGCCACCGTTACCGTGGAGACCTTCCACAACGCAGACGCCGTGGAGATCACCGTGAACGGCGAGACCCAGCGGGTGAAGGACACCGCAGTCTTTACCATCCCCAACGTGCACCTCTGGGACGGCCTGGATGACCCCTACCTCTATACTGCCACGGCGAAGCTGGACAGCGGCGATGCGGTCTCCGCCCGGTTCGGCTGCCGGAAGTTCGAGATCGACCCCCAGAAGGGCTTTCTCCTCAACGGGCGCTCCTATCCCCTCCGGGGCGGCAGCCGCCACCAGGACCGGATGGGCGCCGGCAATGCCCTCACCCTGGAGCACCACAGAGAGGACATGGAGATCATCAAAGAGCTGGGGGCCAACACCCTGCGGCTGGCCCACTATCAGCACGCGCAGGCGTTCTACGACCTCTGCGATGAGAACGGCATCGTGGTGTGGGCGGAGATCCCCTTCATCACCATGTATATGAAGAACGGCCGGGCCAACACCCTCTCCCAGATGGAGGAGCTGGTGGTCCAGAACTACAACCACCCCTCCATCGCCGTGTGGGGCCTGTCCAACGAGATCACCGCCGCCAGCACCGTGAACGAGGACCTGCTGGAGAACCACCGGGCCCTGAACGACCTCTGCCACAGGCTGGATGCCACCCGTCCCACCACCATGGCCAACGTCTTCATGCTGGAGACCAACAGCCCCATCCTGGACATCCCCGATGTGAACAGCTACAACCTGTATTTCGGGTGGTATCTGGGGGACCTGGAGCAGAACGAGGAGTTCTTCGATGAGTTCCACGCCCAGTACCCGGACAAGGCCATCGGCTTCTCCGAGTACGGTGCAGACGCCAACCCCCAGTACCAGTCTCCCACCCCGGAGAAGGGGGACTACACCGAGAGCTATCAGTGCGTGTACCACGAGCACATGCTGGCCATGATCGAGCAGCGCCCCTGGCTGTGGGCCACCCATATCTGGAACCTCTTCGACTTCGCCGCAGACGGCAGGGATGAGGGCGGCAAGCACGGCCAGAACCAGAAGGGCCTGGTTACCTTCGACCGCTCTCTGAAGAAGGATCCCTTCTACCTCTACAAGGCCGCCTGGAACCACAGGGAGCCCTTTGTCCACCTGTGCGGCAGCCGGTATGTGGACCGGACGGAGGATGTCACCGAGATCAAGGTGTACTCCAACCAGCCCGAGGTGTCCCTCATCGTGGACGGCAAGCCCTTTGCCACCCAGACGGGGAAGACCGTGTTCCGCTTCCAGGTACCCATCGCCGGAGAGCACACCATCGAGGCCGCGGCAGGGGAGTGCACAGACACCATCACCGTCCGGAAGGTGGCCGAGGAGAACCCGGACTACATCTTCGTGAAGCGGGCGCCGGTTACCAACTGGTTCGATGCCGATACCGATCCCACCTGCTACTCCGTCTCTGATAAACTGGAGGACATCCGCAAGAACCCGGAGGCCGGCGCTGTGATCGATGCCATGATGGCCCAGGGCGCCGCCAGCCGGGGGGATGTGGCTACCACCGTAAAGGACAACCCGGCGCTGCAGCGCATGATGGGCCGCATGACCTTGATCAGCCTTCTGAAGCAGGGCGGGGCGGACGAGCAGAGCATCAAGCAGGTGAACCGCATCCTGCAGGGATACAAGAAGGTCTGATCCATGTTCTGAGACGAGATCGTATATCACACATGAGGAGAGGACCGCTATGAACTGTCTCATCTGGTGTAATCCCACTGGATCTGGGGGTTCGCCATCCGCAAAGAGAGGTGTGCGGTCCTCTCCTTGGCTTTTGGGCTGCGTCAAGGGACCGGGTAGGGGGTTGCATGGAGCGTAGCAGAAACCTCAGCGCCTCCACCAGAGACATCAATCACTGGCTCAACCGCCATCCGCTGGTGATCATCGCCCATGTGGGGAATGCAGTGCTCACCGTAACGCAGCTGGTTTTGGTGTTTGTGAGCCTGCATCCGCAGTTCAGTGCGGATATCTCCATGCAGGAGCAGATGATGTGGGTGGGGGCGCAGATCCTCACCGGGCTGTTTGGCGTCACCATGACGGGCTACGTGTTCTTCCTGGGGCGGATCGACGACATGGTGAGAGCGGATCACACCGTAGCAGATGTGGCCGAGATGCTGAAGAAACAGTTCAACCACAGGGTGTGGTTTGTCTCCACGGTGTATCTGCTGACCCTCCTGGACAGCGGCCTGACGGCATATCTGAAGAACTGGACGGCGCAGATTCCTAACAGGCTCCTGCCGCTTCTGTACAATGAGGCGCTGTATTTTGCAGGGGCGGACATCATCTTCATCCTCTACTTCATTGTAAATGTGGTGGACCCGGACAACCTGCGCCGGGCGGCGGATCGGCTCCGAAAGAGACTGGAGGAAGACACAGCGGAGGCGGGGGACACGGCATGGTTCCTGAACCGCTTCTCTCAGCTGGAAGAGCAGCTCAGCGGCCTTTTGCCGGCGACCATGCGCGGTATGCCGCTGGGGCAGGAGCAGATCTCCCTTCTTACGAGACAGGGGCTGCTGCCGGCGGAACTACAGCAGACCGCGGATTGGCTCCGCCGGTATCAGAGCTGTGTGCTGCACGGCACGGGGACCTTCGTCAGCAGAAGGGCCTGCGCGGATCTGCAAAAGGTCCTGGATGCGCTATCTGAGAGGACAGAGAGCGAAACGAAAACCAGTTAATGTGCCTGCGGGCATCCAACCGCATCCTCCAGGGGTACAGGAAAGTCTGAGACCGGCTGCCGGACAAGACCGGAAGAAAGTCGGGAAAACGGTAAAGAAGATTGGATTTCTGATATCCTGGCCTGGCGATCTCTGCTACACTGTAGATGCACGGGGCAGGGGCAACCCCGCGTGAAAATAAGCGTGCCCGAAACGAACCAACCTATCAGGAAGGAGAAGACAGCCATGAACCACCGCACCTGGTGCAATCCCCTGGATCTGGGGTACCGCTATCAGCACATGAAGGAGAACGCCGTCCTGGCCCACCGGGAGGGCGCCGATCCCACCCTCACCCTATTCAAAGGTACCTACTACCTCTTCGTGTCCATGTCCGCAGGCTTCTGGTACAGCCAGGACCTTCTGAACTGGAACTTCCACGAGGACCCCAACCTCCTCATCTACGACTACGCCCCCTCTGTCCGGGAGCGGGACGGCTATCTGTACTTCTGCGCCAGCCGCCGGGCCGAGAACTGCCCCATCCTCCGCTCCCCGGATCCGCTGCATGTCCCATTCGAAGAGGTGTCCGCCCCCTTCCCGTTCTGGGACCCGGACCTCTTCTTTGACGATGACGGCCGTGCGTACCTCTATTGGGGATGCACCAATACGGACCCGATCTACGGGATTGAACTGAACCCGGAGACCATGCAGCCCATCGGGGAGAAGAAAGGTCTGATCTGGGACCGGGAGAAGGAACTGGGCTATGAGCGGTGCGGGGAGAACGGCGTGGTGGAGACCTCCGGCAGCGTGGTCTATGAGCACCTGAAGCACCTCTTCAACCCGGAGACCCAACGCATCGAGTTCCCCGCCGGTATGACCAACGTGGGCGGGTATACCGCTGAGACCATGACCAAGATGTTCCTCTCCATCGGCAAACCCTACATCGAGGGCGCCTACATGACCAAGTACAACGGCAGGTACTACCTGCAGTACGCCACCCCGGGCACCCAATACAACACCTATGCAGACGGCGTCTATGTGGGAGACTCCCCCTTAGGCCCCTTCACCCTGCAGAAGAGCAATCCCTTCTCCGCAAAGCCCGGCGGGTTCATCGCTGGGGCGGGGCAGAGCAGCACCATGCAGGACAAGTACGGCAACTGGTGGCATGTGGGGACCATGCGGATCTCCATCAGCCACCGCTTCGAGCGCCGGGTGGGTCTGTTCCCCGCCGGCTTCGATCAGGACGGCATTCTCTTCTGCAACACCAGCTTCGGGGATTACCCGTACGAGCTCCCCGAGGGCCGCTTCGATTCCCTCGCCATCCAGCCCAAGTGGATGCTCCTCAGCTACAAGAAGCCCGTCTCCGCCTCCAGCACCGCCCCGGGCAGCGACCCCGCCCTGGCGGTGGACGAGGACATCCGCACCTGGTGGAGTGCCGCAGACGCCGCCCCGGGACAGTCCCTCACCGTGGATCTGGAGCGGGCCATGGACGTGCGGGCCATCCAGGTGAACCTGGCAGACCAGGACCTCTCGGTGGAGTTCCCGGCCGAGGAGTACGGAGACGACCGCGGCACCCGGCGGATCGAGCTGGTCCCCCAGATCTCTCACTACACCCTGGAGACCTCTTTGGACGGGGAGAGCTGGACTGTGATCGAGACCGTGGCCCGGGAGTGCTCCAACGGCTACTACGAGTACCCGGACGGCATCACCGCCCGTTATGTCCGCCTCACCGGCGGGGAACTGCCCTATGGACAGACGCTGCGGGTGGCAGGCCTGCGGGTCTTCGGAAACGGCAACGGCGTGAAGCCGGCCCAGGCCAAAGCCACTGCCAAGCACGCCTCCGATCTGGACATCCTGGTGTCCTGGGATCCCGTTCCAGGCGCCCAGGGCTGCAACGTCCGGTATGGCATCGCCCCGGATAAGCTCTATATGAGCTGGATTGTGTACGGCGCCAACGAGCTGAACCTCAGCACCATCATCAAAGACCAGCCCTATTGGATCGCCGTGGACAGCTTCAACGAAAACGGCATCACCCCGGGTACCCCGTTCCTGGCGGACTGAGACAAGGAGGCTTTCTATCATGCCCATTCCCTATCTGAAGCGGCAGGGCAGCGCCCAGCTGCTCATGGTCCACGATCAGCCGCTGGTTCTGCTGGCCGGCGAGGTCCACAACTCCAACTCCTCCGGACTGGCCACCATGGAGGGCGTCTGGGACCAGGCGGAGGCCCTGGGCATGAACGCCCTGCTGCTGCCGGTCTCCTGGGAGCTGGTGGAGCCGGAAGAGGGCACCTTCGATTTCTCCCTGGTGGACGGCCTCATCCTGCAGGCCCGGCGGCGGGGCAAGCACCTGGTGTTCCTGTGGTTCGGATCCTGGAAGAATGCGGAGTGCATGTACGCCCCCGCCTGGGTGAAGACGGATCTGGAGCGTTTCAAGAGAGGCCAGATCGTAAAGGGCAAGAACAAGGCCGCCCGGGACACCAAGTACGGCATCCAGTACACCACCTTGAGCTACCTCTGCCAGGAGACCTGCCGGGCAGACGCCAAAGCCTTCGCCGCACTCATGGCCCACATCCGCGCCTTCGATGGTGAGGAGAACACCGTGGTGGCGGTACAGGTGGAGAACGAGACCGGGCTACTGGGCGCCGGCCGAGAGCACTCCGATGCTGCGGATGCCGCCTTTGCCCAGCCGGTACCGGAGGAGCTCTCTATGTACCTCTGGTCTCACTTGGACACCATGGTACCGGATGTGCGGGCGGCCATTGAGGCCGGAGCCGCCACCGGCAGCTGGGAGGAGCAGTTTGGCCCCGTGGCCGAGGAGCTCTTCAGCGCCTGGCATGTGGCGAAATACGTGGAGCAGGTGGCGGCTGCCGGCAAGGCGGTGTATCCAATCCCCATGGCGGTGAACTGCTGGCTGGACAAGGGAGATGTGCCCGGCACCTATCCCACCGGCGGCCCCGTGTCCCGGGTGCGGGAGGTGTGGAACAGCGCTGCCCCGTCCATAGACCTGTATTGCCCGGACATCTACGTGCCCGAGTTCTGTGCAATCTGCGATGAGTACACCCGGAGAGGGGAGAGCCTCTTTATCCCGGAGTGCGCCACCCACAGCTACGCCGCGCCCCGGATGGTGTGGACCGTGGGACACCACCACGCCCTCTGCTACTCCCCCTTCGGCTTTGAGGACATGGGCAAGCCCTTCAACGCGGTGCAGGCCTTCCTCTTCGGGGTGGACGTGGCTGATCCGGCATTGAAGACACCCCAGAACATCGGAGAGTACAGGCGCTACGCAGACCTGCTCACCGGGCTCATGCCGCTCATCACGGAGCGCTATGGCACGAGAGACCTGCAGGCGGTGTCCAGCGAGCAGACCAAGATGGGCACCCTGGACTTTGGAGACTTCCAGGTGAACGTGATCCTGGATCACCCCCTGATCGCCCGGAAAGACGGCGTGTGCCTGGGCCTGCGCACCGGCCCGGACAGCTGCATCCTCCTCGCGAGCCAGTGCGGCATCCAGTTCCGCTCCAATGTGGCGGGAAAACCCAATGTGGATCTGTTGTCTGTGGAGCAGGGCACCGTGGAGAACGGCGTGTGGAAGACAGAGCTCCGGCTGAACGGCGATGAGACCGCCAGCCTGAAGCTCGAGGAGCCCACACTGCTGCAGGTGCGGATCTTTGCCTACGCCTGAGAGCAGAGCCAATTCGACATTTTTCAACACTTTAGCCCGAAAACAGGGCAGAGAGACCCTTGTCGCCCCGTGTGTTCTACCGCCGGCAGAAGAACTGCCGCCGGCGTATCTAAAGGACGGAGGAAAAAACGACGGCAAAGCAAGCGGAAAAGAAGACTGACAAGAAGTCCGGAAAGGCAAAGTGGATCATCGGCGGCGTGGCCGTATTCCTGGTGGTACAGTGGTGCTTCATCGGTTGGCAGTTCAGCTTCGGCCCCTTCAAAGGGCTGGGTCGGATCCGGATGCGGGGCATGCCCGGAAATGCAGACCAATACAGCTTCTCCGGGATCGAAAAGATGGAGAACAGCCCCCTGGAGGGCAAGACTGTGCTGTTTCTGGGTTCCTCCGTGACCAACGGCGAAGCGGCCCTGCAGAACGCCATCCCGGAATACTTCGCCGCACGGATGGGCTGCGCTGTGATCCGGGAGGCGGTGGACGGAACCACCCTCACGGACAATGGCAAGAGCTCCTACGTGCAGCGGCTTCTGAACAACGTAGATCCCAACAGCAAGGTGGATCTCATGATCTGCCAGCTCTCTACCAACGATGCCACCAAGGAGATGCCTCTGGGGGATATCGGGGAGGGCACAGACAAATCCTCTTTTGATACCGGCACCATCACCGGTGCCATGGAGTTCATCATCGCCTACGCCAGAGAGACCTGGAACTGCCCGGTGGTGTTCTACACCAACGCCCGCTTTGACAACCCCATCTATCCCGCCATGGTGGAGCGGGTCCACGCCCTAGAGGAGAAGTGGGGCATCGGCGTCCTGGATCTCTGGACAGACGAGACCTTTAACGCCATCTCGGATGCAGACCGTTCCCTGTACATGAAGGACGACATCCATCCCTACATGGCGGGGTACCGGTACTGGTGGGGCCCGGAACTGGAGCGGCAGCTCATCGGATATCTGGAGAAGGAGTGAGCCAATATGGCCATGAAAGCGGTCCAGCAGTTCATGCTGGGCACCGTACTGAACAACGAAAAGCAGGCAAAGGACACCTTGGGCGCGATCAAGGCCGCCGGCTATGACGGCATTGAGCTCTGCGGCTTCATGATCCATCCCACGGGGCTTATGGTCCGGCTGCTCACCAAGGCCGCCGGCATGCCCACCGGCAACGGCGGCAAACTGGACTGGAACAGCCTCATCCGGGAGAGCGGCCTGAAGGTCCCCAGCCTTCACTACGATCTGGGCAGCCTGGAGCGGGCTCCGGACGCCGCGGCGGTGGAGGCCAGAGAATTCGGCACAGATAAGATCGTGATCACCGGCATGTACCGCTTTGCCTACGGGGACGAGAAGACCGTCCGCGAGCTGGCAGAGCGGCTGAACAAGGCCGGCGAGGTCCTCCAGAAGGAGAACGTCCAGCTGCTGTATCACAACCACAACTGTGAGCTCCAGCGGGTGAAGGGAGATACCCGGGCCTACGACATCCTCATTGACGAGACAGACCCCGACCTGGTCTCCTTTGAGTTCGACAGCTACTGGTTTGCAGACGGCGGCACCGATCCCCTCATGTGGATGCAGCGGCTGGGTCCCCGGATGAAGCTCTGGCACATCAACGACCGCGGCACCCGCCTCAACGGTCCCGCCATGACACCCATTCTGCAATCAGACAGCCTGGAGCTGGGCACCGGCAATCTGCCCCTGGAGCGCTGGGCCGAACAGGCCAAAGCCAACGGGGTGGAGGCGGTGATCCTAGAGAGCCACCGAAACTGGGTCGAGAAGTCCCCGGTGAAGAGCCTGGAGCTGAGTGCCCAGTGGCTGAATGCCCACTTCTGCGCGTAAGGAGAGAAACGCCTATGAGAGCAATTGTGTGCAAAACAGAGTACCTGAGAGACCCCATCGGCATCGACATCCCCAATCCCAGGCTCAGCTGGCTCTGTACAGACGGCAAGACCCAGACCGCCTATGAGATCAAGGCCTGCCTGGGGGATGTCGAGGCCTGGAACAGCGGCAAGGTGTCCGGGAATCAGATGTCTGCCCTGTACGATGGGCCCGCGCTGCAGAGCCGGGACCGGATCTGCTGGCAGGTACGGCTCTGGGACGAGAGCGATGCTGTGGGAGAGTGGAGCGAGCCCGCCGTCTTTGAGATGGGACTGCTGCGCAAGGAGGACTATCGGGCCCAGTGGATCCTCCCGGAGCTGGAGATGGACCCTGAAATCCACAAGCCCGCCAGCTACCTCCGGAAGACCTTTGTGCTGGAGCGGCCTGCATCCAGCGCCCGGCTCTACATCACCTGCCACGGCCTGTATGAGGCCTGGATCAACGGACATCGGGTGGGGGACTTTGTGCTGGCCCCCGGCTCCTCTGCCTACGATAAGCGCCTCTTTGTCCAGACCTACGATGTAACGGATCTCGTCCAGCCTGGGGAGAACCAGGTCCAGGTGATCCTGGGAGACGGCTGGTACCGCAGCTGCTCCGGGGTGGACGGAGACCGGAACCTCTACGGGGAGGACGTGGCCCTGTACTTCCAGCTGGAGGCGGACGGACAGCCCGTCTGTCTCTCCGATGACACCTGGGAGGCCACTCAGGACGGCCCCATCCGCATGGACGACATGCAGCAGGGGGAAGTGGTGGACGCCCGGATCGAGATCCTTGCCGGCTGGCATGAGGTGAAGCTGGGGGACTTCGGCGTGGACAACCTCTGCGCCTCCAACTGCGTGGCAATCAAGGAGCGGGAGAAGTTCACCGGCAAGCTGCTCTGGACCCCCAACGGGGAGCGGGTGCTGGACTTCGGACAGAATCTCGCGGGCTATCTGGAGTTCCACCTCACCGCCCACGCCGGGGACACCATCACTCTCACCTGCGGGGAGACCCTGGACGAGAACGGCAACTTCACCCAGGAGAACTTCCAGGACCGGCAGCGGCACAAAGAGGGCGGCACCCGGCAGCAGGTGGTGTATACCTGCAGGGAGGGACTGAACCAGTACAAGACCAAGTTCTCCATCTGGGGCTTCCGATATGCCAAGGTGGAGACCAATGCAGATCTCACCGGGTCCACCTTCACCGCCATCGCCGTCTATTCAGACATGGACCGGCTGGGCTGGTTCCAATGTGGCAACGAGGATGTGAACCAACTGGTGGAGAACACCCTCTGGAGCATGAAGTCCAACTTCTGCGATGTCCCCACAGACTGCCCCACGAGAGAGCGGGCTGCCTGGACGGGAGACATGGGGGTGTTTGTGGACGCGGGCCTCTACCTGGCGGACTGCTATCCCGTGATCCGCAAGTGGCTGGGAGAGTGCCGGCTGGGCCAGTACCCGGACGGCAAGGTGGCCAACATCGCCCCCAGGAACAACCAGCCCACCTTTACCACCGAGATGCTCTCCGGCTCTGTGGGCTGGGGAGATGCCTCTATTATTGTGCCCTGGGCGCTCTATCAGCGGACCGGGGACACCCGGATCCTGGAAGACAACTATGACATGATGCGCCGCTGGTATGCCTATCTCCAGAGCAGGGCCGGCCAAAAGCAGAGTACCGCCCCGAACCTGGACAGCATCCCGGAGCAGTACAAGGCCATGCTGAAGAACATGCCTCCGGAGGCCCTGGCGGAGATGATGAAGAAGTTCGCCCCGCCCCAACAGAAAGGGGAGAACCCCTATCAGCAGTACACCATCGATACCGGCGTAGACTACGGGGAGTGGTGTGAGCCAGATGTGGACTCTGTGGCCGCCATGGGCAAACCCCAGAGCAAGGTGGCCACCGCGTACTATGCCAAATCCGGGCGGATGCTGGCTGCCATCAGCACTGTCTTGGGGGATGCGGAGGCGGCCAAGACCTACGCGGAGATCGGTGAGGGGGCCAAACAAGCATTCCATCAGATCGCTGCCCCGGAGGGCAGAATTGCCTCAGACCGACAGGCGGAGTACGTCCGTGCCATCGATTTCGACCTCCTCTCCCCGGACGAGAAACGTCAGGCCGCCGCCGATCTCAACGACCTGGTGATCCGCTGCGGCTACCACCTGAACACCGGTTTCCTCTCCACCCCGGCCCTGTGCCCGGTGCTGGCCCAGTACGGCTATCTGGACACCGCATACAGGCTGCTGCTCCAGGACACCCTTCCCAGCTGGCTCTATGAGGTCCGCCACGGCGCCACCACCATCTGGGAGGAGTGGGACGGCGTGAATGAGCGGGGTGCGGTGAAGGCCTCCCTGAACCACTACTCCAAGGGCGCCGTGTGCGGCTGGCTCTTCGCCGGCGTCTGCGGCATCCAGGTGGAGAACGGTACCATCCGGATTGCACCTCAGCCCCATCCGCTGTTGGGGCACGCCGAAGCCCGGTATTGCTCTCCGCTGGGGGAGATCCGGAGCGGCTGGCGGTATAACGAGGACGGCACAGTCTCCTACTCCTTCACCATCCCCAGCAACGGGACGGCGGAGATCCTTCTCCCGGACGGCCGCACCCAGACCCTCGCCGCCGGGCAGTACACCTTCTGAACAGACAAAACAATACCCCAGGGCACCGCAACCCGGTGCCCTGGGGCATGTTAAAACTTGTGAGATCTGGTTGGATTCAGGTCTCAGACTTTATGGATTCCCTTCGCTGCGCTGCCGATGGGCGTCCCGGTATTCCGTGGGGGTCTGGTGGTACTCCTTCTCGAACTCCTTGGAGAACAGCGTTGTGCTGGTCATACCAACGGCCCGGGCGGCCAGCAGCGGCGTGAGATCCTCCTGCTCCAGCAGCTCCGCTGCCTTGCGCATCCGCACGGCCATGAGATACCGGGTGGGGGACGAGCCCATCTCCTCCTGGAACTGCTTGTTGAGGTACGCCTTGGAGACGTCCAGATCCTGTGCCAGGGCGCCCAGATCTACGCGGGTTGCGTACTGGTGCTCCAGGGCATAGACCACGCTGTCCACCAGGACGCTGTGTCCTCCGCCGCGCATCCGGTGCACGCCCTGGCAGTACTCCCGGATCCCGTTTTCCGTGATGAGCAGCAGCTGGTCTGCCGTCTGGGCGGTGCGGACGCCATCGTAGGCCTGCTCTGCAATCTGGTCTGCCTCGTCCATGGGCAGCCCGCCGGCGATTGCGGCAAGACGCCCGATACTTCCCACGGCAGTGCTGCGGGATCTGGCCTCGTACAGGGTGGAGCCGATCTGCTTGCCGTATGCCGCCTCCCCCTCCATCTTCCGGAAGGATTTCAGGGCGCCGTGGAGGTTGCCCGCCTGGATGTCGTCCTGGAACTGTTTCTCATAGGTGCGCCGCTGCTCTTTGTGCTGCATGATCTCTTTGATGCCCAGCGCCTGGATGGTCTCCGTCTCCTGGATGATGCTCTTTGGCTGGATGTCCAGCACCGGGCGGTCTTCTGCCTGGGAGGACACCGCACGGAGAAGGGACTGTACCATGCCGAGTGCCGCGTCCTCCGGGAGGTACGGGTACTTTTCGAACCATTTCAGAAACTTTTTCGGCTCGATGGCCCGGAGGGTGAGGTCTTTCAGGGCCAGGCTGATGTCGATGAGCAGCTTGTCTGCCTCCTGCAGGGTGAGAATCAGGGGGCGGAATGGTCCTACAGCCACCGGCGTCCCCCGCAGGAAGAAGAGCAGGGCGTGCATGCGGTAGTCCGTGGAGACGTGGAGAATGGCATCCCGATCTGCCTCTGCCACCATGGTGCAGAACGCCTCGGAGGCCTCCCGGGTGTCCGGGATGAAGCTGCACCGGTTGTGGAATGACGCGATCTCTGTTCTGGAGCGCAGAACTGTGACGGCGATTCCGTAGTACTGCTGGATGAATTTTGCTGTGTGCTCAAGCCGGATCATTTCCTCTGCCATAATCGTCTCCCTCCTTTGGGTAAGGCCTGTTTTCACGGCCCTATTATACCACAATTTCCTGGCCTTGGTACAGGAGACGGGGCGAAATAAGCTTTTTTTGGAAAATCGGTCAAGTTTTGTGGAAGATCGCACCTGCCGCGGGACGGGATGGCTGCGGGTGTTTCAGGCTGGAGAATACAAAATGACGAGTTTCTACCCATGAGCGCAGATTTGTTCTACCGCATCTCCGCCGCGTGGTGTATAATCCATGCGGCAGCATATTGAACCGACTTCTGGCCTGCGGCGCCGCAGGCGTATTCTGAAAGGAGGAACCTCTCAATGAAACTATCCTTCCGCTGGTACGGGGAGACGGACCCCATCCCGCTCCAGTACATCCGCCAGATCCCGGGGATGCACTCCGTGGTCTCCGCCGTCTACGATGTGAAGCCGGGCCAGGTTTGGCCGGAGGAGTCCATCGCCAAACTGAAGGCCCTGTCTGAGGCCAACGCCCTGGTCTTCGATGTGGTGGAGTCCATCCCGGTGAGCGAGGACATCAAGCTCGGCACCGAGAAGCGGGACGAGCATATCGAGGTGTACTGCGAGAACATCCGCCGGTGCGCCAAGTACGGGGTGAAGTGCGTCACCTACAACTTCATGCCCGTCTTCGACTGGACCCGCACGCAGCTGGACAAGATGGCCCCGGACGGCTCCACCAGCCTCGTGATGTACTGGGATCAGCTGAAGGGCCTGGATCCCCTGAAGGACGACATCCACCTCCCCGGCTGGGACGCCAGCTATACCCAGGACGAGGTACGGAGCCTGATCCAGGCGTACGGCGAGCTTGGCGCCGAGGGCCTCTGGAAGAACATCGAGATCTTCTTAAAGCGAGTGATCCCCATGGCAGAGGCGTGCGGCGTAGTGATGGCGGTCCACCCGGACGACCCGCCCTATCCCATCTTCGGCCTGCCCCGTGTTGTGACCTGCGAGGAGAACCTGGACCGGTACCTCTCTATCGTGGACAGCCCGGCCAACACCCTCTGCCTCTGCACCGGGTCTCTCGGCTGCGCCAAGAGCAACGACATCCCCGCCATGGTGCGCAAGTACGCCGCCATGAAGCGCATCGGCTTCATGCACATGCGCAACGTGCTCATCCTGCCGGACGGCTCCTTTGAGGAGCAGGGCCACCAGTCCTTCTGCGGCAGCCTGGACATGTACGAGATCGTGAAGGCCCTAGTGGACAACGATTTCGATGGCTGGGTCCGCCCGGACCACGGCCGCATGATCTGGGGCGAGACTGGCAAGGCGGGCTACGGCCTCTACGACCGCGCCCTGGGTGCAACGTATATCAACGGCCTCTTTGAGGCGTGCGAAAAGGCGAAAAAGGGCTGAAAGGAGTTCCCAACCATGGAAAAGAACGTACTGAATACCGATCTCACCGGGAAAGTGGCAGTGGTTACCGGCGCCGGCGGCGTGCTGTGCTCCGCCTTTGCCAAGGTGCTGGCCCGGGCCGGGGCTAAAGTGGCCCTGCTGGACCTGAACGAGCAGGCGGCCCAGGGCTATGCAGACGAGATCACCGCTGAGGGCGGCGTGGCCAAGGCCTATGCCTGCAACGTGCTGGACAAGGACATGTGCTATGCCGTGGCGGATAAGGTGATGGCGGATCTGGGCCCCTGCGACATCCTCATCAACGGCGCCGGCGGCAACAACGCCCGGGCCAACACGGACAAGGAGTACTTTGAGCTCGGGGACCTGGAGGGCGACACCAAGAGCTTCTTCGACCTGGAGAAGAGCGGCGTGGAGTTCGTCTTCAACCTGAACTTCATCGGCACCCTGGTGCCCACCCAGGCCTTTGCCCGGCAGATGATCGGCCGGGAGGGCTGCAACATCCTGAACATCAGCTCCATGAACGCCTATACGCCGCTGACCAAGATTCCCGCCTACTCCGGCGCCAAGGCCGCTGTGACCAACTTCACCCAGTGGCTGGCCGTGCACTTCTCCAAGGTGGGCATCCGGGTGAACGCCATCGCCCCCGGCTTCTTCTCCACCAAGCAGAATGCCGCGCTGCTCTTCAACCCGGACGGCACCCCCACCGCCCGCACCGGCAAGATCCTGGCGGCCACCCCCATGGGCCGCTTCGGGGACTCCGAGAAGGAACTGGCCGGCGCCGTGCTGTTCCTCCTGAACAACGAGGCCGCCAGCTTCATCACCGGCGTGTGCATCCCCATCGATGGCGGGTTCAGCGCGTACTCCGGGGTGTAAGGCAGCAAAGAAATTGGGGTAGGGCAGTAACGGACAGATAGGGACACGGCGGCGCTGTCTGGAGTGCCACTGTGTCTGGCAGCGAAACTATATATAAGGTAGCGCCCAGGCCGAGAGATCGGCCTGGGCGCTGCGGTGTCTATGGAGACCTTCGAATCTTTCCGGCGGGGAAGGGGGCTTGTGTAGAAAGCGGTGCAGAACGGGGTGCGGATGTGGGGATATGACCATAGCTGCCTGCCGGAAGTGCTATGCACAACTACACAAGTGCGGGTGTATACCGTATACACCAGGGTATACACTTACACAACTGGAGAGAGGTGCAGTTGTGTGGGACAGCGCCAGCAGTCCATGCCTTCGACAGCTTGCGACAGGTCCGGGAGGCATGGTAGAAGTGCTGATAGAGATCGAATCCGGTAGAAAATGAGCGCTTTTGGGGAGCGAAAAGGGGAGCCCCTATGCTGGCTGCTTGAGAAGAGAATCTGCCCAGGAGGATAATTTGCACGCTTTCTGCACAACTATCTGGTGTATACTGTATACACCTGAGTATACACCTACACAACTGGTGAGAGCTGTAGTTGTGCAGGGCACCACCGGTGTTCGATGCGTTCGATGCCTTTCGATAAGACACGGGAAGATGCATAGAAAAGTGCTGAAAACATGCCGGATAAGGTCTGGATCTGGCGCTTTCTGGAGACTGGGACGGAGTTTCTTATGCTGTCTGCCTGAGGAGCGAATCTGCCCAGGAGAATGATTCGCATGCTTTCTACACAACTATCGGGTGAATACATACTGTATACACCAAGGGATACACCTACACAACTGGTGTGAATTGCAGTTGTGTAGGGCGGCGCTGGAGGGCAATGCATCAGACAGCTTTCGATAGGTCTGGGGAGACATGACGAGAAGGGATGAAACGTGTCTGATGGAGGCGAAAGTGAGCAGTATTCATGGGTTGAGGAATGTGCTGCCCAGTGACTTGCCCAGTCGGAATCCCAAACCTGGAGGGGTGTCTGCACATCTAACACAACTACAATGTGTGTACTTGGACACAGCCGTGGACACATGCACATCTTCACACATCTGTAGTTGTGCAGAGATACGCTGGGAATGCAGCCAGTGGGCGATGTATTGGACTGCCTTGCGAAACGTGTCGAAAAGATGGTGAATGCGGCGGAAACGAGAACCTTTTTGGGCATCAAGAAGAAGGGGGCTTTCAGGTTGGCCTGAGAGAAATTCTGGTCTGGGGAGTGTCTTGCACAACTGCCACAACTGCAAGTGTGTGTACTTGGACACACACGCGGGACACCTGCACAACTGTCTGCTGCCAAGGTGTGCAGCTTTGTACTGACTGTGAGGGCAGGTGCAACAACGCAGCAAACCTTGTGGAACCGATACTCCATCAGTGCAACCTCTGTTCTGGCGGTGCTTGCGACTCCGGAGAGATTGTTCAGCGGATCGCGCATTCTCGTGTCCGCCTGGGCATGTCTGCCCGCGCACAGAGACATTGCGAGGTGGTGTCGATGCCGAATCGGAATTCTCTTGACAACGCCTCTCTCCCAGTGTAAGATCAATGTAACCGCTTGCGGAGATTTTCAACACGATAAGACACGGAGGACGAGTGTGTGAATATTTACGATATCGCCAAAGAGGCTGGGGTCTCTATCGCCACGGTTTCCAGGGTACTGAATAACAAGGGCACTGTCAGCGCGGCCACAAAGGAGCGGGTAGAGGCGGTGCTTCAGAAGAACAGCTACGTCCCCAGTGCCATCGCCCAGGGGATGGTCAGCAAATCCCTTCGAACCGTTGCTGTCCTGACTGTCGACATCCGGGTGCCCAACTATGCCCGCATGTCCTACACCATCGAGCGGGAGTTCAGCCGCCGGAACTACGAGGTCATCCTGTGCAACACAGGCGGGGATCGGGAGACAACGCTGAAATATCTGCGGGCTGTGACGAAAAAGCAGGTGGACGGCATTGTGCTGGTGGGTTCCATCTTCAACACCATCGGCGCGGACCCTGAGGTGGAGCCGCTTTTGCGGATGGCCCCGGTTGTTGTGGCCAATGGAAAATTGGACTTGCCCAACTCGTACTCCGTGCTGATGGACGATGCCTACGGGATCACCCTGGCCGTGGAACACCTTTGGGAGCGGGGCCGGCGGAACATCTTCTACGTCCGCGACATGGATACCGCCAGCGCCATCGCCAAGCGGGATGGCTTTTTCCTGGGGATGAAGCGCTGCGGCCTGGATGTGGCAGATCGGGTGATCCAAACCCAGGACACCATGGAGGGCGGCATCCGCGCCGCGGAGGAGATTCTGCACAGCGGCCTTCCCTGTGACGGCATCGTCTGCGGCGAGGACCTGACGGCTGTGGGTGTCACGAAGGGCCTTCTGCGGGCGGGGGTACGCATCCCAGAGGACGTCTCGGTGACGGGATTCAACAACTCCATCTACGCACGCCTCTGCGAGCCGGAGCTTACCACCGTAGACAATAAGCCAGAACAGGTGGCGCTGCTGTGCGTGCAGCTTCTGGAGAACCTGATCGACAAGTCTGACGCCTACTCCTCTGTGACCATTCAGCCGGAGCTGGTGCTGGGAAAGACCACTTGACTGGCCCGAAAATGTAAGGGCTTACAACGCCGAAGGCATCTGCCTTCGGCGTTTTTTACAAATCAAAACCGCCAAATTTGTGCAGGTATACAAAGCTGTAAGCGCTTACAAAATAGGTGTTGACATCTGCGACCGCAGGGTCTATACTGCAACCATGGTAAGCGCTTACACAACGTTTTCACAAACTACAGCCAATGAGGGAGGCCACAAATATGAAACGCGTATCCTATGAAGAGATGGTCGCGGAATTCAAGCGGGTACTGGAGAGCCGGGGGTTCAGCCCGGCGGACGCGGCAGACGCCGCCGCCATCTTCGCACAGAACAGCATGGCTGGCGTGTACAGCCACGGACTGAACAGATTCCCCCGGGTGGTGAGCTACCTGGAGAGGGGGGAGATCGACCCCAACATCCGCGCCACCTGTGAGATGTCCTTCGGGAGCATGGAGCGCTGGGACGGCCACCGGGGGTTCGGCCCTCTGAACGCAAAGAGAGCCATGGACCGGGCCTGCGAGCTCGCCCACGAGAACGGAATCGGCCTCGTGGCACTGGGAAACAACAACCACTGGATGCGCGGCGGGACGTACGGATGGCTGGCGGCAGACAACGGGTGCATCGGGATCTGCTGGTCCAACACCATGCCCAACATGCCCGCATGGGGCGGCAAGGACCGGAAAATCGGCAACAACCCGATCATCATGGCAATTCCCCGCTCCAACGGCGAACATGTGATGATCGACTGTGCCGTCAGCCAATTCAGCTACGGCAAGATTGAGGACTGCCGCCTGCGGGGTGTCAAGCTCCCGGTCCCCGGCGGCTACAACGAGGCCGGAGAACTGACGGACGACCCGGCGGAGATCGAGAAGACCTGGCGGGTTCTGCCCATGGGCTACTGGAAGGGCAGCGGCCTGTCCATCGCGCTGGACCTGATTGCCACGGTCCTGACCAACGGAAACAGCGTGGCGAAGATCGGCACCTTCGGCGATGAGGTGGGGCTCACACAGATCATGATCGCCATAGACCCCACGAAATTCAACACCGTGGCCGAGAGTGACTCCATCGCCGATGCAATCCTCGCCGACATCAAGACCAGCGTCCCGGTAAAAGAGGGCGGAGAGGTCTTCTATCCCGGCGAGATGGAGCTTCGGAACCTGCGGGAGAACAAGACCCTGGGAATCCCGGTCATTGAGGAGGTCTGGGAGTCTGTCCTGAAGATGTGACATCCCGATCTGGAAAGAAATACCGAAAGGAAGGTCAATATGGAATATGTAATTGGAGTGTTGCTCCTTGTCTCCTTCGTGGGCCTCGCCATATATGCCGTGCGCGGCGGCAACCTGATGATCGGCATGCTCATCATGGGCGTACTGTGGACGGCCCTGCCGCTCATCGGAAACACCTTCGCAACCAACCCAGATTTTATCGCCCAATACCCCGGCGTCACGGACATCAGCTTTGTGGACGCCATCACTAAGGTCTTCCAGTCCGGCCCTGAGGGCTGGGGCAACGTGCTTGTCAACGTGGTGTTCGGCGCGTGGTTCGGCCGGGTGCTCCTGTCCACCGGGATTGCCGATGCCCTGATCCGCAAGACCGTAGAGCTGGGCGGCGACAGACCTGCCGTCATCTGCATCCTCCTCTCCATTGTCACCACCGCCATCTTCTCCACCCTCTTCGGTGCAGGTGCCGTGGTGGCCATCGGCGTGATCATCCTTCCGATCCTCATGAGCCTGGGCATTCCAAAGGTCCTGGCTGTCGGCTCCTTCATGATGTCCGTTGGTGCCGGCATGTACTTAAACCCCGTCCTCACGGGACAGTTCCTGGCCTTTTTCCTGGATGACGCCGGCAAACAGCTCATCACCTACGATGACCCCGCCCGCCTCAGATGGGCCATGATCGGTGTTGCCGTTCAATTGGCGCTTGTCATTGTGATGACCCTTTTCACCCTTCGGAAGAAAAAGACCGTCCACGCCTGGGTGGCCTCCGCCGCACGGCGCTCCCGTCCCGGCTACGTGCCCGCTCCGGCTCTGATTGCCCCCATCCTGCCGGTGCTGCTGCTCATCATCTTCAATGTCCCCATCATCCTTGGCTTCACCATCGCCAGCCTCTATGCCATGGCAATATGCGGCGAGATGAAATCCTTCCGCGCCGTCTGCCGCACGATCAACAAGGACTTCTATGACGGCGTTGTGGACACCGCTCCGCTGGTGGGCTTCCTGCTCATGATCCCCATGTTCAACAAGGCCGCTGAGTTGTGCGTGCCCTATTTCAACGCCCTTCTCGGCAACGTGATCCCCCATAACACACTGATCATCTCCATTGCCTTCGCGCTCCTGGCGCCCTTGGGCCTCTTCCGCGGTCCCTTTACCCTGTTCGGCTGCGGCGCGGCCACGCTGGGTATTTTGAAAGGTGTAGGCTTCTCCACCCCATACCTCTATGCACTGATGGTCATACCATCCATCACCATGAACGTCTCCATCTGCATGACGCAGAGCTGGATTGCCTGGGGCGTCAGCTATGCCAAGGTGTCCACCCGTGAGCACCTGAAAAAGACGCTGCCTGTGGCCTGGGCCGTGTGCATCGTGATGCAGATCGTGACCTGGTTCGTTTTCGGTTAAGAGAAGGAGGATATGAAATGAGCGACAGAAAAGTACGCATGGGCATCGATGTGGGCGGCACCCACACCAAGGCCGTTGCCATCGACAATGCCACCCATGAGATCATCGGGAAATCCTCGGTCAAGACCACCCATGACGACAAGGCCGGTGTGGCCACTGGCGTTGTCCAGGCATTCAAGAACTGCCTCAAGGAAAACAACATCGACCCGAAGGACGTCATCTTTGTGGCCCACTCCACCACCCAGGCCACAAACGCACTCATTGAGGGCGATGTGGCGCAGGTAGGCGTCATCGGCATGGGCGGCAAGGGCCCCGGCGGATGGCTTGCCAAGGTGCAGACCGGCCTCAAGGACATCGACCTGGGCTCCGGCAGGAGCATCAAGCTCCACAACCGCTATCTGGTGGATGACACCCTCTCGGATGACACCGTGACCCAAGCCATCAAGGATCTCCTGGGCGAGGGTGCGCAGGTCATCGTTGCCAGCGAGGCCTACGGTGTGGATGACATGGAGAATGAGAACGGCGTCTGCGGTATCGCGAGAAAGATGGGCCTGGAGGCCACTGCCGCCAGTGAGATCACCAAGCTTTACGGCCTCACCCGCCGGACCCGCACCGCTGCGATCAACGCCTCGATCCTGCCCAAAATGCTGAAAACTGCCAATGACACAGAGGCCAGCGTCCGCAGCGCCGGGGTCAGCATCCCGCTGATGATCATGCGGGGAGACGGCGGCGTCATGGAGATCAATGAGATGAAGAAGCGCCCGGTGCTGACCATGCTCTCCGGCCCCGCAGCCTCTGTCATGGGAAGCCTCATGTATCTTCGTGCCTCCAACGGCGTCTACTTCGAGGTGGGCGGCACCACCACCAACATCGGCGTGATCAAGGATGGCCGCCCCGCAATCGACTACTCCATCGTCGGCGGCCACCGCACATACATCAGCTCTCTGGATGTCCGCGTCCTGGGCGTGGCCGGGGGCAGCATGATCCGCTGCGATAAGTCCGGCGTCAAGGACGTGGGACCCCGCTCAGCCCATATCGCCGGTCTTGACTATGCGGTCTTCACCCCGGAGGAGGAGATCGTGGATCCCAAGGTGGTTTTCTTCTCCCCCAAGGAAGGTGACCCCAGCGACTACGTGGCCATTGAGCTGAAAAACGGCAAACGCATCACCATCACAAACACCTGCGCCGCCAATGTGCTGGGGCTTGTGAAGCCTGAGTACTTCGCCTACGGCAACGCCAACGCCGCCCGGAAGGCCATGAAGCCTCTGGCCGATTACATGGGCAAGACCGTGGAAGAGGTGGCCACCCAGATCCTCACCCGTGCCTATGAGAAGATCGAGCCCATCATCACAGAGCTGGCTGCAAAATACCGCCTCGAAAAGGACCAGATCAGCCTTGTGGGCGTGGGAGGCGGCGCGGCGGCCCTGATCGGCTTCTGCTCAGACAAGATGGGGCTGCGCTACTCCATCCCGGATAACGCAGAGGTCATCTCCTCCATCGGCGTGGCGCTCGCCATGGTCCGGGACGTGGTGGAGCGCGTGGTGCCCAATCCCACCCCGGAGGACATCCGGTCCATCAAGACCGAGGCGATCGACAAAGCCGTGGAGAGCGGCGCGGCGCCGGACAGTGTGGAAGTCCACATTGAGATCGATCCGCAGACCTCCAAGCTCACCGCCATTGCCCTTGGCTCCACTGAGGTCAAGACCACAGACCTTCTGAAGGAATGCACCGAGGAGGAGGCCAGGCAGCTGGCTGCAGACGACCTGAAGGCAAAGCCTGGAGACATCGACCTGATCTGTTCCACCAAGAACTTCTACGTCTACGGCATGGAGCGCAAGGGCAAGCACCCGGTGCGGATCCTGGACAAAAAGGGCTTTATCAAGGTCCAGCGCAACGACGGCGAGGCCATTCAGTGCAAGGCCAGCGCCTACCGCAACGTGGTCTCTCAGCTCTGGGAGAGCATGGCCATCTATCAGCAGGACGCCATCCTGCGCCCCGACTACTACATCTGCACCGGAGCCCGCGTCATGGACTTCTCGGGCTCCGTGGACCTGGACAAGATCATCATGCTCATGGAAGTGGACATGCAGATGCTCAACTCCAATGACGATATCATCATCGTAGGCGCCAAGAACAGCCTCTGATTGCTGGGAAAATTCCTAGAAGTGCATGCGATTCGCCTATCGCGTTAAAAAGATTTGGTAAAATTAGGCAGCCATCTGTGCCGCCCACT
>CANRFN010000031.1 GCA_947629915.1 uncultured Oscillospiraceae bacterium | reverse complement strand
ACTTCGTTGGTGTAGTGGGAATCGTTGTCGATCTGAATCTTCGCCCTGTTGTGAACCTCCAGGTCAATGCTTCCGTCCTGATCAAAGCCATCCTCATCGGGCTTGTATTCGTACATGTCGTAGGCCTTCTGGTTGACTTTCACCTTCAGGGTCACAGAGCCGTGGGCTCCGATTGCCTGTTTGCCGAGGGACCAGGTGACGGTTCTGGTAGCATCATCGTAGGTGCCGCCGTTGCTGGCGGATACAAAATCCACGCCGGGATCCAGCTCATCGTATACGGTAACCTCTGCTTCGGCATCTTTCAGGTTGCTCCAGTAGATGTTGTAGGTGATCTCATCGCCTACCTGGACACCGACATCAGCACCAGGATCCGTCTCGGTCTTCTCATCGACCGGGTTGTCCACTTCGTTGGTGTAGTGGGAATCGTTGTCGATCTGAATCTTCGCCCTGTTGTGAACCTCCAGGTCAATGCTTCCGTCATTATCAAAGCCATCCTCATCAGGCTTGTATTCATACATGTCGTAGGCCTTCTGGTTGACTTTCACCTTCAAGGTCACATAGCCGTTGGCCCCGGCCGTCTTTTTGCCGAGGGTCCAGGTCACCGTATGGCTGACTGCATCGTACTGACCTTCATCGCTTGCGGATACGAAGTCCACGCCGGGATCCAGTTCATCGTAAACGGTAACCTCAGCTTCGGCGTCTTTCAGGTTGCTCCAGTAGATGTTGTAGGTGATCTCATCGCCTACCTGGACACCGACATCAGCGCCAGGATCCGTCTCGGTCTTCTCATCGACCGGGTTGTCCACTTCGTTGGTGTAGTGGGAATCGTTGTCGATCTGAATCTTCGCCCTATTGTGAACCTCCTTGTCGATGCTTCCATCATGATCAAAGCCGTCCTCATCCTTATGGTACTCGTAGCTGTCACAGGCCTTCTGGTTGACTTTCACCGTCAGGGTCACATAGCCGTTGGCTCCGACATCCTGTTTGCCGAGGGACCAGGTGACGGTATGGCTGCCTGCATCGTACTGTCCATCCTTTGCGGATACAAAGTCCACACCGGGATCCAGCTCATCGTAAACGGTAACCTCAGCTTGGGCACCCTTCCAGTTGCTCCAGTAGATGTTGTAGGTGATCTCATCGCCTACCTGGACACCGGCATCAGCGCCGGGAGTCGTTTCATACTTTTCAATCGTATTAACGAAGGTTGCGGACTCTTCCTTGTCGCCGGTGGTGCCGGATACCGAGAACCAGCCAGGGAAGACAACTTTGGGATCGGGTTCCCAGGTGACGGTGCCTTCCACTCGACTCAGCGTGTAGCCCGCATCCAGCTGCTCTTTGGTGAGCTTTTCAGTGATTCGGTACTCGGTTTTGTTGCCGATACCACTGAACAGCAATGCCTGCCCGTGTTTCAGGGTAAACTCAGCGGTGTTCGCCTTCTCCCCCTCGGGGGCGTTCGGGTCGTAGAGCCCGTCCTCGATGCCGAAGTAAACGTCTTTCGTCCAGTAGGTGCTGGCGGTGAGGTAGTCCGTGGTGATGGTGATATCGGTGGTATCGGAGACATTGGGATTGATGGTCAGCAGCTCAAAGTCTCTGCACGGAATTCCACCATAGTTCTCTGCATTAATACTGTCATTGACAGGGTCAAGCTTGCCTTCCCACTGATTGGTATACTCTATCTCAGACACCAGCCAGACCTTGTTGGCATAGAATGTGCCCGACTTGCCTTTCTCGCCCTTATCAATCTTGACGTCATCCTCAGATACCGCAAAATTGTCAACGTCCTGGTTGTGGTAGACGCGGTAGACCAGGTCGGAACTACCGGTTCCTTCGCTACCCGTTGAGTTCTTGCCCATGTAGACGTAGTAGCGGACGCCGGTATAGCTATCTTCGGCCGCGTGAGATATCCCGGACGGGCTCTTGCAGTCTGCGGCGTAGAAATATCCACCGTCCTTGGCAACAATGCGGCAGCCCTCTCCGTCCACCATGGTCTTCGAGCCGTCCTTGTCCTGGAGGAACAGCTGGCCGTCCAGTTGCAGGTCGATGTAGTGGAACTGGCGCTGCCAGCTCTTCGCTTCATCATTCCACTGCACCACTACGGCGCTCTGCTTGCCGGTCAGCCCCGCGATGTAGACCTGGAACTGGAACTCCTCGTCCTTGTCAAGGTTAGTATCCGCGGGTTCGACTAGCTTGCTCACCAACAGGGTGGTGTCTGGCACGCACAGACGGCCGTTGTTGCCGAGGTAGACGTTCACGATGATATCATCGTCTTCGGCGCTGGACGCGGTGCTGATGGTGGGCATGTAGTAGTTGTTGGCCGTGCGGGTCACGTTGTTCTCATAGAAGCCCCAAGACAGGTCCTTTTGCTCGGTTTCAGTCGGATATCGCTGCTCACCGTAATATGTGTCAATAATATTGTCACTATTATATTCGCCGCCCTTGCCCTGGACGGCCTGGGCCAGGGTGCCCACGCGCAGACCGCCGGGCTTGGCGCAGACGACCCATGTACCATTTTTTACCATTTCTTCATCATAGCCCGTGACAGAAGAAAGATCGCCCGTAGGCACCAGTTTGCTCTTGTCGTTCTTGTCGCAGTCCTTGTAATAGCCGGTGTTCGGGTCCAGAGGCACGCCGATGTACTTATGGCCGCGTGTCTCATCCTCGGTCTCGGTGTAGGACAGATACGGGTAGTCAGGATAATGGTTATCGCTCAGGTCGTGCCACACCAGCATGTCGCCATTGGAAATGCCGGCGGCCCCGTATGCTGAGCCAAACTCGCTGCCCTTCCTGGTGATGACGTACTGCCTCCATGTGGCTGTGGCGGTCTCACCCTGCAGCTCGTAGTACTCGATGCACAGGTAGAAATAGCCATTGGAGGGGAAGGGATCGGTTGCTCCCTTGGTCACATCGGTCAGGAGGTCTTTCTCCAGTAGGACGATGTCGTCCTTATTGGGTTCCTTCCCGTCCAACGCCATTGTGATCTCCGCGCTGGTAGCGTCAGAACCACTGGGCGCTATTTCGTCCGCCGACAGCACCGCCAGCAGATTGCCGCCGAAGTTGGCGGGGAGGGTGGTACCCGCCTCGCCCTCCAGGTTGATGGTAACTTTCTTCCAATTAGAACCATCATACTGATACGCCGTGCTGTACAGCGGCAGGGCCTTCTCGAAAATGTAGTACCGGTTGTCGCTGCTGGGGGAGAAAGAGGTCACCGGATCGCCGAAGGTATAGTCGGTGTTGGTGGTGGCGTAGTCACTATACCGGTTCAGAGGGTTGTACCAGTTGGAGAAAAACTCCACGTTCCCTTGGTCGATGTCCCGTGCCCACGCCGCTTGCGATGTAGTGACCTTGTTATCCAGGATGTACTCCGCATCAATGGACCCGGCGATATTGATGCGGCCGTCCTCCAGCACATCATCGCTGACACCTACTGTGTAGAACACCCGCAGAGGAAAACTGGCCTTATATCCCGGATCTGTCGAGGTTAGATTAGTGGTGTACGACCACGTGTTATCACTCTCAGATTTACCCAGATCAATGGACACGGTGCGCAGGGGCAGCATGTTCACCGGGATGTTGACCCACAGGGCCTCATCGTAGTTGGTGTCAGTCAGCGTTTCGCCGCTGCTGGAGTTGTAATCGCCGCTGTCCTCCACCCAGATGCGCAGGTCTGCCAGGGCATAGACACCGGGATTGCCTCTCATATGTGCGCCGGCGCCGGTCGTGTCGTATGTCACGCCACTGGGTACCGCTGTGCCGTAGGCGGGGTTCATGCGGAGCTGTTCACGTTCGCTCTGTTCCTTGGCAATGCGGTAGAACGTGTATGTGGTATTCCGCATTTTGTCGAGCCTTGCGCTCGTTGTGGGATCACCAACGTCCTCGTTGTTGATGTTCGCCAGCGTGGGCACAAACGCCGATGCGGTCGAGTAGCTGAGACGGTAGACCCAGCCGTCCTCCCAGGCTTTCTCGACATCGTCTTCTTTATAGGGTGCACTCCCCGAACCGTTGTCATTTTTCGGTATCGCACCGTTTCCGCCATATGTTACGCCGGCATTGCCACCGGTTACGTCCTCACTTTGCTCAACGGGATCGCCGAGATACCAGCCCTCTTCAAGGGGAGCTGTGCCTTTTCCCGCATTCGCCTGGTATGTGTGGTTCCACTGGTAGTCGTACACGGCGGTCCTGGTGATACCGTACACTTCACCGAACAGAGCCAGGTTCTTGACATCCTTGACGTCCATGTACTTGCCCACCGGATCCATGTAGGTTACAGAGTCCTCCACACCCAGGTCGTTGGCGCCGCCGACGGGGGCAAACAAGGGCGCAGTTATGCTCTCCACGATCTCATCAAAGGTATTGGCCAGATCCTGCGCCGCACCGGACGCGGTTGAGGCATAATACGCCTTGGTCACGTAGTCACAACTGAGGCCTTCATCCCCGATCTTAAAGGCGCCGGTTTTCTCTTCCGCCGCAGCTTTATTAGCATCTTCCAGAGTGGGAATGGTAACAATCTGTTCATCGTATACGCGGTAGAAGGATCCGTGGTTGGGCTGTTTAGTACTGTCATACCCATCAATCGCACTTAAGGCCACCTCACCTTTACTTCCAAAATGACGGGAACTCTGAATGGACCGGAATGTTTTTAAACCATCCGTACTCCCGGTAACGTCAACGCCATCATTCCACTCGTCCCACAAATCGATGGCTTTCTGCACGCCCTTGACTATCCGGTCGCCGATGGTATCCTCATAATAGTATGTTGAAGTTCCGTCCTTCCCCAGATATCCGGTTTCTGTCAGCCAATCTGTGTTGAAATACTGCTCCGGATCCATCATGGCCGGGTTGCTGGTGATCGCTGCATTATTTTGGACATTACCCTTTTCAAAGCCCGGTGTAATGCCAGCCGTTGGATCCGCCATATCCACCGTGATGGTATAGATACTCCAGTCTTTTGTGTCGCCGACATTATAGGCGCTCTTTACCGCCTCCTTGTAGTAAGCCGTGGTCAGCAGATATGTAAAAATCATGTAGGCCTGGTCATCGGTATACTGCTGGGCAAGGGCTTTCATCGCCTCAAGGTAAACACCCGTTGGTGTCGTTTTCTTACTATCCCCCTCCAAAGTAGGGTCCTCGTTCTTTCCCACGGCATACTTTGCGTACAGCACATATTCGTCTTTTGGTTTCTCCTCACCGGATTGCCTTCCGCCAGCATGGATGAACTGGTTCCAGGCATAAGAACTCAAGGCTACTTTCGGATTAGTATTATTTCCGTGGTTTTGTCCCACAAATGATTCATACTTGTTGCTGAAGTCATTGACAAATCCCATGGCTTTGTTAAGGTTGCCAGTAGTTTCGTCTTTCTTCGGCGTCAGCCAGTTGTCCAGCGAGTCAGTCACGGCGCCGTCCGTCAGCAGTACCATGGAGGGGACACACTGATAGGTCTGATTGCCCACCTGCTCGGTCTTATTGGCGTTCAGCAGCTCCTGCATACCCTGATAGATACCGGCCTGAATGTTGGTGGTGCCGTTGCTGTAGGCGGTGTATGTATTGTCCCCGCAGTCATTCCAACCGTTCCAGCTGGTACCATCCTTGTACCAGTCATGGCCAGGATTATCGGAGTCAGTGTCATTGTTGCCTTTCTTCAGTTTGCAAATATCATTGTTTACAAACACCCAGCCGCCTTCGCCTTTGGCAGCCGATGCTTGATTTGGTTGACTTCCGTCAGGTTTTACGGATTGACTCGTATCTTCAGGGTTTTTACTCCAACCGGCTTGTAAGTACTGTGTAACGTTGCCCGATTCTATCTTTCCATCGTTCTTATAGTCATTTTGTGCTGTCAGGCTTGGCTCGTAGTGCTTCATAGGCAAGATAGTCACAGCGGTGCTGTTGCCATGGTACCTTTGGGTACCATTGACCGTATCCCCATTGTTTGCGCCATCGCCGAACAGTACCACCGATACCTCGTTATACTGGCTGGACAGCATCAGTATATCGATGGCGTTGTTGATAGCCGCCACCGTCTTGGCGATACGGGTATTTATCCATTCGTCTTGGCTGTTATACATCGACCCGGAGTTATCGAACACGATGACGGTGCGGACGGGGGGCACGCCGACAAACTCCATACTGGACCCAAGGACCGAATAGACATGCAGGAAGTCCTCGTCCAACGTAATGCTAGCAGTATTTTTTACACCATCATCTTGTGGGTTCAGCGTCAGAGTCTTCCCGTCCCAGTCTTTATCATTGTCGTGAGTATTATCTTCAAGCGCGAACACTGTCTTATCGGACCACAGTCTACCCGCATACCTTGTGTTCTCCGTGAAATCCAGCATCTTCTGGTAGGTGTCCATGGTGCTTGGGTCTGCCTGACGCGTAACACCATCAGTGGGAACATCGCTCCCTGTAGACGCAGCAGCGTTTACGGACGAGAACATTCCACCGATCCCGCTGAAAAGCGAAAGGATCATGCAAAGGCTGAGCAGCAGCGCTGCCGGCCGACGCAGATTCCAACTGGGCTTTGGTAATCTCATGTTAATACCTCCCAAATCATTTCTGATTCACTGTCCAAAATACACTATATAGCATCATACAATTTCTTCAGGCTCTCACTCTCACTATTTTGAATCAAATCAAATATAGTTGTTATCAAGCCATAGAGTTTGTATTTCTTGTAACTGAGCATCGCGTTGGAGATCAGCCTTGAGGCAACCATCAACGCCACCCCGACTCACTCATCATCGAAAAGAGGCGCCGATGCCTTGTCCGACACCGTCTGAAAATTCTTCTCCCCATCCCCTTCTGAAATGTCTTTCAATGTGTTCTCATTCGCCTTGCGCTGTTTTGCATACTCAGCAACCGCCTCTCGCAGGGCCTTGGACGCTCTGAAAACTGGCCGCAGGGTGTTCGGTATGATATACTCCTCCATGGTTCTGGGATTTCGGCCCACCCGCTCAGAACTCTCTCGCAGTTCAAAGATCCCAAACGCTGGGAAGCAGATCGAACGGTCCTGCAGTAGAGATGAGACGATTGTCTCAAGGAAAGCATCGGCCAGGGTTTCCGCTTCATCCTCTGGGATACTCGCATTCTCAGATAACAGACGGATAAACTCCTTCGGATACACCTGTGGCCTTTTTTGTACGTACCTGGACATTAGACCCCTCCTTCTTTCTGTTTACAATAAGCAAAGGAACGCTGGTAATTTAATGGTAAATTGTCGTGGAGAATACAACTCCACGACAAATCCACAAAATCGTGCTTAGATTGGGGAAAAAGACGAAAAACAAGGGTTTTTGCTGCAATATCGTACCGATTTTGAATTCTGACGGCTCATTTGACGGCTTATTCTTGGAGGTTCCAGGCAGGCTGACGGCATAATTTCTTATGCATAATACCACTGTGTGTCCGACACAAGGACATTCACCCCATCTGGACAGGCCTTAACCACATTTTGTATTTCACATGCGGACAACACCATTTCCAGCGCCAAACCAGTTTGACGGCTTATCTGACGGCGGATGGCCCATGTCTCATCCTGAATTCTAGAAAATGGCAGCAAAAATTGCGAAAACAGCAGCAAAAATTCCTCAAAACCCATTGATTTTCAGTGGTTGAGGTGGTAGAATCTCGCCCGAAGCGTGAGCTCATGGGGCTGTCGTGGAGTTGTATTCTCCACGACACCTTCTTGACTTTTTTCTATATTCCTTGTTATATTTCCATGTACTTCTAAGCATAATCATTCCTTAATAATTCAGTATTTCTGCTCAAAAAATAAAAGAGAAGGCACAGAGTATTTCTGTGCCTTCTCTTTTATTCATTGAACGATTGAAATTGATATCAGGTTTTCGCCTCAGATTGTTCCATACATTTCATCTTGGCCAGGAACTTCTGGGTGAGGGGAATGGCCATCAGGAAGGTGAGCACATCTGCGATGGGCTGGGCCAGCATCACGCCGTTGAACTGGAAGAGCGGGGGCAGGATCAGAATGGCGGGAATGAAGAAGATTCCCTGCCGGGCGGCGGACACCAGAGATGCCGGCACGTTCTCCCCCACTGTCTGGAGCATCATGCTGCTCACGGTGATGTAAGACATCAGCGGCAGCACCGCGATGGAGCACCGGAGGGCGATGGTGCCCAGGGCAATCACCTCGGGGTCGTTGCGCTGGAAGGCGTAGATGATCTGGGGAGAGAGGGCAAAGATCACCGCCGCGATCACCGCGAGGCCGATCATGCCCACCCGGATGCAGAACCAGTAGGCGTCCCGCACCCGGTGATACAGCTTGGCGCCGAAGTTGAACCCGCACACCGGCTGGAAGCCCTGGCCAAAGCCGATGTTGGCAGCGTTGGAGAACATGGCCACCTTGGTTACGATCCCCATGGCCGCGATGGCGGCGTCTCCCATGGGCTTGGCGGCCCAGTTCAAGAGGATGGTGGCGATAGAGGCCAGCCCCTGCCGGTACATGGAGGGCAGGCCGCAGGGGATGATGGTGCCCAGCGGTCCCTTGCGCCAGCGGATCCGGCTCCAACGGATGGGCAAGGTCTTCCCCACCACTTTCATTACCAGCAGGATCACAAAGCTCACCGCCTGGCTCAGGATGGTGGCGATGGCGGCGCCGGCCACCTCCAGGTGCAGCCCGAAGATGAAGAGGGGGTCCAGGACCATGTTCAGAATGCCGCCGATGGTGATGCCCACCATGGAGTAGGTGGCACTGCCCTCAAAGCGGAGCAGGTTGTTGAGGACGAATGTGCCCACCATATAGGGGGCGCCGATGAGGATGAATCTGGCGTAGGAGCGGGCGTAGGGCAGGATGGTGTCTGTGGCGCCCAGGAGGGTTACCAGCGGGTCCAGGAAGAGTTCTCCCAGGATCATCAGCACCGCGCCCACCAGAACACCGGTGAAGAACCCGGTGGAGGCCACAATCTCCGCCTCCTCCCGCTTCTGTTGGCCCAGGAGCCGGGAGACGGTGTTGCCGGAGCCGTTGCCAAAGGTGAACCCGATGGCCTGGATCACGTTCATCAGGGGCAGTACCACGCTCACCGCCCCCTGGGCGCTGGTCCCCAGCTCCCCCACAAAATACGTGTCCGCCATGTTGTAGATAGAGGTGATGAGCATGCTGATGATGGTGGGCACCGCCAGCCGCCCGATGAGGCCCGGCAGCGGCGCGGTGGTGAGCCAATGGTATTTCTCGTCTTGTGTCATGAAAGGGCCACTGCCCTCCTCTCTATTTTGGTCACATATGTATTTTCTCTATTACTTTGCACTCAAGCAATTCTTCACATCGAGCACCATTCTGAAGCAAATCAACGGAGATCCCCCACTCCGCTACAGCTGCTCCATGGTAGCCGCATTGGGCAGGATCTTCTTGTACGCCTCGAAGTTCTTGGTGTCGAAGCAGCAGAAGGTGACGTGCATGTCGTAGTCCGGGTTGCTCACCCGCCAGCGGCGCACCGCATCGATGGCCACATGGGCGGCCTCCTCCAGGGGATAGCCCAGAAAACCGGTGGAGATGGCCGGGAAGGCGATGGCGTGGAGGTTGTGCTCCATGGCCAGATCCAGGCTGTTGCGGTAGCAGTCTCCCAGCTGCACGGCGTTGTTGGGACCTCCATCGTAGGTGGGACCCACGGTGTGGATCACCCACTTGCAGGGCAGGTTATAGGCCTTGGTGATCTTGGCCTCCCCCACCCGGCAGCCGCCCATGCTGAGATACTCTTTGCGGAGTTTCGGCCCGGCGGCCTTGTTGATGGCGGCGTCCACGCCCTTTCCGCCGAACAGGGTGCGGTTCGCCGCGTTCACCACGCAGTCCAGATCCATCTTGGTGATGTCCCCGTGGACCACCACGATGGGCTCCACCTCCGGGGCCACCTCTTTGGACTCCTTCAGGGCGCTGCGCACCTCCATCAGGGCAAACCCCAGCAGGTTGGGGCCCAGCCAGCACTTCGGGTCCCGGCGCCGCTCATCTGCGATGCCCACACCACAGGTCCAGATCTTGTCTGTCTGGCTGCAGGCCACCAGCCACACGTCCTCCGTGTCCCGGAGAAGGGCTGTGAGGGGTGGATTCTGCTGGAACTTGGCGTAGAGGCCCCGCATCAGGATGGCCTGCTTGATGCCGTCCCAGATGACGCTGTTCTCCTTCACGTTGGCGGCGATGGCCTTCTGGTTGGCCGGGATGTCCGTCTTCATGATCCGGGCAGCGGCGGCCTCATCCCCCAGCACCAGGCACTTTCGGGACATCAGATACTGCTCCATGGAGGTGTAGGCGATGCCGTCCACGACAAACCCGGAGCGATACCAGTTGCACATGAATCCGCCGGGGTCGTCTGCATCGTGAAAGAAGATCGCCTTTTGCTGTTGATCGCCGTACAGCAGATAGTCTCTGCCGCCGTGGAAGAAAATATCAGCCATCTTATATCCCTCCATATGCCTGCGCCGTTGCGCTTTGAAGATTATAGCAGCGTTCTTTCGGGGTGTCTATCCCCTTTTTGTACAGCTTTTCCCGCTGTTTTGCCCGCCAATTGTACTCCCAACCCCGCCGAATCTGCCAAAATCCGCAGATCTCTCCCCCGCTTCAGAGGCGAGAGCCCGCAGGACGTTGGCACGTCCTGCGGGCTCTGTCTCCTATGTTTGGCTCTCTTCAGGGCGGTAGAAAGCACAGGGCTGTCCGTCCCAGAGGATCTCACTGGGCTTGTACCCATATGCGCCGCAGATCGCCTTGGTGGCGCCGAAAATAATCACATCGCCGTCCCTGTTGTGGACATCGTTTGCCCGGAGGCCGCAGTCCCTGCACGGGATCTTGTGGATGTCCGGGTGCTGCACCACCCACTCGTCATCGTGCCAGCGCGGTCTCTTGCGCTCTTGTTCTGCCATGCTCGCTCCCCTCTCCTGTGTCGTCTTCTGTCCCGTCTACCTCTTTCTCTCTCGGTTCCAACAGACCCGGGTGTCGCCAGCCAGCCAGATAGGCCGCCCGGTATTCCGGCAGCTCCATCTCGTTGGCGCCGGTGAAATCATTCGGATCGCTCTTATCTACGAGATCGTCCTGCCAGCCGCACTCCGGACAGATGTCAAAAGAGCAGATGCCCTCGAAGGTGTACTTCCCGCACACGGGACAGGGATGCGGTGTCTTCGCCATATGCAATTCCTCCGTTTCCACTATTCGCGTTTCCGCCCAGGACTATCCCGCCGGCACCGGCTGCAGATCGTACACCTGGGTGAACTGCCGCTTCCGCTCCGGCGTGAGGTGGTGGCTCACCAGGATCAGGGTGAGATCCGGATTGGCCAGCAGACTTCTCTCCACGATGTCCGCGTTCCTCTGGTCCAGGGCACTGGTGCCCTCGTCCACCAGGAGGATGGAGCGGTTGTGAATCAGAGCCCGGGCAATGGCGACACGCTGTCTCTGGCCGCCGGAGAGGTTGCCGCCCGCCTCCCCCACGATGGTATCCAAGCCATTCGGCAGGGCGTCCAGATCCCCCGCCAGGGCGCTGTCCCGCAGGGCCTTTTCCATCTGCTCCTCGGAAAACGCCGCTCCCAGGGTGATGTTGTCCCGGATGGTGGCGTTGAACAGGAACACGTTCTGCTCAATGTAGCTCATCTGCTGCTGGATCTGCTCCGGGGTGTACTCGCGGGTGTCCGTGCCATCCAGGGAGATGGTGCCGGTGTAGTCCGGCAGCCAGCCCAGCAGCAGCTTCAGCAGCGTGGACTTCCCACACCCAGAGGGGCCGGTGATGGCGTATTTGCCGCCCTTTCGGAACTGGAGAGACAGGTTTTGCAGCACAGGCCTGGCGCCATATCCAAAGCCGAGGTCCTCCACGGCAATCCCGCCGATTCCCTGCTCCAGGCCGCCCTCCGTCTCAATTTCGGGTTGGTCTTTCCCGCCGTGGACGGTGATGTTTTTGAAATAGGGCTTTGCGGAGGCCAGAGACATGCGGTGGTCTGCGATGGTGCGCAAGCCGTTGGCAATCCCAGCGGTTAAGTTGCTGGCACTCACCATGGCGCCCAGGATGATCTTCCCCTGGAATGCCAGCAAGACCGTCACAACCTGCTGCAAGATCTGCAGGGATACACTGAAAAAGCCGGTGAGACAGGAAATGCTGGACTGCGTGCAGCTCCTACGGCAGCTGGGGCGCTCCATCCGGTCGCTCACAGCATCGCCCTGGCGCAAAAACCGATCGGTGCGGCCAAAGGAGCGCAGCACATCGAAACCAGACAGCAAATCCTTCAGCTTGCTCACACCGTCAGCCTCGGCGGCGGCGCAGGCCTCGCCCAGCCGCTCCATGCGCCTCTGGAACAGCTTCGGCACCACCAGCATCACCGCGGCGGAGACCAGTCCGGCTGCCAGCATGAGCCAATGGAGAGAGATCAGCGCCGCAATGCACCAGATCACCAGCGCGATGTTCCCAACGCAGCTGAAAAACGGCCCCCAGGCCAGATGCTCCATCTGCTTTACGTTGGTGGTGAACCAGGAGATGTACTCCCCGGTGTCCTTGCTGTGGTATGCCGTGTGGGATTTGTCCAGCAGAGACAGGTAGAGGTCGTGGCGGACCTGGTTGTTCATCGCCCGGATTGCCCGCGCCTCAAAGATCCCCTCCAACGCCGCGATGCCCAGGTAGATGCCGTATCCCAGGACCTCCGCCCCCGTCCAAAGCAGGAACCCCTGGAAATCCAAGTGAATTGCCGCGTCAAAGGATTGCATCATGATGAGCTGCAGGACCACATAGATTCCCTCGCAAAGCACTCCGAGAAAGCATGCAAGGGCAATCTTCCTCCCATTCGCTCTCAAATAGTAGGCCATGGCGATCTCCTAGCCGCGGAACATGGGAGATTTCCGAAAGGGAGAATCCAGGAAAGCGCCCCCGCCCGTGATGAACCAGCGGGCGAAGTAGAGCAGGGGAACCAGCGCCTCATCTCCATAGAGCAGATAGGCATGGAGCAATCCATTCTCTGTCTCCAGGTCGATCCTGCTCAGCACTTCCAGCTCTGCCAGGGCACGCATCAGCGTCTCCGCCTCCGCCGCGTCCATGCCAACGGCCTTTGCCACCACCCCCGGCGTATAGCGCCGGCGGTCCAGGCGCGGTCTGGTGTGCAGGTACTCCAGCAGTTCCAGGCAGTTGGGCATCGCCAGCACAGAGAAGAGCTTCCGATACCGATCGTTCTCCTCCAGAAAGGCCCTCCAGCCGGCTTTGGGCTCCGGCCAGAGGGAGACAAAGGACATGTCGTTGGCCCGGACCCCCAGAATGGATCCGTCCTCCATGGTGATCCGCGTGCGCCGAAGCCAGCGCGTTGCCTGGCCGTCCTCCACGTCCTCCGTCTCGCAGCGGTTCTCGTATCCGCTGATGTCCATGACGTCCTCCGAATGGCTGCTCATCGCCGGCCCTGCGGCGGCCCACACCAGCCGGCACAGTTGGTCTACCCGCTGCCCCTGTGGAACCGTGCACATCCACCGCCGCACCGCGTCCTCCACATCCACTTGCTCTCCCCTCTCCCGGCCGAACAGGGCGTCTATGGACACGCCCAGCCGCTCTGCGAGATCGGGCAGCAGCATGATGTCCGGGGCGCCGCCGCACTCCCAGCGGCTCACCGCCTGGGCGCTCACCCCAACGGCCTTGCCCAGCTCCTCCTGGGTGAGACCAGCGGCTTTTCGATACCTGGCGATCTGCTCGCCTAACAGGTTGTTGTCCATGATGGAACCTCCTCGTTTTGATCTCGGCCTCGATCTGGACGGTATTGTATCGAAAGCTCCACTTGTGTGCAAGGCACGCAAACTTGGCCCAGGACAACGGGGACTTGTGTTTCCAACGCCGGCTTGTGTCTGCATGCGTCCTGCCAGAAGATGAGGAGCGCGTGGCCTGCATCAATCCTGCGCAGCCTGCCCCTTTCCCTTGGGCCCGGGCTTCCTCCGGGGCGTGCCGTCTTTGTTCAGCGCACCGCGCCTCGTCCCAGGCCGCACCCCCGGCCTCTTCCGAGGCGTCCCGTCTTTGTTGAGATCCGGCCGCTTGGTTCCCTGAGGGACCCCGCGCTGCCGATGCTCCACCGCCTGTGCAGGTGCGTCCTGCTCATCCGGAGCAGTGTTGGACGGATGCTCTCTTGTGCTTGTGGCCCTCACTGCGGGCTTGCCGTTCAGCCGCTGCACCGCCGCCTGCAGCAGGGAGTCTGCGTCCCCGCCGAGGGAGCGGAAGAACGCCTGGACTGTCTCGCTCTCAGAATATACATCGGAGAACCGGCCGTTGTCCATCTGTGTCTCCACCCCGCAGAGTTCACCCAGGACTTCCTCTCCCTCCAGGCCCGCAGCGCTTGCCGCCTGTTCCATCTGATGCCGGAGGATTGCGGCGAGAAAGCCAACGAACAATCGGGTCCTCTGAGGGACAGGATCCCGCAGCACATCTCTGCCGGATCCCATCTCACACCCCGCAGCCAGAACCTGCCTTTCCGATGCAGAGAGTGCGGAGAGAAGTGAAGCCACTTGCCGGAGCGGCATCGCACCGGAGGAGAGCACGATGTACACCCCTGCCCTGTCCATCTCCCGCTGGAGCTCCGCCCGGTTGAACGCTGTCTCCCGCTGCAGGCGCTCCAACAGCGCGTTGATCCGGGCATCTCCGATGTGGTGGTCGTAGAGGAGGGTGAGGGTCTGCCGGGGCTCGCCCTCCCCCAGCAGCCGCACCGGCAGTTGCGTTCCGAAGAGGGTGGTGCCCGGAATCCAGTTCATTGCATCCCGCTTTCCCCGGGCGGCAAAGGTCGCAAAGGCCTCCTCGTACGCCCGGGGCACCTCCTGCAGCAGGATGAGATACCCGAGATCTCTGTTCTGGAGAGACCGGAGCAGGGCAGTATCAAAGCGCCCACGGAGCGCCACCACGCCCTTCCCCTGGATGCCGCAGTCTCCCAAGAAGTCTGTTATCCTGTCCAGTGCACTGCCGTCTTGCAGTCCGTTGGGTAAGAACTCCCAGGAGGCGGGCATACCATCCGCCGTAACGGCATAGATCAGGTACGGGGCACGCTTCTCCTCTTCCGTCTGTTCCTGCCCTGCCTCCAGGATCTCCGCCCCCGGACTCTCCCAGTCCCCCTGCAGGCTGTCCACGCACAGCCAGACTGCATTTGCACCGCCCTCTCGGCACTGCGTTGCCCATCTGCGCCGGAACAGCAGGACCTCCTCATCTGTGAAGATGCAATCCGAGGAAGTTGCCGCGTTAGGGAGGCCTCTCTCAGACAGCGGCACGCCTGCACCCCTTCGGAGTGCCTCTGCGGCGGCGTCCAATAGAGCACCCGCCCTCTGCTCGCCAAAGGTCTCATCCAGGACCGTCTTGAGCCCGCACGCCGGTTCCACGGCTGCCGCGGCGGCACGGAGCCCGATGCAGACAGTGGCCGGCTGCCTTGTCTGCGCACCGTCCAGAGCGGCCCACTGCTCCGGAAAGAGCGCGGCGTACTGGGTGGTGGGGTGCATGAAGGAAGCATCGTCCGAACACTGGTGCCCGATGGTGGTACGTTTGGCCACGGGGTAGCCCTTGGTTCTGTCGTAACGGGAGGAGAGCACATACTTCACCAGAGCCGGCGCCCCATTGGCCTGCCGCTCCCGCACCACATGTTCCTTGGGGATCTCCACCCGCCTGTCCCAATAGACCGCCATACGTATGCCTCCCTTCTCTGTGTTCTACAGTGATCCGGTTTCATGGTAGCAAGTGGAAGTGGGGCTGTCAAGGGAAAAAAGCTGCGCACCCTCTTCCCAGCACAGCCCTGTATCGGAACAGGCACCCCATCGCCGAGCGATGGGGTGCCTGATGCGCCGTTTGCCTGAGTTGGACCGACATGTCCTTGCCAGACAGGGCTATGCAGGTCATGCTCTGTACCAATAGATTTTCTCCCCCGAGATCTGGATCATGGCGTCTCTCGGAACCTTTATCAGGTTGAGGACGTTCCTGTAATCGGCATAGCTCGCGCCGATGTTCACGAAGGAGATTCCAAAAAGGATGCTGGATAACGCAGAGAGCTCTTTGGGCACGCACAGGAATGCGATCAGCGGGAGAACGCCCAAGAGGATCGAGGGAAAGACATTGAGAAACGCAAAGCGGGCCTTTGGAACGGGGGAGAGACAAGTGGTCCCCAGGCCGTATGCGGTGTAAAACAGATACACCGTGCTGCCTTTTGGAAAGCACACCGCGTGGAGCAGCTCGTGTATGGGAAACAGCAGGAATCCTAAGACCAGTCCCACCAGCAAAAGGCGCCTGTCCAGGATAACTCCCGTCAGGAACCTGCTCTTGATGGTGAGGACAGCCAGCAGCAGCGCGATGATCGGGATCAACAGGACTGCAGACCTGCTTGTGACCTCCGGCAGCGCATGAGACGGCTCCGGTATGTCCGCTGCTGGGAGATTGTCCCCAGTATACTTTCCAATCCACTGAATCTTCATACAACCCCTCCTCGCAAAGCATGGTTTTGAATCCACTGCGGCCTTCAGACCAATGCACCTTCTGCACCAGCCGCTCCCGCCCTTACTATCATAGCGCAGAAGCGGAAAACATGCAACAAGATTTTGCATGATACAAGCCAATAATTGGGCAATAAAACGAAATTCAGGTCACTGTCTTGGATGGAACTGCAGTCTGCAGCCGGAGGTTTTAAAAGGCACCCCATCGCCGGGCGATGGGGTGCCTGATGTACCGTTAGATTATTGCGGGTTGGCAGAGTAGTTGGGGGCCTCTTTCGTGATGCTGATGTCGTGGGGGTGAGACTCCCGGAGGCCGGCGGCCGTGATCTGCATGAATCTGGCCTTGATGTGCAGCTCCTCGATGGTGCCGCAGCCGGTGTAGCCCATGCCGGAGCGCAGGCCGCCCATCATCTGATAGATGGTCTCGGAGAGCGGGCCCTTGTATGCCACGCGGCCCTCCACGCCCTCCGGCACCAGCTTCTTGTTGTTCTCCTGGAAGTAGCGGTCCTTGGAGCCGTGGGCCATGGCGCCGAGAGAGCCCATGCCACGATACACCTTGAACTGTCGGCCCTGATAGACCTCGGTGTCGCCGGGAGACTCCTCGCAGCCCGCCAGCAGAGAGCCCAGCATCACCACGCTGCCGCCGGCGGCCAGCGCCTTGGTGATGTCGCCGGAGTACTTGATGCCGCCGTCTGCGATCACGGGGATGCCGTACTTGTCTGCCATCTCGGCGGCGTCATAGACGGCGGTGATCTGAGGCACGCCGATGCCGGCCACCACGCGGGTGGTGCAGATGGAGCCGGGGCCGATGCCGATCTTCACGCAGTCCGCCCCCGCCTCGATGAGGGCCTTGGTGCCCTCGGCGGTGGCCACGTTGCCGGCGATGAGCTGTACATCGGGATAGAGGCTCTTGATCCGCTTGACGCAGTCCAAAATGTTCTGGGAGTGGCCGTGGGCGGAGTCCAGGCAAAGCACGTCCACGCCAACCTCCAGGAGGGCCTTGACGCGGTCCAGCACATCGCTGGTCACACCGATGGCGGCGCCGGCCAGCAGGCGGCCCTTGTCGTCGCGGGCGGAGTTGGGATAGACCTGCGCCTTCTCGATGTCCTTGATGGTGATAAGGCCCTTCAGACGGAAGTCCTTGTCCACGATGGGGAGCTTCTCGATCTTGTACTTGCGGAGGATTTCCTTGGCCTCCTGGAGGGTGGTGCCCTCGGGGGCGGTCACAAGATGGTCCTTGGTCATGACGTGGTCGATGAGCTGGTTCATGTCCTCTTCGAACTTCATGTCCCGGTTGGTGATGATGCCCACCAGTTTGCCGCCATCGCAGATGGGGACGCCGGAGATGCGGTACTTGGCCATCAGGGCGTCTGCCTCCGCCAGGGTGTGGCCGGGGCCCAGCCAGAACGGATTGCTGATGACCCCGTTCTCACTGCGCTTTACCAGATCCACCTGTTCCGCCTGGCGCTCGATGGACATGTTCTTGTGGATGATGCCTACGCCGCCCTCCCGGGCCAGAGCGATGGCCATACGGGACTCCGTCACGGTATCCATGGCAGCGCTCATCACCGGAATGTTCAGTCGGATCTTCCGGGTGAGGTGGGTGTGCAGATCAACATCTGCCGGCAGCACAGAGCTCTCCGCCGGAATGAGCAGCACATCGTCGAAGGTAAGGCCGGTCTTAACGAATTTTTCGGACGCGTTCATGTCGCTCTCTCCTCCCGTGTTTTTGGCGATTCTAAAGCATTTCTGTCCGCCTGTCAAGGGCAGTCCAGCAGCACATCGGTTTTTCGCACTTTTGCCCAGGTAAACCCCGGGACCAGGTCTGCCGGTTCGGCACTTTTCGGCACGTCCTGCAGGCCTGCCAGATAGGCCAGCCCGCCCACGATCTGCTGGGGGGTATATTTTTGCCGCAAAACCCCGAAATCCAGGTCTGCATCCCGCTTAGAAAGCCTTCTTCCCTGGGAATCAGTGAGCAGCGGCACATGGCAATAGGTGGGCGGCACAAAGCCTAAAGTGGTGCAGAGCCAGATCTGTCGGGGCGTGGAGGAGAGCAGATCCCGCCCCCGGACCACCCGATTCACCCCCATCTCGCCGTCATCCACCACCACAGCCAGCTGATAGGCCCACACGCCGTCCGATCTGCGGACGATGAAGTCCCCCACATCCCGGCGGAGGTGTTGCCTGTACACGCCCAGCTGTCCGTCTGTCACGGACAGTTCCTCGTCCGGCACCCGGACCAGAAAGGCGGCGCGGCGGCCCGCTCTTCGGAGGGCCTCCCGCTCCGCCTCCGTCCTCGCGGCACAGGGACAGCGGTATCCCGCCCGCTCTCCCGGGCTGTGGGGCGCCGAGGCGGCCAGCCGCTCCGCCCGGGTGCAGAAACAGGGGTAGATGAGCCCCATGTCCTGGAGTTTGGAGAATGCCCGCTCGTAGGCCTCTCCCCTTCGAGACTGGCAGCACCCCTCTGCGATGCCGCCCACATCCCAGTCCAGCCCCAGCCAGCGGAGGTCGTCCTCCAGCTGGGCCGCCTTCTCCAGGCTGCAGCGGTCCGGGTCCAGGTCCTCAATGCGAAGAAGCATGGTGCCGCCCTGGGAGCGCACGTCCAGCCAGGCCAGTAGGGCTGCGAAGGCGTTGCCCAGGTGCATCCGCCCGCTGGGGCTGGGGGCAAACCGGCCCACTACCTTGGAATCCGGCACGGCACGTCCTCCTTTCCTCTCCGGATATGCCATCGCCCCCGGCCCGCTTGCCGGGCCGGGGGCAGTATGTTCGTCTCGTTACTTGCGGTGGAAGATCTTCACGATCTGCTCATAGGGGTCGTCATCGTCCAGGGGCTCATTGGGGTCGATGGGCATGGGCTCCTTGGGCTGGTCTACCTCGGGCACAAAGGAGGCCTTGTTGGCAGAGGCAGAGGCGGCGGCGGCGGCGGCGATGTTGCGGCCGTTGCCGGTGTTCTTTCTAGGCTCCTCCGCGCCGGCGGGCACCGGGTTCATCACATCGCCGAAGCCGGTGGCGATCACGGTGACGCGCAGCTCATCCTGCAGGGTGTCATCGTAGGCGGTACCGAGCATGAAGATGGCCTCGGGGTCTGCCACATCCTTCACCATCTCGGCGGCGATCTCCACCTCTTCCAGTCCCATGTCCAGCGGGCCGGTGATGTTCACGATGATGCCCTTGGCGCCCTCGATGGAGGTCTCCAGCAGCGGGCTGTTGATGGCCATGCTGGTGGCCTCCTGGGCCTTGTTCTTGCCGGCGGCCCGGCCCACGCCCATGTGTGCCTTGCCGGCGTCTTTCATGACGGCGGTCACATCGGCGAAGTCCAGGTTGATGGTGCCGGTGGTGGTCACCAGGTCCGTGATGGACTGCACCGCCTGGCGCAGCACGTCATCTGCGATGGAGAAGGCGTTGGCCAGGCTGATCTTCTCATCGGTGGCGTAGCGCAGCCGGTCGTTGGGGACGATGATGAGGGAGTCCACCTTCTGGCAGAGCTCATCGATGCCGGCCAGGGCCTGGTCCATGCGCCGCTTGCCCTCAAAGCTGAAGGGCTTGGTCACAACGCCAACGGTCAGGATGCCCTTCTCCTTGGCGATCTCCGCCACCACAGGGGCGGCGCCGGTGCCTGTGCCGCCGCCCATGCCTGCCGTTACGAACACCATGTCGGTGTTCTCCAGCAGCGCCGCGATGGCCTCCTTGCTCTCTTTGGCGGACTCGCGGCCCACCTCCGGCTTGCCGCCAGCGCCTTTGCCCTGGGTCAGCTTCTCCCCGATGGGCAGCTTCTGGGTGGCGTGGGATGAGTTCAAGCACTGCTTATCCGTGTTCACAGCGATAAAGTCCACGCCCTGCATACCGGACGCGACCATGCGGTCCACGGCATTGTTGCCGCCTCCGCCGACGCCGATCACCTTAAGCACATCTTTATGGGTGAATTCAGGCTCCATTGTAATCGCCATAAGGAATCCTCCTATGTCAAATCGTTATAATCGTAGTCAAAGTGTCTTCCCCCAGACACATGTCAATGTTTATTCTAAACTGTTTTTATTGGTAGGTCAAGGGAATTTCACCGGTTTTTTTGCAATCGGCTAAAAAATTTTTGCGAGCCCCGGCGATTGCGCCCTTTTCCGGCCCCAATTTTCCCATCTCAGTCCGGAATGAAGTTCACCTGGCCCTCGGTGATGGTGAGATCCATGGTCCCGGGGGTGGTTCTAGGCATGGCCGCATCGTTAAAGCTGTTGATCAGGAGCCGGACGTAGTAGTTGTAGTCCCCGCCCCGGGGGAACTTCAGGTGGAAGTTGGTGGGGGAGCCGGACTCCAGCTCCAGCACGCACTCCACGGCGATATAGCTCGGCCGGGAGCAGTCCACCGCCACGCAGTCGTCCAGGAGGGTGCTGTTCTCCAGGTTGGTGAGCAGCTGCAGCAGGTAGGACAGAGAGCTGGTCTCCTCCTCCGCCACCCGGATGGAGTCTCCCGCGTACGGGGTCTGGGCGGTGACGCCGTCCACCCACACCACGCCGCTGGTGTCATCGGTCTGCTCCAGCAGCTTGCCCTGGGAGGTCATCAGCCAGCGGCCCTCCACGCTGTCCACGCTGGCCGCGGCGATCCGCTCCCGGATCCGCAGGATCACGGTGTCCGGCAGCTGCCTCTGGGGGGTCACCGCCTCCACATAGGGGAGCTTTCGGAGAATGCTGGCCACCAATTTCGCCTTGGGCAGGGTGGCCAGGTTGTCTCCCACTTTCAGCCCGGAGGCCTCTATAATCTCTTCTTCCGTATATCGGGTGTTCCCCACCACTTCGATGGTATTTACCCGGAAGAAAATCACCGAGGCCACGATCAAAGCGCAGGCCACAAGCAGGACGGAGAAAACCTTGGAAAACGCGCCGAACCGCCCCCGGTTCGCACGGTACCGCTTGTGCTTTCTCTGTCGTGCCATCGGCAATTCCCCCTTCCTCTCTGTATCTTCGGGAAGCCTAGCGCTCCCGGCGCTCTGCCTGCCCGCCCAGGGCGGAGAGCATGTACTCCAGGGACTCATAGCCCCGGTCTATGTGCTGCAGCCCGGAGAGCACCGTGGTGCCTTCGGCGCCCACCGCAGCCACGGCCAGGGCGCCGCCGCCCCGCAGATCTGCCGCCTCCACCCCGGCGCCGTGGAGTCTGGGCACACCCCGCACCAGAGCCACCCGGCCCTCGGTGGTGATGTCCGCCCCCATTCGGCAGAGCTCCGGCACATGCCGGTAGCGGCTGTCAAAGATGGTCTCCACAAAGAGGGTGCAGCCGCAGCTGCCGGCGAGAGCCGCCATCACCGGCGCCTGGGCGTCCGTGGGAAACCCAGGATAGGGCGCGGTGCGCACCGTTGCAACGCCTTTCAGCGGTATCTGCGGATCCCGTTGGAGGGCCACCCAATCCTCCGCGCTGCGCACCCGGCAGCCCGCCTGGTGCAGCACGCTCACCACCGGGGAGAGGTGTCTCCACGCCACCCCGGAGAGCCGCACGGACCCGCCGGCCGCCGCCACCGCAGCCAACAGGGTTGCCGCCACGATCCGGTCTCCCATCACGGCAAAGCTGCCGCCGCGGAGGGGATGTCCCCCCTCCACCGTCACGGTGCTGCTGCCGGCGCCGCAGACGTGGGCGCCCAGGGTGTTGAGAAATTGCTGGAGATCTGAGATCTCCGGCTCCCGGGCCGCGTTCTGGATGGTGGTCACACCGGTGCCGCCCACCGCACAGAGCATGGCGTTCTCCGTGGCCCCCACGCTGGGGAGGGAGAGCACCACCTCCCCGCCGGAGGGTCTGCCGCAGCAGTGGATCCCGTAGTCCTCCCGCACCGAGATCCCCATGGCGCGAAGGGCGCCCAGATGCAGGTCGATGGGTCTCGGCCCCAGCTCACAGCCCCCGGGATAGGTGAGGTGGGCCTCCCCCATCCGGGCCAGCAGCGGGCCCAGGAACAGAATGGACGAGCGCATGGAGCGCATCTGTTCCTCGGAGATGGCGCACCCGCTGGCGCCTGCCGGGTCCACGGTTACGGTATGTCCCTCCTGCCAGGCCGTACAGCCCAGAGACCGCAGGATGGCGAGGGCCGCGGTCACATCGGTGAGCTGCGGACAGTTCAGAATGGTCACCGGCCGGTCTGCCAGCAGGCAGGCGGCCAGGATGGGCAGGACGCTGTTCTTCGCCCCCTGGACGGTGAGCTCCCCCTCCAGGGGGTTCCCGCCCCGTATGTATAGCACGCTCATGGCAAAGCCTCCCCATAGGATGGATTCCCACCATTCTATGCGGACGCCGTGCCGGGGTGTTTTCCCCTAGAGCAGGGTCATCAGTTCCTTGTAGATGTCCTGGGCCGCGTGGGGGGTGGCCAGCTGTTTCATGGCCTTGCCCATGGAGGCCCTTCTCGCGCCGTCTGCCAGCAGCTCCACGGTGGCATCGTAGAGGGAGTCCCCGGTGCAGGTCTTCTCCTCCAGCAGCACCACCCCGCCCCGGTCCTCCAGCAGCTTGGCGTTCTTATATTGATGGTTCTCCGCCACATAGGGGGACGGCACCAGGATGGCCGCCTTGCCCATGGCGGTGAGCTCCCCGATGGTGGAGGCGCCGGCCCGGCAGATCACGAGGTCCGCCGCCGCCATCACCGTGGGCATGTTGTTGATATAGGGCAGCAGCACGCCCTCCTCCAGGGTCACCCCCACGTCTGCCAGCTGGCCGATCATGTCATCGTAGTCCCGGCCGGCGGAGTGGATGTAGTGGAACCGCCGGCCCTCGTGGACCCACCGGGCCAGATAGTCTACACTCAAAAGGCTCATCTGTCCAGCCCCCTGGGAGCCCCAGAAGCCCACGGCCAGCGGCACATTGTCTGCGATGCCCAGGGTGACCCGGGCGCTGGCCCGGTCCAGCTCAAAGAAGTCCTGGCGCACCGGGGTGCCGGTCACGGCCACCCGCTTGGCCTTGCCCTCGTAGTACTGGGCGGCCTCGGGAAAGCCCACCATCACCAGGTCCACCTTCCCCGCCAGGGTGCGGGTGGTGAGGCCGGGAATGGCGTTGGACTCGTGGATCGCCGTGGGGATCTTCCGCCGGGCGGCCTCCTGCACTGCGGGGAAGGAGGCGTAGCCGCCGGTGCCTACTACAAGATCCGGTTTGAACTCCTTGAGAATGGCCGCCGCCTGGTGAGCGCCCACCGGCACTTTGAAGGCGCTGGCCACGTTGTGCTTCAGCACCTTCCAGCTCATCTGCCGCTCAAAGGTGGAGACCGTCACGGTGCGGATGGGATAGCCCGCCTGGGTCACGAGGCGCTTCTCCATCCCGTGGTCCGCCCCGATGAAGAGGATCTCGCAGCCCGGGTGGTGGAGCTGAAATTGCTCTGCCACCGCGATGGCAGGGTTCACATGACCTGCAGTTCCGCCGCAGGTAAAGATCACTCTCAATGCATACGCCTCCGATGGACCTATTTGGATTTTGGCGCCGTGATCTGCCGGGACACGCTGAGGATAACCCCCATCTCCGCCAGGTTCACCACGAGAGCCGTGCCGCCGTAGCTGAAAAACGGCAGGCTGATGCCGGTGGTGGGGATGGCCCCGGTCACCACGCCCATGTTAAAGGCCACCTGGGCGGCGGTGAGGGTGCTGAAGCCCACCACCAGCAAGGTGCCAAACCGGTCCCTGGCGTGGAGGGCCAGCCAGAAGCCCCGGATGATCAGCAGGGCGAAGATCACGATCAGCAGCAGCGCCCCGATGAGGCCCATCTCCTCGCACCAGATGGAGAACACAAAGTCGTTCTGCATCTCCGGGAGGTACAGGTACTTCTGGGTGCTGTTGCCCAATCCCTTGCCCAGAAGGCCGCCGGAGCCCACCGCCACCTGAGACTGATACAGCTGATAGCCGCCGTTCTGCAGGTCGCTGAGGGGGTCCAGCCAGAGCTCAATGCGCTTGGTCATATACTCGGTCTGGGTGATGATGAACCAGAGGCCGCCTGCGCCCACCGCGCCCAGGGCTGCAAACCAGCCCAGGCTGATGCCGGAGGCGAAGAGCACGGAGGCGGCGCCGATGCAGACGAGGATCATACCGGACATGTGGGGCTCTTTGGCCAGGAGAATCAGGATGATGAGCAGCACCACGCCGTAGGGGACCAACTCCAGAAAGCCGAACTTGTCCGCCCACTCGCAGAAGCGGCCGAAGGCGGTGCGCCGGTTGAACTTCCGGGGCGGCAGGCCCTTCCGGTCTTTCCGGCGGGACAGGGCCGAGGCGAAGGCGATCACCACCGTGGCCTTGGCCATCTCCGAGGGCTGGAAGGTTACCCCCAACTTCAGCCACCGCCGGGCGCCGTTGGCCGCCACGCCGAGACCGGGGATCAGCACCAGCACCAGCAGGAGGATGGAGAAAGCCAGGCCCACCGCACCCAGCCAGCGGAGCCGCTGGTAGTCCACCTTGGACACCCACAGCATGATGCCCACGCCGGCCACCGCAAAGAAGGCCTGGTGCTTGAAGAAGTAGTACGGGTCTCCCCCGGTGTCCTGGATGTCGGGATAGGGGTTGTACATGCCGTAGGCGAAGGAGGCCGAGAGCAGTGCGATGAGGCCGATGGCGGTGAGCAGCAGCACCAGGCCCAAAAACGGCAGGTCCATGGGCCCTCTGGCCAGCTGCTCCTCTACGGTGAGGTCCCGCTTTGCCTTTCTGCGTTTTCTCCGAAAGAGCGCCATAGACGTCTCTCCTCCTTTGCCTCAGGATAATTGTTTTTTCTTCAGACCGGATACCGGTACATCACGCCGGCAAAGGCCAGCAGGCAGAAGGCCGCGGTGATGCCGGCAAAGGTGAGCACAATGCGCACCTCGCTCCAGCCCCCCAGCTCCAGGTGGTGGTGCAGCGGGGCCATGCGGAAGATCCGCTTGCCGTGGGTGGCCTTGAAGTAGGTCACCTGGATGATGTCGCTGGCGGTCTCGGCGATGTAGATGATGCCGCAGAGCACCAGGACCATGGGGGCGTCCAGGGCGAAGGCGATGCCGCAGACGGCGCCGCCAAGAAACAGGGACCCGGTGTCCCCCATGAACACCCTGGCTGGGTGGAAGTTGTAGCAGAGAAAGGCCGCGATGCCGCCGGTGAGGGCCGCCGCCAGCATGCCCACCTCAGGCTGCTCCCACCAGATGCAGAGGGTGGTGTAGAAGATCATCACAACTAAGGTCACAGAACCCGCCAGGCCGTCCAGGCCGTCTGTGATGTTCACAGAGTTCACACACCCCACGATGATGAACGCCGAAAAGGCCAGGTACACCGGCCAGGGCAGGGGCAGGCTCACGTTGAAAAACGGCAGGTAGAGGTTGGGCGAGAGACCGCCTTTCAGCCGCATCAGGGCCAGGAAGGCAGCGGCGGCGGCCAGCTCCAGCAGCACCCGCAGCCCCGCGGAGATACCATCGTTGTGGTGTCCCTTCACCTTGGCAAAGTCGTCTGCAAAGCCGATGGCCCCGAAGATACAGGCGAAGCAGATCACCACCACCGCGGAGAAGGTGCCCTCCCCCGGGAAGGCCACAGCGGCGATGAGGGTCACCAGAACGGAGGCGACGATGAACATCAGTCCCCCCATGGTGGGCGTCCCCTCTTTGGCCTTGTGCCACTTGGGGCCGATCTCTTTGATGCTCTGGCCGGCCTTCAGCGCCCGCAGGACGGGGATCAGCAGCCCGCCCAGTACAAATGCCACCAGGAATGCGGCCAGCGCCGCCACTATGATTCTCATGTCAAGTTAACCCTCCGGATCCGATTGGGATCTGTCTTCTCTCTCAACCGTTGTGTCGTTCAGCTTGGCCACGCACTCCGCCAAGGGCACACCCAGCGCGAGAGCGCCGGCGATGGCGGCCAGGTGGTCGTAGAGGCGGGGCGTGCGGCCATAGGGCACCTGCACCCGCATGAGTGCATCGTCCGTAAGGGCCTCAAACTCCAGCCGCCCGCCGCGCAAGTGCACATTCTTGGCGGTGAGGTTTGCCTGGGGCCGCCCGTCTGAGTAGGCGTACACCCCCTGGGGCATGGCTTTTGCCATTCTCTGCCCCTCCGGGTCGTCCAGGCCCACCACGGTGATGGGGGTGCGGCAGGCCAGCGTAAAGCGGGCCACCGCGCAGCTGGAAAGGCCCCGGGCGGACCGGTCATAGTTCTCCACCACCACGGCCCGGTAGTTCTTCTGGGACCGGGCCGCCTGGCAGGGCGTCATCTTTTCCACCGGCAGCCCGGTGAGGCGCCGCAGCAGTTCGGCGGTCTCGGTCTTGCCCCGCCCTACCACGGCCACTGTCAGGGGTTCCTCGTTGCGCACGCTCTCCGCCTCCGATCTGCCTGGATCGCTGTCAAGGGTTCGGTACTGCTCCGCTGGGATCTCCGTCGTAGTCGATAATGGTGTCGCCGAACTGGACGTCCACCACGGTGCCCATGGGGACCTCCGTCCCCACGGCGATGTTCTGGTATACCGCCTTGCTGCCGGAACCGGTTGTGCCGCTCATCCGGAGGAAGAGACCATCCTCTTCCAGCTTGGACTTGGCGGCGTCCGGCGAGAGGCCGGACAAGTCTGGCACGGGCACAAGGCCGGTGGGCTTCTCATCGCCCAGATACAGGATCACGGTGGAGCCGCCGGGGATGCGGGTGCCGCCGCTGGGGATCTGGTCCGTCACGATATTGCCGGCGCCGATGTACCGGAAGTTCAGGTTGGCGCTGCGCAGGGTGCCCATGGCCACGGACAGCTCCTGGCCCACCACGTTCCGCATGGAGACATCGGAGCTGGCCAGCTCGGACTCGGTGAACTTCCGCTCCACGCCCATGTAATCCAGGATCTCTTTCAGCACCCGGCCTGCCACCGGGGCGGTGATGTTGCCGCCGCTGATGTAGGTGCCGGAGGGGGTGTAGTTGCTGTTGCTGGCGGAGCGCTCCGGGGCGTCAAAGGCCATCAGAACCAGCACTTTGGGGTCGTCATAGGGGGCGTATCCCATGAAGGAGCAGACCACATCGCCGGTGTCCTCGTCCTTCTTCTCAGATGTGCCGGTCTTGCCGGCGATCCGGTAGCCCGCCTGGTATGCGTTGTGGCCGGAGCCCTCGTTTACTACCGCCTGGACGATGGACTGGACTTTCTCCGAGGTGCTCTGGCTGATCACCTGGCGGATCTCCTTCACCCCGTGGCTGTACACCGTGTTGCCGGCGCTGTCCCGGATGGAAGAGACCACATAGGGCTCCAGCAGGTGGCCGCCGTTGATGAGGGAGGCCCAGGTGGTGATGAGCCGGATGGGGGTCACCTTGATGGTCTGGCCGAAGGAGTAGGTGGCCAGAGAGGCGGCACCGTAGGGGCCGGTGAACTCCTCTTCGGAGTGGAGGATGCACTTGGCCTCGCCAGAGAGGTCGATGCCGGTGGCGTCCAGGAAGCCAAAGTCTTCCAGGTACTTCCAGTAGGTGTCCGCGCCGATCTTCTCCGCCATGTCCATCAGGGCCACGTTGCAGGAGTTCTCCACCGCCTTGGTGAGGGTCTGCATGCCGTGTCCGCTGTGCTGGTGGCAGTGGATGGGCCAGCCGCCCACCACCTTCACGCCGCCGCAGTAGTAGGTGTCGTCCATGCTGAGGATCTGCTCCTCCAGGCCGATGGCCACGGTGATGGGCTTGAACACGGAGCCCGGCTCATAGGTGTCCATCAGGGCCTTGTTCCGCAGCTGCAGGGAGAAGGCCGCGCTCACCGCCTCCTTATAGGCATCGCTGTCTGTGCCGTTGGCGGCGGCGATCTGCTGGAGCTGCTCCTGCAGGAAGGTGTCGGTGATGTCCGCGTAGTCGTTGGGGTCGAACTTGGGGCAGCTGGCCATGCCCAGAACCGCGCCGGTGTTGGGGTCCAGGGCGATGGCGAAGGCGCCGTCCGTCACGTTGTAGGTCTCCACACCCTCGGCCAGGGCGTTCTCCAGGATGGCCTGGATCCGCTCATCGATGCTCAAGGTGACATCATAGCCGTTCTCGGCGTCAAAGTACATCTCGTAGCCGGACATCATCTCCACGCCCTGGGCGTTCTTGGAGATCACCACCCGGCCCACCTCGCCGGAGAGGGCGTCCTCGTAGATGGCCTCTACGCCCTGGGCGCCCACCTTCCGGTCTCCGCTGTTCTCGTTCTGGTTCATGAAACCCAGCACATGGGAGCCCACAGAGGAATAGGGGTAATAGCGCTTGCTGGTGGGCTCCAGGTACAGCATGTTGGAGATGTGGTTCTCGCTGGTAAACTGGCGGACCAGCTCCGCCTGCTCCTCCTCCATCTCATAGGCCAGGATCTCATAGCCGGACTTGGTGAACTCGATGCGCTGCACCAGCCGGTCCCGGTCGTAGCCGAAGGTGGCGGCCAGCCAGTTCACGATCAGATTCCGCCGCTCCGCCAGGGCCTGCTCATAGGTCTTGCCCTCTTTGTCCGGGTAGTCGTCCTGGTCAATGGACTTCAGCACCGCGTTGGGGGACAGGATCAGCCGGTACACAGTGGCGGAGATGGCCATCACCCGGCCCTGGGTGTCGTAGATGGTGCCCCGGTTGGCCCCCAGGGTGACGTTCTTGGTCTGCTGAGACACCGCCCGCTGCTCCCAGGTGTCGTGCTCCACGATCTGGAGCCTCACCAGTTGGGCGATCAGCGGGGTGAAGATGCCAATGCCCATCACCAGCATCAGGCAGACGGTGCGCCGGAAGAGGCTCCGGTTGCTGCGCCCGTGGTCGCCGCGGTGGCGCTGCGGCTGCTGCTGTTGCTGTCTCTCCATGGGAAATAAGACTCCTTTCCACCTGGTCTAAGGCCGGAAAAAAGGGCGCAGGAATCCAAATCATTCCGCACGCCCTCCGTCCACTAACGAGCGGCCCCTGAGAGGCCCTGTTGTTGTATCGCTAAAGCCTGCTTTGGGCGGGCCGCAGGCCCCGCATTGGGACGCATTTGCGTCCTATCCGGGGTCCTGCGCCCCACGCCGCAACACGCAGAATCAATCCTTCTCAATGGGAAGTGTATGCCGGAATTGCCGGCTTATGCATGCAATCAGTTGCCCAGCAGCCCATCCAGGAAATCCGTGGCCTGATCGATCAAAGCGTTGAGGCCCTCCGGCGCCTCGCTGTAGTAGATGACGCTGTCCGACTGCGCCAGATTCATGTACACCACCTGGTCGCTGCTGGGCCGCACCATGGCGCCGCTGGAGAGGAACATCTCCTCGATCATCTCCAGGTCAAACACCTGCTCGTACTGGGCCTGCAGCTGCTGTCCCTCCTCCTGGAGTTCCGCCAGCTCGGAGCGCAGCTCTACGATGTCGTTGTTGGCCACCGCCAGCTGCGCTGTGAGCATCACCAGCACCATGATGGAGGCCAGCACCACGGCGGAGCCCACCACTGCAAAGAGAGAGACCCGCTCCTGGGCCCGCACTTCCGCTTTTGGGCGGTTGTGGACCCGCTTGCGCGGCTGTATTTTGGGCTTGCGCGGCTGCTCGGGAACGGGCTCCTGGTAGCGGCGGACGTTCTGGCGGCGGTACGCGTCCCGCTCGTAATCCGGCTGGTATGCCACATTGCCGCTGGTGCGGTACCTTCGGCTGTCCCCGTATCGGGTGTTCGCCGAGGTCCTCCGTCTCTGCTCTGCCATTGCTCCCCGCTCCTTTGTCGCTCAGGTTAGGCCGTCTGCGGGGATCCGGATCACAGCTTCTCTGCAATCCGCAGCCGAGCGCTTCTGGCTCTTGGATTCTGTTCCAGTTCCGCCTCGCTGGGGGTGACGCCCTTTCCGATGCGCTTTGCCCGAGGCTTCTTGCCGCACACGCACACCGGGAAGTCCGGCGGGCAGGTGCAGCCCTGGGTCCAACCGGCGAAGGCGTTCTTCACCAGGCGGTCCTCCAGGGAGTGAAAGGTGATCACGGCGATGCGTCCGCCAGGTGTCAGCAGATCCAAGGCCTGCTCCAACAGCCGTTGAATCTCTCCCAATTCATCGTTCACCGCAATGCGGATGGCCTGGAAAGAGCGCTTGGCAGGATGCTGTTTCTCCCGCCTGGCCTTCCCCGGCATGGCGTTGCGGATTAAGTCCGACAGTTCCAAAGTGGTCTCAATGGGCCTGTCCGCCCGGGCCCGGCAGATGGCGGCGGCGATGAGGCCGGCATACCGCTCCTCGCCGTACTCCAGCAGGATCCGCTTCAGCTCCTCCTGGCTCCAGCCGTTTACCACATCCCAGGCGGTGCAGGCGGCGCTGCGGTCCATCCGCATGTCCAGAGGGGCGTCCTGCATGTAGCTGAAGCCCCGGGCCGCATCGTCCAGCTGGGGGGAGGAGACGCCCAGGTCGAAGAGCATCCCGTCTGCCCCGGGGATTTCCATCTCCCGGAGGATGTCCGGCAGCTGAGAGAAGTTGCCGTGCACCAGGGTGACCCGGTCCATCAGGCCCTCCAGCCGGCCCGGGGCGGCGTCTATGGCCGCCTGGTCCCGGTCCACGGCGATGAGCCTGCCGCCCGCGGTGAGCCGCTTTGCGATCTCTCTGGCGTGGCCCGCCCTGCCCAGGGTGCCGTCAATATAGATGCCATCCGGGCGGATCTGCAGGCCGTCCAGGCACTCCTGCAGCAGCACCGGCACATGTGTGTATTCCATGGATTAGATCCCCAATGTCTTCATCAGGGCGGCGATGTTGGCGGGATTCAGCTGCTCCCGGGTCCGCTCTTTCCACTTGTCTGCGGCCCAGATCTGCGCCCGGTCGTTGTTGCCGGTGATGACCACGTCTTTCTCGATGCCGGCGTAGTCCTTCAGGAAGCCGGGCACCTGAAAGCGCCACTGCTTGTCCACCTCGCAGAGGATGGCAGAGGCGAAAAACAGGTCCATGGAGGCGGCGTCTGTGGTGGAGAGCTGGGCCACCCGCTCGCGAAGCTTGTCCCAGGTCTCCATGGGATAGAGGGTGAGGTTCTCCTTTACCCCTACGGAGAGGTAGAAGGATTTGCCCAGTTTGTCCCGGAGTTTGGCGGGGACGATCAGCCGGCTGGCGGTGTCCAGACTGTGTTCGTATGTGCCAGTCATGCCGTGCCCCTCCGTTTCCTCCCATATGGATGCCGTTTTCCTCCAAAACGCTCCAATCCAGCCCCAAGTATACGCGTGCACTGCGCAAATTGCAAGCCCTTTTTTTCAGAAAAAAACCGGGCTTCCCCGGCGGTTCTTTGGTTTCTTCGGCATATTCGACAATTCCCCTCGGAACTATCCGCAGGATTTCTGGACAAAGAGGCATGGAAAGGCCTCCCAACCGGCCGGCGGGGTGGGCTTTTCCCTCCAAAACCCTCCAAAGGGACCCCCGGAAAAGGCCGCCGGGCAAAATCAACGATTGGGAGGAAAATCCCTGTGAATTCGGCTCATTCCAACAGTTTTCCAGCGCCATCCAAGGCAGAAAAAGGAGATTTCCGCCTCTTCCGCCCGGCGTTTTCCCCCATTCTCTCCCCTGCCCCGCCCAGGGCCCTGGCGCCGTTTTGGAACGCCCGACCGTGTGGGCAGAAAACTTTTCAAAATGTGAAAAAAGCGGCTGGGATCCCAGTCTCTTCAGACCGGGGTCCCAGCCGCAGCTGTCTCTCTTGGATGTCAGGGCTCAGTTCTCCTGTTCGGCATCGTACATCTTGCTGGCGTTGGCCGCGTTGCCGCCGCCCAGGTTGTTCATGGCGTTGCGGAAGCGGGTGTGCACCTGCCGCATCTCGCTGTGGGCGTCTGCCAGGGCCTCCTCCGTCCGCCGGAGCACGTCCTCGCAGTACTCGTTGGCCACCTTGCGCACCTCTTTCGCCCGGCTCTCCGCCTGGGCCACGATGGCATTCGCCCTCTGCCTCGCCTGACTCGTCACCTGAGACTCGTCCACCATCTGGCCGGCGTTGATCTCCGCCCGTCGCTTGATCTCGTCCGCCTCCCGCTTGGCGGCGTTCATGTAGTCTGTTCTGGCGTTCAGCACCTTGCGGGCCTCCGCCAGTTCTACAGGGAACTTCCCCTTGATCTCTTCAATGAGGTCCAGCGCCTTGTCCCGCTCGATCACGCACTTGCCAGGACTAAAGGGGGCGTTGCGGGCCTCGTCCACCATGACGAAGAGCATGTCCAGCAGTTCGTCTACTCCAGTTGCCATAGATTCGTCTCCTCTCAGCTTCCGCTTATTGATAGCAGACAGGCTCCCCGTCTGCAGGTCTTTTACTGGGGTCTCTCCTCATGCCGGGGCAGTTCCAGCCCTCTGGCCTTGGCCTCCACGTCTACGATGATCTGGCGGGGCACAAAGTCCCGGAGATCGGCGCCGTACCGGGCCATCTCCTTGACCACGGTGGAGCTTAAGTACGCGTACTTGGGCCGGGTGTACAAAAACACGGTGTCCAGTCTGTCATAGAGCTTGTTGTTCAGCATGGCCATCTGGATCTCGTTCTCGTAGTCCGACACCGCCCGCAGCCCCTTTACCAGCACCTGGGCCCCGTGCTGCCGGGCGTAGTCTGCCACCAGATGGCTGGTGCGGTCCACCTTCACATTGGGCAGCCCCTCGGTCACCCGGCGGATCAGCTCCACCCGCTCCTCCGGGGTGAAGAGGCCGGCATTTTTGGCGGAGTTCACGCAGACACAGACAATGAGCTCATCGAAGATCACCGCCGCCCGCTTGATGATATTCAGATGCCCCAGGGTGACGGGGTCGAAAGAGCCTGGATAGATGGCGCGTCTCAAAGGGATGCCCTCCTGCGATATAGAGTGATTTTGCTCCGGCTGTACCGGTACTCCCGCTTCTTCTCATACAGGTCTGGCAGCGCCGGCAGCACGTCCTCTGTCGGGCTCTCGCAGGCCATTATACCATTTCCCACTAAGATGTCAATCTCTGTAATGCGCATCATCGCTTTTTCTAAGTCGCCGGAGTGGTATGGCGGGTCCAAAAAGATGAGGCCGTACTTCTCTCTGCAGCGGTCCAGGAAGGCGCTCCAGTCCAACTTGTAGAGACCCGCCTGCTTTTGGAAGCCGCAAGTGTTCACATTTTTCTCCGTCACGGCGAGAGCTGCGGGGTTCCGGTCCACAAAGTCGCAGAAGGAGGCCCCCCGGGACAGGGCCTCAATACCCAGCTGCCCCGTGCCGGAGAAGAGGTCCAGCACCCGCCGGCCCTCGATGTCAAACTGGAGGGCGCTGAAGAGGCCCTCTTTCATCTTTCCCGTGGTGGGCCGGGTCTCCAGCCCGGGCAGCTCCGCCAGGACCCTCCCCCGGGCACTGCCTGTGATCACGCGCATGGTTCAACTCTCCTCATCGGGATCCCCCTGGGGCGCATCGGGATCCAGGTTTTCCGCATCCTCGTCCTCGGGCAGGCCAATGATCTCATCCTCATCGGCGTCCTCCGGCTCGACAATGTTCTCATCATCCGCCGAGGCATCTCTCTCCTCAGCTGCCGCATCTTTCGTGCTCTCCTTCGTGCTCTCCTTCATACTCTCTGGGGGGCACAGCTTCTCCTTCACCGCTGCCGCCGCCTTCTTGCCCACCACAGCCGCCAGCTCGTCCTCGCCAGCCGCCTTGATGGCCTTGATGCTGCGAAACGCCTTCAGCAGGGCCGCCTTCTTGGCCGGACCGATGCCGGGGATGTCGTCCAGGGCAGAGCCCTTCATGTGGCCCTCCTGCTGCTTGCGGTGGAAGGTGATGGCGGTGCGGTGGGTCTCCTCCTGGATCCGGCCCACCATGGCAAAGAGGGCCTGGTTCTGCTGGATCCCGATCTCCCGGCCGTCCCCGGCCACCAGGGCCCGGGTGCGGTGGCGGTTGTCCTTCACCATGCCGAAGACGGGCACCGAGATGCCCAGCTCCTCCATGGCCTGTACCGCACAGGCCACCTGGCCGGCGCCGCCGTCCATGAGGAGCAGGTCCGGCATCTCCCCGAACCGCTCGTCTCCGTCCAGATACCGGCGGAATCGGCGCTCCACCACCTGGCGCATGGAGGCGTAGTCATCGGCGTGGGCCATGTCCTTCAGCTTAAAGAGCCGGTAGTCCCGCTTCAGGGGCCGGCCGTCTACATGTACGGTCATGGAGGCCACGATGTCATCGCTCCCCTGGTTGGAGATGTCGAAGGCCTCGATTCTGTGGGGCGGGTGGTCCATGCCCAGCAGGTTGCCCAGGGCCTCGGTGAGTTTGCTCTGCCGCTCCTCTGCGGTGGTGGCGCGGAGCACTTCCTCCCGGGCGTTCTCCGCCGCCATGCCGGTGAGCTCCGCCTTGGCGCCTCTCTGGGGGGTGAGCACCTCCACCTTGTGGCCCGCCTGCTGGGTGAACATCTGGCTCAGCTCCTCGGTGTCCTCCACGCAGTTGGGCAGCAGGATTTGCCGGGGCAGCCTCCCCCGGGGGCCATAGTACTGGGCGGTGAGGGCCGTCACGGTCTCCCCCTCGTCCTCCTCCAGCGGCGGGGGCAGCAGCTCCCAGTCCTTCGCCGCCAGCTCGCCCCGGAGGTAGTGGAGGACCACGAAGCAGCACCGGGCCTCCTCCCGGTAGTACCCCACCACATCGGTGTCCGCCATGGAGGCGGCCACCGCCTTCTGGCGGGTGGTGAGCTGCTCCAGATCCCGGATCCGGTCCCGGATCTGGGCGGCTTTCTCAAACTGCAGGGCCTCGGCGGCCTGCTCCATCTCGGCGGTGAGCTCCTGGACCACATCGTCCAGCTTGCCCTCCAGCAGGCGGACGGCGGTGGAGATGGCCGCCTTGTACTGGCTCTGGTCCATGTTGGGCCGGCAATAGCCATCGCAGATGCCCATGTGGTAGTTGAGGCAGGGCCGCTCCTTGCCGATGTCCCGGGGAAACTTCCGGCTGCAGGTGGGGAGGTGCAGGGCGGCGCAGAGGGCGTCAATGATGGCCTGGGAGGCGCCCCGGGTGCCGTACGGGCCGAAGTAGCGGGCCCCGTCTGAGGCCGCCTTCCGGGCGAGGGAGAACTTGGGGTAGTCCTCCTTCACCGTGAGCCGGATCACCGGGTAGCCCTTGTCGTCCTTCAGAAGGATGTTATAGCGGGGCATGTGCCGCTTGATCATGGCGTTTTCCAGCACCAGCGCCTCGAACTCAGACTGCACCACGATGACATCGAAGTGGTCGATCTGGTGCACCATGGTCCGGGTCTTCAGGTTGTGCCGGTCCTGGTCCTGAAAATACTGGCTCACCCGGTTTTTCAGGGCCTTGGCCTTGCCCACGTAGATCACTTCACTCTTGGCGTTCTGCATGATATAGACGCCTGGCTTCAGGGGCAGGGCGTGGGCTTTCTCCCGCAGCTCGTCAAAAGTCATGGTCAAGCTCCTCTCGCAAAAGGGTGGGAACAACAAAGCGGGACCCGGAAGTCGTCCAAGTCCCGCTTTGTGTTGTTTGGAATCCGGCTGTTACTCAGAAAACTCGTTGCTGATGAGATCTACGAGGCTGTTGACGGCAGCCTCCTCATCCGGACCGTCCGCAATCAGGTTGATGGGGGTCCCCTTTACAATCCCCAGGGAGAGGACACCCAGCAGGCTCTTCGCGTTGACCCGCCGCTCGTCTTTCTCCACCCAAATGGAACTTTTGAACTCATTGGCCTTCTGAATGAAAAATGTCGCCGGGCGTGCATGCAGACCTACTTGGTTGCTCACCATCGTCTCTTTCATGAACATGAACAAGTCTCCTCCGTCCTCGATACCGGTGCCCGAAATCTCTTTTGGCACCAGAAGCATCCACCCAAAGGATACCAAATTTCATGCCATGACGTCAACGGCAGAATGAACAAATTGTTTGCCGTCTTTTGGGCGAAATCCGCTTTCTTTTCACGTATTTTCCGCAGTTTTACCGGAGTGTTACCACCGTGACGCCATCTTCCCCTTCTCCGTAGACGCCGGGGCGGAATTCCTTCACGTACTTGCTGTGCTTCAGATGCTCCCGCACCGCCTTGCGGAGGGCGCCGGTTCCCTTGCCGTGGATGATCCGCGCCGTCTCCAGTCTGCCCATCACAGCGGCGTCCAGGAAGTTGTCCACCTCCACCAGCGCCTCGCTGGCGGTGAGGCCCCGGAGGTCCAGTTCCGCCTTGGCCGCGGTGAGCCGGAGCTCCCGCTGCACGCCGGTGGAGGACTGGGCTCTGGCCTTGTCTCTGGCGCTCTGCTTTTTCCGGGCGGTGACATCCTCCAGCACCCGCACCTCGTCCTGCCGGGCCTTCATCTTCAAAATGCCCGCCTGGAGCTGCAATGTGCCGTCCTTGTTGATGCCCATGACCTCGGCCTGGGTGCCCATTTTGAGGATCTCCACCGTGTCTCCCACCACGGCCGGCCGCGCCGGCGGCGGGGGCGGCAGCTCCTCCGGGGCACCGCCCAGGGCGTTCTCCGCCTCGTTCAGCTTGCGGCGCAGTTCCGCCCGCTGCTCGTTGTCCTCCACCCAGCTCTGGTTCTGCTGGGCCTGCTCCTGGCGGCGGCGCATCTCGTTGAGCTCCTTGAACACTGCGTCCGCGGTGTCCCGGGCCTCCTCCAGAATCCGCCGGGCCTCTGCCTGGGCCCTCTCGGTGGCCTTTTGCCGCTCTTTCTCGATCTTCGCCCGGTACTCCTCTGCCCGGGCTCGGTCTTCCTCCATGGCCAGGCGCAGCTTCGCCGCCTCGTCCCGGTCCTTCTCCATGGCCTGCCGCTGGATCTCCAGCTGGCTCAGCACGTCTTCAAAGCGGACGTTCTCCGCGTTCACCCGGTCTGCCGCCCGCTGGATGATGTACTCCGGCAGCCCCAGCCGCCGGGAGATGGCAAAGGCGTTGGACTTTCCGGGGATGCCGATGAGCACCCGGTACGTGGGGGCCAGGGTCTCCACATCGAACTCACAGGAGGCGTTCTCCACCCCGGGGGTGGTCATGGCATAGACCTTCAGCTCGGCGTAATGGGTGGTGGCCGCCACAGTGGCGCCGAGGCCCCGGGCGGACTCGATGATGGCAGCTGCCAGGGCCGCGCCCTCCACCGGGTCTGTGCCGGCGCCCAACTCATCGAAGAGGATGAGGGCGCCATCGTCCGCCTGCTCCAGGATGGCCACGATGTTGGTCATATGAGAGGAGAAGGTGGAGAGGGACTGGTCTATGGACTGCTCGTCTCCGATGTCCGCCAGCACCGCGGTGCACACCTTCACCACAGAGCCGTCCGCCGCCGGGATGTGCAGGCCGCACTGGGCCATCAGGGTGAGCAAGCCCATGGTCTTGAGGGTAACCGTCTTGCCGCCGGTGTTGGGCCCCGTGATCACCAGGGTGTCGAAGGTCTGGCCCAGGGTGAGGTCGTTTTTCACCGCGGTCTTGGGGTCCAGCAGCGGGTGCCGGGCCTTGCGGAGGGCGATGTGGTCTCCCAGGGTGGGCTCAATGCACCCCATCACCGAGGACAGCTTCGCCCGGGCAAAGATGCAGTCCAGGCTCACCAGGGTGCGGTAGTCGTCCTCAATGTCCTCCTTGAAGCCGGCGCAGTCTGCGCTGAGCTCCGCCAGGATCCGCTCGATCTCCTTCTGCTCCTTCACCTGCAGCTCCCGGAGCTCGTTGTTGGCGTTCACCACGCCCATGGGCTCGATGAAGAAGGTGCCGCCGGAGCCGGAGACATCGTGGACCAGGCCGGGGATCTCATTCTTGTGCTCGCTCTTCACCGGCACCACATAGCGGCCGCCCCGCATGGTGATGATGGTGTCCTGCAGGTACTTGGACTGGTTGGAGGAGATGAGCTTGTTCAGCACGTCCCGCACCTTGCCGGCGGCGGCCCGGATGTGCCGGCGGATGTCCGCCAGCTCCGAGGAGGCGGCGTCTGCGATCTCCTCCTCGCTGAGGATGGAGTTGGTGATCTTCTCCTCCAGGAAGCGGTTGGCGGTGAGGGACTGGAAGTACCCGTCCAGCACGGTGCTGTCTCCCCCGCCGTACTCCTTCACGTTTCGGGCGCAGCGGAGCACCTGGGCGATGTCCAGCAGTTCCCGAGTGTTCAATGCCCCGCCCCGGTCCGCCCGGCGGAGGGCCAGCTCCACCGGCTTCACCCCGGCGATCCCGGGAGAGCCGTGCTTTACCAATAGATCAAAGGCGGCTGAGGTCTGCCTCTGCAGGCGCTGCGCATCGCTGAGCACGGTCTGGGGGCGGAGGGCCATACACAGCTCTTTCCCCTCTTCCGTAACGGCCTCGTTGGCCAGCAAGGAGAGCACTCTGGGCAGCTCCAGGGTCTCCAGCGACTTTTCAAACAGTTCCGTCATAGCGTTATCCTTTCAACGGCCCCGGCGGCACCGCCAGGGACTTGTAGAAATCCAGTGTGTGAAAGCCCCGCTCCAGCCGGGCGATGATGTACTTCTCCCCCGCGTCCCCAAGGCGCTTGAGGCTCACGGGGTCCAGGCGGAAGGAGAGCATCCGCCGCCGGTCCTCCTCGGTGATCCGGCGGAGCGCCGTGACTGCCTCCGGGGTGAGCGGCGGACAGTCCCCGGGCGGCAATGCGCCCCGGCAGTCTTCGCAGACCAGGGTGGCCTCCTGGATGTGGAAGCGGGGCTCGGCGAGGTTCTCCCTGCCGCACACCCCGCAGCAGTCGACCTGGGGGGCGTAGCCGGCAACGGCCATGGCACGCCACTCAAAGGCGGCCTTCACCTGGGCCAGCGGGAAGGTCCCCTTGTCCAGGGCGTGGAGGCTGTTCAGGGCCAGGGCCAGCAGTTCCTCGTCCGGCTGCCCCTCTTCGGCGAGAAGTTCGGTTACCTCGGCAAAGTAGCTTGCCAGCGCCAGTCTGTCCAGGTCCCGGCGGATGCCGTCAAAGAGGCGCTCTGAGGCGGTCTCCTTCACCGCCCAGCGGCCCTTCACCTCGTACAGGGTGAACTCCGCCCACACCAGCAGCTGGCAGCCTGCCGCGATGGGACTGCCCTTCTTCCGGCAGCCCCGGGCGGATACCGTGAGCTTGCCCTCTGTCTCGGTATAGAGGGTGAGGATCTTGTCTGTCTCCTTGTAGTCCACTTCCCGGAGCACCAGCGCATGGGTTGTAATGTGCATAGACAGGCCCTCCCCTTCTTCTCTTTTCCAGGGGGCCGGCTGCGCCGGCCCCCGTTTCACTCTCTCCCGCTCTTGCGGTGGGCCGCACGCTTGGCGGCCTCCATCTCCCGCACCGGCAGCACCGGCGGGTGGGGCATCATGGTTGCCTCGGGATGCAGCACGCCGTCCGGCACCCCGCCGTTCTCCATCTGCCGATTCATCGCCCAGGCCTCCGGCATGCCGGTGGCCCAGAACAGGCTCCAGTAATCGTCCATGGTCTATCCCTCCCACCATATTGTGGGCGGGACAGGCGGAATTACACGCGGAAAGTATTGGGGCTCACTCGTCCCGGTAGCCGAAGTTGGAGATGGCAGCCGGGTTGTCCCGCCAGTTCTCCTTCACCTTCACCCACGTCTCCAGGTAGACCTTGGCGCCCATAAAGCGCTCCATGTCCTCCCGGGCGCCGGTGGAGATCTTTTTCAGCATGGCCCCGTGTTTGCCGATGATGATGCCCTTGTGGGACTCCTTCTCGCAGTATATGGTGACATGGCAGTCTATGATGCCATCGTCCCGCTGGGAGAACCGCGTGACCTCCACCGCGGTGCCGTGGGGCACTTCCCGGTCCAGGGCCACCAGCAGGTGCTCCCGGACGATCTCGCTCATCATCTGCCGCTCGCTCTGGTCTGTGGTGGCGCCCTCCGGGAAGAGCCTCGGTCCCTCCGGCAGCCAGTCTGCCAGGATGCCCAGCAGTTCCTCCACGCCCTCGCCGGACTGGGCACAGATGGGCATCACCAGATCCCAGTTCATGGCCTCGCCGTACACGGCCATCACTTCCAGCAGCTTCTCCTTCTCCACGGTGTCGATCTTGTTGATGAGAAGGCCGGCCTTGGCGCCCATGGCCTGCTGCTGTTGGATCCGCTTGATGAGCTCCGCCTCCGGCCCCCCGATGTGGGGGATGGGTTCTACCACCAGCAGCAGCCCGTCCACATCTGTCACAGACTGCCCCACGGCTTTGACCATATAGTCTCCCAGGCGGGTGCGGGCCTTGTGGAGGCCCGGGGTGTCCACAAACACGAACTGGCAGTCTCCCCGGCAGGTAACCGCACAGATGCGGTTGCGGGTGGTCTGGGGCTTGGGGGACACAATGGCCACCTTGTCCCCTGCCAAGGTGTTGGCCAGGGTGGACTTGCCCACATTGGGCCGTCCGCAGATGGTGATGAAGCCCGATTTCTTGATTTCCATAGGTGATCCTCAACTTTCTCGATTTTTGGCGGCGTTGAGCTCTCCTGCCGCCGGATATTGATAAAAAAGCAATATGCTTTCGCTCGCTAGATCAAAGTTCTCTCGATTTGCGCAGTCCAGTTACACAAAAATGCTTTGATGGCTCGACCTCAAGTGCAGGAAATGGAAAGCAAAAGGCCATCCAGTTTTCTGTCTTTCGTATGCTGCATCAGCATCTGGAACGTTCCAGGCATTGCCGCAAGAGCTCTTCGCCCCTTTTGATCTCTCCATCGGTGATTGGATGTTTGGAGAGCGGCTCGGTAGCCGGCTCAAGGGTAAGGAGTTTGATGACGGATTCCAGGTTGGTCAATTCCAGTTCGCGGTCAAAAGTACTCGTAGCCATTTCACGTTCTCCTCTCTATTTCTCTGGCGTCTTTGGTTTGTTCTTGCTGCCTTTGGGGCGGCCCCGTCCCCGTTTCGGTGCTTTGGGTTCTGCTGAGTCAGGTTTTGGTGAACGACCTCTGCTCTGTCTCTCCAGCACCTGGGGATTCTGGAATACATGTGCGACTGCATTGCGGTATTGACGGGTCACTTTTTCAGCCAAATCATCTAGCTCTTCTTTTGTAACGCCGAACTGGGCGAACAGGCTCTTTTGTTCTAAAGCAATGGATTGTGCATTGTAATAGTAGGAACCAGGTTCTCGAACCAGGTTCTCCAAGGCAGACTACAGCGCCATTTAAGTTGTCCACAATTGTTTTAATCTTGTCTGGCTCTGAATCGTGTTCGTGGCAGCCGAGCAGGAAATGGGCGCGAAGGATTGCCGCAAGAAAGGTGGCAAGGTACCATCCGTCCCAGTTTTCTATCACAGCGTCCTGCTCTGTCTGCCCTGCAGCTTGTATCCTGAAATCCGTATAATAGGATCATATGGATAACAGGGTCGAAAAGTTGCTATGGTTTAATGCCAAGCAATTTAAAAAACATCGCATCCCTATTTAAAGTAGAATCTTTTCTTTTGGTTTTAGCTGTTCCAACAGTCAATTCAAGATCTTTGTACGCGTCAAGCTGATTAAACATTTTCTTTACCGATGTGCTATTTAGCCACCGCAAAAGTCCAAGTTCGGCCTCTAATGCTTGGCCCGTCAGAGTGCCGGAGGATACGCCATCCTCTATTTTTTTGGACTGCTCTTCCTTCGCATCTCTGAGACGCTGATAGAGAAATTCTTCATAGCAAAGAGCGACAAACTGGCAGAATAGTCTCCCGTCCAGGGACACATCGTTGTGCGAACGAGTGGAGTTTGCATCATTAAATACCTTGTCTAACTTAAAACTCTCCTCGGTTTTTTCTCGAATTCTGTACTCACGTAAGGCTTCATCATTTGGTATTTTCTTAAAACTAAATAAAGCAAAACAGCCGCAGAGACTGATGTCCTCATGAATTTTCTTCTTATTAAGAATGACCGAAATCTTACTTGTCTTGATATTGCGCTTTACCTCTAAATATTTCTTGTACTTTCGCAGCTCCTTGGTTAGGCAATTCGTGTTGCCGGTGATCTTAACTTCTGCTTTTGCTTCACGCAGTTGTTCGAAAAAAACATGCCGCTCTTCACGTTCTCTATTCTCATCAAGAAAGAAGTACAAATATACTCTGCGCGTTTCGTATACCTTTTCGCCAGCTGCAACGCCGTTCCTTGACCTTTGCCTGACACGGGGAAAAGCGTGCTCAAAGCAGGCCATTTCGCAATGCACATCAGAATCAAACTCACACACATTATCCTCGCTTCTAAGTTTGTCGCATATCTTTTTGAATTCTGGCTTGATCCAAGTGCATCGGATTGGGCTTCTCATAAGGATATTATAATGCTTGTTCGAAATAAATGAGAGGTTACTTTCACTAAAAAATCCACCATCGAAGATGAGCTTGGCCAGCTGCTTGTTTCGGATTTGTGCATATTGCTTAGCTGCATCAACGAGATTCGACACATCAGGAACAGATCCACGCTCTATGAAGAAGGATATCGGTTCCCTGGATTGTGCACAATACAACGTAAATACTTTTGCTACAGGAAGCTTATTGTTAGCTTTGTTATGGCCATAGTCAACAGAAGTTAAGTTTTTTGAATATGAATAAATTGTTGTCGAATCAACAAGAAGCAGCGCCCCGTCTGGACATCTCTTGGCGCGATCTAAGAAGAACCGATAAGGCACCGATGCATCCAGACCAATGACATTCATGGCTGCGTAACACATGTCAGAAGATACACCATCACGATATGGAAGACGGTGGAAAATGCTCCATTCATCAATATTGTTAATAGTTTCGCCTTGCTTGGCGGTCCAAAATCTAGCCATTGATAGTACCTTTTGCGCTGTTCCTTTGTCACCGGGAAATGCTTGTACAACAGCTTTGTCTATTCCAGAAGCTCTTCCAATCCAATCGAGCAAAGCATCGACCATATAAGATGTCTTTCTAGCAAAGACATTTTGCCCTTCAAGAACTGCCCGCACTTTCTCCGCATCGTAGAAGTCCTGAACGAATGCAGCCGCCGAAGCTGCCGATCCCTGCCCTTCATTCTCACTCTCACTACCAGTGTTGTCCGATCCAGGAGCAGTGGTAGCATTTTGACAAGATTCCGAAGATAAAGATATGGGGGTCAGCGCCCCGTCAATGCTAGAGGGATCTGCCGAGGTGCAGCTGGCTGGATCGTTTGGCAAATCGCTTTGGCAATCTGCAGCCGGGGTTTCCTCAGGTGCAATACCTTCCTGAACTTCGTATGCGTGCAACCAGTATTCCCAGTTGGCTTTGGCTGCTTTTCTCCTATTAAAATCGCGCCAATTAACACGTTTAGGCCTCGTCTCGATCATATCTTTGAGGCCTGATTTGCCAGGTGGGATTTTACCAATCAACCTAGTCGCAACTTGTTTGTACCCTTTCGTTTCCGGATCATACATAGTAATACGGTCATATATATACGTATATCCGGACTTTTGCGCCTTTTTTTGAACATCTCGTCGAAGCTTCCCTGTTATTCTTGGTTCCACTTCAGGCTTAGCCCCCTTGCTTGTATCATTGGTGCCACTTGGGCCCTGTTATAATACAGCTAAGGGTCTCATAAGTCAAGAGAAATCTGGGCACTTTGAGAGGAAAATTTGAAATTCGAAACTTAATGACCTAGTTTACCGAAAGCAAATGGGGTCAGCATTCACCTAGGCCCTATTATACGGATTTCAGGTTGTATCTTGTGCATCGAAAACTGTGTCTCAACGCTGTCTCGGAGGTGATACAGATCCAGCATCTCCCGGGCTGAAACCGTGAGGGAGGACGCCAGCGCCCAGTATCCAGACCACCAAGCATGCCTGTCTATGGCATCATAGTTCCAGGCCACTCTGCGGCAACCGTCTTCTCCAGGCTCAGTAATACTGAGATACCGTTGAAGCGCATTGGGAACAGTTGGAAGTGGGTTTTTCAACTGGCCATCTTGACATGCCCTCAGTTTGGCCTCCAGTTCCTGGGCACCATCCATGACGAGAGCCCGAAACTGGTTCCCCTGTTTCCTGTGCTCTGTGGAGTTGAAATACATGCAGAGGGTGGCCTCATCTTCGCCGTCACTCAGGATACTGTGCCGAGCCTCTGCGGCAAACAGATCCCCGCCTTGTGAAAGCAAGGATTGGAAATGGCCATGGATTTGCTCGGCGTAGTGTTTCTCCATGTAGTCCCAACCCTCCAGGGACCGATGCAGCATGGCGATGAAGTCTATGCCAGGGCTTTGCAGCTTTCTGATATCTGCGAAGCTGACGGCCTGAAAATCCAATAGAATCCCCTTGACATGAATGCCAGCTTCCTTCAGCATATCCAACGTTTCCTGCAGTTGCCGCAAATCCATGAGGCCGTTGTTGTATATGCGATATGCGAGAGGCATGCCCTGGCAGGGTCCATCTGCGCAGACCGCTGCCACGTACGATTGCGCCTGCTTCTCCGGGGAAAAGATCTGGGATAGAACCTTGTTATCCCCGCCTATGCACACCCAGCACTCCGTGAGCCCACTGGAAAGACAGCGCTTCCTCCATGCGGACTGAAACCTCTGGGCGGCATCCCGTGGAATCTGTTCCGAGAGGAAGTCCTCAATCCACCCGTCTGGGTATGGGCCCTCTCCAAAGAAGAATTGGTCTTCCTGGGCATAGTCGTCAAAGCTCGCCACAAGGTTCTCGGCAGAGAGCATGGCGTATACGGCACAGTCCAGCATGGCGCATGCCGTGTTCTGGTCCAGGACTTGGCACAGAACCTCGCAGAGTCCTGTCTCCTTCAGGATATGGGCAACCACAGCATGAATTCCGATGCGCACCTCAGGCGGCCTCATCGGATCGGTGTCGAAATTCTGGCGCCACAAGTCTGGGTACATCTCACCGAAGGTTCCATTTGGATAGAACGTATTGTCCTCCAGAGATGCCAGCCGCCCCACTACAACACGGGTACTGTGTTGCTCCGAGGTCGGCACTTTCACATAGATGCACTGATCCTTCTGGTTGACGTAGCAGTCAGCCGGAATGGGGATGCTTTTGGTTTGAACATGATCAGATAGTCTTGCCAATTGAAGCACCTCCCAAGGTTACTGATGTGTGGTTCCGCTCTCAGCCCTCCGTCTGGGGGAGTCCTAGCTCGTTCAAAATGGCCTCTTCCCGGGCTCGCATCTGGGCCTTCTGCGGGCCCTCGTCCAGCGGTCATAGCCGAGAAGGTAGAGCACCGAGTGCAAGGCGAGATATCCCATCTCCCGGCGAGCGGAGTGGCCGAACTTACCCGCCTGGGCTTTTTCTTTCTCTGCCAGCAGTCTAGAAATGAGCAGGCAGCTCCGCCTAGTAAAGCAACTCCAAAAATAGCGCCAAATCCATCCAGCTTGCGGTCAAAAGTGCTCATAGCCATTTCGCAATATCCTATTCCTCTGGCGTTTGGCTTGTTATTGCTGCCTTTGCGGTTGGTCCCGTCCCGTTGGTGTGCTCGCATTGCGGTGCCGCTGGAGACTTTTGCAGCAAGATTGACCAGCTTCTCTGTGTTAAGGTGAGCAGGCCATAAGGATACCCTGTTTCATACCTTATGTTTGCTTCAAGCTTCTTGAACGGGCCAAACAGGCACGAATTAACTCCTCGCCTCTTTTGCGGTCTTCATCGGTATACGGATGTTTGGATAACGGCTCTTTGGCCGGCTCAAGTGTGAGCAGCCGGATCACAGCCTCCGGGTCGGTGATTTCCAGTCTACGGTCAAAAGTGCTTGTAGCCATTTCATATCCCCCCTTTTTGTTTCAAGCATTTTCTGTATTGCACCTGGCACAAAGCCAGGTAGAGTCCTGTCTTCTCCTGGATGTGCAAGCCACTGCATGGATCCTGATGCGCACCTCAGGTACCACGCCGGCACAGCACCTCTCGGACAATTGCAGTGTGTTTTCTGTCTCAGCCCTCCGTTTGGGGCAGGCCGAGCTCGTTCAAAATGGCCTCTTCCCGGGCCCGCATCTGGGCCTTCTGCGGGCCCTCGTCCAGGTGGTCGTAACCGAGGAGGTGGAGTACCGAGTGCACAGCGAGATAGCCCATCTCCCGGCGGACGGAGTGGCCAAATTCCTCCGCCTGGGCCTGTACCCGCTCCAGGGACAGCACCATGTCTCCCAGGGGAACCAGACCTGTACCGGGATCGGCGTCCACCTCCGGGTCCGGCAACACGCCGGGCTGCAGTTCCAGAGCCGGAAAAGACAACACATCTGTGGCGCTGTCTACGCCTCGCATCTCATTGTTCAATGTGCGGATCCCGGCGTCATCCGTGATGGAGACATCGATCTCGCAGGGAAAGTCCACGCCCTCTGCCGCGAGGGCAGTGCGGATCGCCTTGCGGAGAAATGCCTTTGTCTCCTTGCTTACTCCTGCCACGTCCTCGGTAACAGGGAGATAGTGCCGCTTTGCCATGGGTCACCCCATCCTCTCTATCAGTTTATGCTTGCATGCGTCCTTCCGGCGAAAGAGCCAACCGTTTTCCCGTCATCGTCCATCTCATCATCCAGGTCCGTCTCGGCCTCGATCTCTGTCTCCAGGGATTCGATGTATTCCTGAAGCTCTTCCTCGGAGATTCCAATCCAGCGGAAGAGTTCTCTTTCGAAGGCAGGCAGGGGCTGGTAGTACCGGTCCGTACTCCAGTCGATGATGGCTTTCACAAGGCCTAGTCTGCCCGCCGTCCACCAGACATCAGGCAAACTCCCGTCTTTTCGTCTCATGCCAACCTTCTGGATCGTTTGGGACAGAAGTGCCGTCAGGATGGCCGAGACAAACCAAATCAGCGCTTTTGCGTCCTCTGCCCTGCCGACTGGGGATTCAAAACACTCCACTGCAAGAAACGGCTCCAAGGGCAGAACCATACCCTGGATGGTCTCCCACCTCTGGGAGCTCTTCGGCGTCTTCGTCCTCCCGGAACAGGCAGGCTTGCAGTTTCGGGCAACGTGAAGACGCTTGCACACGCTGTCTATCTCCGGGTCCGTATATTCTCTTTCTAAGCTGCCCGCAGCAGTACGCGGGAAATGGTTGTTCAGGATCATCTGGAGAAATGCGGTCTGCTCCGTTTTCTCGGCGAGATCGGGCTCCTCGCCAGGGAACTTCGTATAGGCCACCGGGAGTCCGTCTTTCTGCCGGACGAGGAGATTCACACCTGTCTGAATGGAGTCAAAGGCCTCGCCTGCCGCCTTCCATCCTTCCAAGACGATACCCAATGCATCCTCTTGGTGGACCCGGATCGTGCAGCAATACAGATCCGCGTCCTTTGCGCTATCCAGCACATGTCTTGCCCAGAGGTGCCGAAAGAGATTGATCTCGGGCTCCGTGATCTCCCTTTTGAGTGCGCCCGCGATAGAGGCATCCTCGGGAATGAATTCAGAGAAGACAGCATGGTCTCTGGCATAGCTCTGGAAAAACTGATAGGACCTGCTCTGCCTGTCTATCCCATAGAGGGCGATGTCCAGAATGAGCGCGGCCGTATTTTCACCGAAGACCTTGGTCAAAAGCGTGATGAGGCCAGACTCCGAAGCCAGCTGCTGCAAAACCAGATACAGCCCGATATGGATGCTGCCGTCTCTTCTCATAGCTATTTCTTGCCCTTGTTCTGGTTGTTGTTGGCGTACCGGGCGTTTTCGTACTCCTCGTAGGCCTTGATGATCCGCTGCACGATGATGTGGCGCACAACGTCCTCCTCGCCCAGCCGGCAGATGGCGATGTCCTCTACGCCTCTCAGCACCCGCATAGCCTCCTTGAGGCCGCTCACCTTGTCTGCGGGCAGGTCGATCTGGGTGACATCGCCGGTGATCACGGCCTTGGAGTTGAAGCCCATACGGGTGAGGAACATCTTCATCTGCTCCCGGGAGGTGTTCTGGGCCTCGTCCAGGATGATGAAGGAGTCATCAAGGGTACGGCCGCGCATATAGGCGAGAGGCGCCACCTCGATGTTGCCCCGCTCCACGTACTTCTGATACGTCTCCGCCCCCAGCATGTCGAAGAGGGCATCATAGAGGGGACGGAGGTACGGGTCCACCTTAGACTGCAGATCGCCGGGCAGGAAGCCCAGCCGCTCGCCGGCCTCCACCGCAGGGCGGGTGAGGATGATCCGGTTCACCTGCTTGTCCCGAAACGCCGCCACGGCAGCGGCCACCGCCAGGTAGGTCTTGCCCGTACCTGCGGGGCCGACACCGATGGTCACCGTGTTTTTCAGGATGGACTCCACATACCGCTTCTGGCCGATGGTCTTGGCCTTTACCGGGCGGCCCTTTGCCGTGACGCACACCACATCGCTGGCCAGCTGCGCGATCTTGCCCTCGTTGCCGGTGCGCACCAGCTCGATGATATACCGCACGTTCTGCTGGCCTATGGCCTCCCCCTTGGCGGAGAGAGACAGCAGGCCCTGGATGGCCTTCACCGCCAGCATCACGTTCTCCCCGTCTCCGCTGATCTTCAGGCTGGACTCCCGGTTCACCACGGTGACGTGCAGCTCCTGTTCGATGATACGGATGTTCTCGTCAAAGGCGCCGAACAGGTTTACTGCCTCTTCCATCCGTTCAATGCTGATGCTCTGTTCTATACTCAACGTCGAAAACATTTGCATGGTATAAAATGGCAATAATTTCACCTGGGCAAGAACTTCGAAAACCGAGA
>CANRFN010000030.1 GCA_947629915.1 uncultured Oscillospiraceae bacterium | reverse complement strand
ATCCCCAAGTCGTCCTTCTTCACCTCGTCCATGACATCGCACATCGCATCGAGGGTGCAGCCGCCTTCCTGGCTGAGTTTCTTCATCCTCTGCGCCTGGGAGAGGGACGGGGCAGCCTGGGCGTAGTCCATCGCCGAGATGAAGTCCTTCTGTTCCTGCGGCCTCAGGTAGGACAGCTCTACAGCGGGGTTGAAGGAAATCTTCCGCTCATCCACCATCTGCAGCACCTCGGGAATCAGGTTTGTCAGACGGATATACCGCTGAACCGTTCTCCCGCTGTCCCCGGAGATTTCACCCACTTTTTCCCTGGCGCTGGAAGATTCTAACTTCTGGCCAACTTGGCCAGAAGTTAAATCCCTGCGCTGTCCCTGGTGTTTGATAGCCGCCATCTTCATGCTGTAGGCGAAAGCACGCTCGCTGGGCAGGATCTGTTCCCGCTGCAGGTTGCTGTCCACCATGGTGATGATGGCGGTGTCATCGTCCATCTCCCGGACGATGCAGGGGACGGATTCCAGGCCCGTGAGCCCGGCAGCGTGATGCCGACGGTGCCCGGAGATGATTTCATACCCGCCGTCCGGGTCTGGACGGACCAGAAGCGGGGTGGTGATGCCGTACTCCCGGATGCTCGCCACCGTTTTCTCCATGTCCTCATCGTCCCGGACCTGAAACGGGTGCCCCTCAAACTCGTGCAGCTCCCCGATGGGGATTCTCTGCACCTGCTCAACCACTTCGTTGGGCATTACGGGAACAGCACCTCCTTCACCAGATCCTGCTTGGTTTTCCCGATGGCCGTTCTGCGGTCATTGCCCGAGATGTGGACGGGCGTGCACATCTCCAGGACTCGGCTGAAAATCCGGGCGCGGGCGATATCCGTGGCGTTCCGGATCTCCGAGACGGCCAGGTTGGTGGTGATCAGCAGCGGAAGGCCGGACTTGTAGCGCTCATCCACCACAGCGTAGACCTGCTCCAGGGCGAATTCGGTTCCCCGCTCAATGCCGAGGTCGTCGATGACCAGCAGCGGGAACTGCGAAAAGGACGCGATGTACCGGTGGCGTTCCTCCGAGTACATCCCGCCCATCTGGTTCAGAATCTTGGAAAAGTTCGTCATCAGGACCGGGACGCCCCGGTCAAGGAGTGCGTTGGCGATGCAGGCTGCCAGGAATGATTTCCCGGTCCCCACGTCTCCCCAGAGCAGCAGCCCCAGGTTTTGTTCCAGCACCATCTTCCAGTTCTCTACGTAGTTCTTGGCCATGCGGACGTAGCGGCTGTCTTCCGCATCCGCAAAAGTCCAGTCCAGCAGATGACGCTCCTGAATCCCGTTGGCCTTGAGACGCTGGATGTAGATTCTGCGCTGGGTTTCCTTCTCACGTCGCTCCTCCATCTCGTACCTTTCCTGCCGGCACCTGCAGATGCACGGCATGATGACCTCGCGGCCCTGCATCTTCACTCTGCACTGCCGGGGTCCGTGGCACTGGGTGCAGTGCAGCAGGCCGTCCGTGTCCAGGTACTCATCCTCGTTCGGTTCCCGCTGAGAGGCGAAGCTCTTCAGCAGGTCATCAAAAATGTTCACAGACTGTCTCCCTCCTCGTACTGATAGTTTTCGTGTCGGTATCCCTGACGTTTGGGATCTGCTGCATCTCTCCGTGCCCAGCTGCGAATCGTGGCCAGATGGTTCCGATAGGTCTTCCCCGTAGAGGCCATATATTCAGAGAGCCGGTCAATCCTGCGCTGCCAGTCCAGAGGGAACTCCTCCTGCAGCTTCTGCAGTTCCACAGCAGACAACACAACGTTCTGATACTGTCCATACCGGGGGGAGGGGGCCTTCCTCTCTCCCTCAGTACTTGATTCTTTAGTCTTTGATCTATTAGTTATTAATTGTGGCGGGTTTTCCGGATGCGGGTTTTCCGCATCTGGCTTATCCGCATCTGGTTTGTCCGTATCCGGTTTAACCGCATCCGGGTTTTCGGTACACGGTTGCGGTTTCTCGTAGATCCAGTACTCTACGCCGCCCATCTTGCCATCCGGCTTGCGTCCCTGCCGGCGTACCAGATACCTGTGTTGCTCCAGCTCCTGGAGAACGGAGTTCACACACTCTTTGCCCTCCCGGCAGATAGTCACCAGGCCCTGCACGCTGTACTTCCACTCATCCGGCAGACTCAGGAGCATCGACTGGAGGCCCTTTGCCTTCAAGCTCAGCGTCTTGTCCCGCAGATGGAAGTTGCTCATGGTGGTGTAGTTTTCGTCCTTTACGACTCGAAAGACCGGCATGAAAGACACCTCCTCCCGGTCTGTTGATGCATCACCGCGTCTCCCTGAGGATCTCCTTCACCCGGTGCATGAAGTGCTCCTTGCCCCGGGCCGTGAACAGCGTGTACTGACTGCACTCCGGGCTGTTGCGCAGGTGGAAGTCCCGGACGAGGAACAGCTTCTGCTTGGTGTAGCAGGCGTAGGGCATCAGCTTCCCGGAAGGGGCGCGGTACAGGTAGTGGTTGTCCAGCAGGTACTGTACGAAGCGCTTCTCCGGGATTCCCAGCTCCTTGGCCGTCTCCCGGAGGGTGGTGGTCTCCATCGGGTTCACGAATGTGTCGTAGTACTTCACCTTGGGAAGGGCGGACTCCAGTTCCTTCGTGAGGCGCTCGTTCTCCAGAGCCTCCTGGATATACTCCATGACCAGCATGTGGGCCTGTGCGGGGTCTGCCAGGATGCGGAGCAGCACCTCGTCCGAGAAGTAGGCACCGTGCTGCCGAATGGCGGGGATGACATCGCAGGTGATCCAGCGCTTGAACTGCTTCGCCGCCGGGAGCTTGCTGGAGAGGACGAGGGAGTAGAGGCCGCTCTCGTTGATGACGACCATCTTCTGGGCACCGCCAAGGGTGTCACACTTCGTTACCCCCTTGTCGCTGGGGTCAACGTGGTCTCCGATGGCCTTGCGCGGATTGGTGTAGCCCAGGGCCACCGCAACGTCCCTGGCCACGAACCACGGCTTGCCATCAATGACAGTGGTCCGGACGCTGCCGAACTTCTCATTGGTGAAGACCTGAATCTCGTTGCTCATTTTCTTACCTCCTGTGTCTGTGTTGTTTTGGGCGGAAATGAAAAAAAGGGCGTGCATCCAGCCTCCGCTGTGGGAGGCAGATACACGCCCTGACTTCATGAGATGAAAATAGCGCCTGCTGTCCGCTCCTGTGTTTGGAGCCGAACGCAGACGCTCTACTTTGCTGCATTCATTTGTCGAGATGCCTTCCTTTCGGTGAGGTGTAGGCCGCAGCAGGCCGGGGAAAAATAAAACACCCGCAGAAAGTGAGCGAAAATGCCCGATTCCGCGAGAATTCCGAACTTTATTGTGTTAGACCTAAAATGGCTCCAGCATCTGCGTCCATGTAGCCGTAGTTGCCGAAGTAGTCGGAGAGGACCATGCCACGGAAGCCCCATTCGCCACGGAGCACCTCTTTCTGGAGCTGCGGGCAGGCGCCAGACCAGACAGAGCCTACATAGTTGTACGAGCTCATGATGGCCAGCTTGCCGGGAGATGCCGCCTTAACAGCCTCCTCGAAGGGCTTCATGTAGATCTCGCGCATGGCCTGCTCGGTGGTCCAGGTGCACAGCATGCCGTTGCGGTTGGTCTCCTGATCATTCAGGCAGAAGTGCTTGATGTAGGGGTACACGCCCACGTTTTCACAGGCCAGAACCTGTTCCCGGGCCAGCTCGCCAGACATGTAGCCGTCCTCGGAGTAGTACTCGAAGTTACGGCCGGCAAAGGCGGAGCGGTGGTTGTTCATGGAGGGGGCATACCAGCCAACTACACCGGACTCATAGAACTCGCGGGCGATGCCGGCAGCGGCGTCATAGGCCATCTGGCGGTTCCAGGCCTGGGAGATGATCACGTTGCAGCAATAGCCGGTGCCGAAGAGGCTCAGTGTGGGGGAGCTCAGGCCTGCAGGGCCGTCTGTGTCCAGGGTGCGGACCTTGCCCACAGAGGCAACTTCTGCGGTCTGGTGGCCGCCATAGGCGATGAGGTTCACCATCTCATCTACGGTAACCTGGTCCAGCAGTTCCTCCCAGCGGGGGTCATCGTAATCGGCGCCGCGGAGGTCGCCAAGCTTCAGGCTGCCGGAGGCACCGGTGGTGGGGATGGGATCATTGGGGTCGTTAAAGTCTTCGGGGTTGTAGGAGCCGTTGGCCTGGATCTCGATGTGCAGGGTGAGATCGGTGGGCTCTGCGGTGGCCTCGGCGAAGTTGGCAAAGGCGTTGGCGCGGCTGAGATAGGTGATCTCGCCCCGGGCGAAGTCGAAGCGGTTGTGGGCGGCCTCCAGGTCTCCGTTGTGAAGGTTGTTCTCATCGTAGATGACGTCTTCTGCCACAGTGAAGGTGGTTTCACCCAGCACGGTGTGGGAGTCGGAGCGGAGGGAGAGGGTGTACTCGCCGGCCTCCAGCACGTAGCCGCCGCCGGTCACCTTGATGCCGGTGTCGTCATAGCTGGCCAGGTCTTCCTTGTCCACGGTGATGGTAACGGTCTGGGATGCGCCGGGCTGCAGCACGTCGGTCTTGTCGAAACCAACCAGGTTCACGGCCGCCTTCTCAATGCCGCCATTGGTGTAGGGCGGGGTGACATACAGCTCTACCACTTCCTTGCCGGCCACGGAGCCGGTGTTGGTCACGGTAACGGTCACGGAGACGGAGTCTGCGGTCTCGCTGGTGTCGGTGATGGACTGCTCAAAGGTGGTGTAGCTGAGGCCGTAGCCGAAGGGATAGGTCACAGCGGTGTCGTAGTCGAAGCCGGCCATGCCATCGGCGTAGGCGGTCTCATAGAACTTGTAGCCCACGTAGATGCTCTCCACATAGTTCACAAAGGTGACATAGCCGTCTGCACGCTCCCACCAGGCCTTGGCCCGCTCGGCCACGCCCTGGGCGGTCTCATCGGTGTAGTTGTGGTGGCCGATGTTGTTGTAGTAGGGGGCGGCGGTGAGATCGCTGGCCCACAGGTCTACGGTCTTCCCGCTGGGGCTCACCTCGCCAGAGATGATCTTGCCCAGGGCGTTGAAGCCGGTGGCGCCGGGGCCTGCACAGAGCAGCACGCCCTTGATCTGCTCGTACTCGTTGGTCCAGCCCATCTCCATGGTGTTGGCGCCGTTGTATACCACGATGACGTTGTCGAAGTTGGATGTGACGAGATCCACCAGGTCCTTCTCGGTGCGGCTCAGCTCCAGATAGTGCTGGCCGTACTCAAAGTCTGCGTAGCTGTCGCTGTTGGGGGTGTAGAGGGCGTTGGTGTACTTGGTGCCCACATGGTAGGAGCCATCTGCGATCACGGTCCGGCCCTCCCGGAGCTCCGTGTTGGGGGTGCCGTCCAGCACCTTGCCCATGTCGTGGGGCAGATCTGCGCCTTCGCCGCCGGACCGGGCGAGGACGATGATGGCCCAGTCAGAGAAGTTCTTGGCGTTGTTCAGAAGGTCCTGGGAGTAGCTGTCTGCGGTGGGCTCGGGCAGGGACCAGTCCTGGCCGTTGTTGATGTCGATGACGGGCCGGTCCGAGCGGAAGGTCTTGTACTTGTCCACCAGCTCCTGGTTCACGGTGAAGCCGGCGTTCTCCAGGCCCTTGAGGATGTCCACTGCGGTGGCCACGTCCACGGCGCCGGATCCGGTGCCGCCGTAGATGGGGTTGGTGGAGGCCCAGCCAAAGACGTTGATCTGGCCGTTGTTCAAGGAGCTGGGCTGCAGCGGGAGGGCGCCATCGTTCTTGGCCAGCACGATGCCCTCGGCGGTGATGTCCTCCACCAGCTGGCGGGAGGCGGCGATGGTCTCTTCGCTCACCTCACCCTTGTCGGTGAGAACCACATTCAGGGTGTTGTACAGGGGGCCGGTGAGCATCGTGTTTACGATCAGCACTGCCACCAGGACAAATGCCATGAGGGCTGTGCCGTTTACCAGGCCCTTGGTGGGCTTCTTCAGCTTGATGCAGGATACGATGATGACAGCGATCACTGCTACCAGAATCACTGCCAGGGCGATGAGGTGTCCGGAGATCAGGTTCACCACGCTCATGATGTCGCCAATATCCACTGTGATCATGATTTTTCCTCCTTCAGTACTTTTCCATTCTATTTTCCGGGCGTTTCCCGGTTGGTGGCGCCATTATAAGCACGTTTCGGGCCCTGCGTCCAATACCTGGTGCGCAAAGTGAAGTATGCCTCAAAGGCAAATTCTCTTGCACTCACTGCGGGTCTCGTGTATACTTGGAGGCATGAAACCTTCGAAGGAGGCGTCCTATGGAACTGCGGGTATTGCGCTATTTTCTCACGGTGGCGAGAGAGGAGACGGTCTCCCGGGCCGCCGAGCTGCTGCACATCACCCAGCCCACCCTGAGCCGGCAGCTGGCCCAGATGGAGTATGAGCTGGGCACCACCCTCTTTGAGCACAAGGGCCGGCGGATCGTGCTCACCCCAGACGGCATACTCCTCCGCCGGAGAGCAGAGGAAATTCTGGCTCTGATAGACAAGACGGAACAGGAGATGGGCCACTCCGGCGAGGAACTGCAGGGCACCATCGTGGTTGGCCACGGTGAGATCTCCACCATGCTGCATCTGGCAGACTGTGTCACTGCGTTCCACAAAGAGTACCCGTTGGTGCGATTCTCCTTCTTCTCCGGCACGGGAGATGTGGTGAAGGAGCGGATGGAACACGGCCTCATCGATGTGGGCCTGCTGATGGAGCCCATCGAACTGGGAAAGTACGAATACATTCGGATGGAACAGGCCGAGCATATGGCTGCTTTCATGCGCCCGGAAGACCCCCTTGCAGGCAAAGATGTCATCTTGCCAGAGGACCTGGTTGGAAAGACATTGATCCTACCTACGCGGTATCAGAACATGATGCAGAACTGGATGGGCCCTCTCTTTCAAGAGGACAATGCTCTCTTCTTCACCAACCTGCCCACAATGGGCGGCATTATGGCCTCCAAGGGGCAGGGATATCTGCTCACCATTATAGGCGGTTTTCCCTTCCTGGATCCGGGTAAACTCACCATGCGGCCGCTGAAAGGCTGCGAGGTGCTGCACAGTGTCCTGGCCTGGAAGCGGGGACAGCCGTCCAGCCCCGCGGTGGAGCGGTTCCTCTCGTTCGCAAAATGCTTCTGGAGCATAGATGAGGCATCCTGACAGGTATTGGACGCCAGATCATTCCAGCGGTACAATACAGCGCAGGGCGGAGAAGTGCTCTCCGCACCTGCGCTTTTCCATTGCAAGGAGGGATCTACAATGGCCACTGAGCTCAACGCACAAGACCTGTCCGGCCTGGGTTTCTCAGATCAGGAGATCCAAACAGTGCTGTCCAGCGCAAATCCAAGGGAGCGGACGCGCCTCTTACGGGGCCGGAGAGGACGTCTCCTGGAGGAGGTCCACACCGCCCAGCAGCGGCTGGACCGTCTGGACTACTGCATCTATCAGCTCCGGCAAAACCGGACAGCAACAAGCGGGAGGGAAAGAAGATGAAGAAGAATGTTGGCTCGCTGCTGGCGCTCTATCCCGCGCCGGTGACCGTGATCGGGGCGATGAACGGGATCAGCCCACCTGGACCCTGGTGGGGCATGTGGGCATCATCGGCCACGACAGGGTTCTGGTGAGTCTCGCCGCGCCCCACTTTATCAACAGCCGCATCAAGGAGACGAAACGCCTCTCCATCAACCTCGTCACCGAGGAGATGCTGCCGGAGGTGGACTATGTGGGGTCTGTGAGCGGGAAGAAGACAGACAAGTCCGCCGTCTTCCCCTACGACCGCGCCGAAAATGGCACCCCCATCATCCGCCAGGCGCCCCTCACCATGGCCTGCACCGTGGCGGACGTGTACAACACCCCCGGGTTTGAGAGCTTCATCTGCACCATAGACGGCACCTATGTGGAGGAGTCTTGCCTCAACGATGCCGGCAAGGTGGACTACAGTGTCCTCAAGCCGGTGCTCTTTGAGTTCCCCACATACTGCTATCTGAAGACCGGGGACGTGATCGGCAAGTGCCTGTCTTTCAAGCGGGCACCCGGCCAAGAGAACAGTTGAACCAGCTTGGTATCGTTCCAGCTAGAAGAGCCGCCGTACGGGATTCCTCTCCCGTACGGCGGTATCTTTCTCTCCCAGACAGGTCCCCATGGGTCCCGGTGCAAACCAGCGATATGGTAAGACCTGCGGCTCATTGCTTCATGTCCGCATGGTTCAGAGGGAGTACCTGATCCGCATCCCCACAGCCCTCCGCACCAGAGACATTCCGGCTTGCAATCGGCCTTCTCCCCGGGTATACTGAGACTTGGACAGAGAGATCTCCGGGACCTGGCATCTCATTCTCTGCTGCCCATCTCATACCACCAATCCAATCAGAGGGGGCCTCACCATGCTGAAACAGATGAAGTACTTCCAGGCCGTGGTCCAAGCCGGCAGCTTCAGTGCGGCAGCGGAGCAGTGCTTTATCTCCCAGTCCGCCATCTCCCAGCAGGTGCAGGCCCTGGAGCGGGAGTTGGGCGTAACCCTGCTGAAACGGGAAAACCGCAAGTTCTCCCTCACCCCCGCAGGCGAGTACTTCTACCGCCAGAGCATCCTTCTCATGGCAGACCTGGACCGGCTCACCCGGGAGACCAAGCGCATCGCCCAGGGAGAGGACTTTGCCCTCCGGATCGGATACAGCAAGGTGTTCGGCGGCACCGAGTTCCAGCAGGCGGTGGCGGCCTTCACTGCCAAGTACCCGGACATCCCCATCGACATGAAGAACGGCAACCACGAGGACCTCTACGACCTCCTGCGCACCAATCAGGTGGACCTGGTCCTCAACGACCAGCGCCGGGCCTTTTCAGACGAGTACGTGAACACGGTGCTCACAGTGCAGGAGTGCGCCATTGAGATCTCCGCCAGAAACCCCATCGCAAGTCTGGCGTATGTGAATGCGGGAGACCTTCGGAACACCCCGTGCATTCTGGTGGCCTCCAAAGAGCAGCAGGACACCGAGCAGGCCTATTACCAAGAAATTTACGGCATCGAGAGCGAGGTCCTCTTCGCCGAGACCCTGGAAGAGGCCCGCCTTCTGGTGGTGAGCGGCAGAGGGTTTCTCCCCATTGAGGGCGGCACCACGCCGGACCAGTTTGCCGAGACCATCGCCCGGCGGCCCCTCTATCGAAACGGGAAGCCCTTCACCCGCAACTACTGCGCCTTCTGGAAGGCGGACAACTCCGGGTACTACATCGAGACCTTTGCCGAGATCCTGAAAGCGCAGTTCAACAAGTGAATCCCCGCCCCCATCCAGGGAGCCTGCGGCAGCAGGCTCCCTTTTTCGTATAAGCAAATGCTTATAGGTATCCCCTGAAATCGGAATTGCGCCCGTCAAGCGGGCTGGGTAGAATGAAATATCCCAAAACATCGGCAAAGGAGCATGCAATCATGGCAAACAACCTGATCCTCTACTACTCCCGCACGGGAGAGAACTACTGGAATGGCGGCATCAAGGACATCGCCAAGGGCAACACCGAGATCGCGGCGGAGTACATCCAGAAGGCCGTGGGCGGAGACCTCTTTCAGGTGGAGACGGTGCAGGACTACCCCAAGGACTACTACAGCTGCATCGATGTGGCCAAGCAGGAGCTCCGTGCCCAGGCCCGCCCTGCCCTGAAGCGCTCCCTGGACACCATCTCCCAGTACGACAATATCTTCGTCTGCGGTCCGTGCTGGTGGGGCACCTTCCCCATGGCCATGTTCACCCAGTTGGAGCAGCTGGACTTCACCGGCAAGCACGTCTTCCCTCTCATGACCCACGAGGGCAGCGGTCTGGGCTCCTGCGAGCGGGACCTGAAGAAGGTCTGCAAGGGCGCCGTGATCGGCAAGGGTCTGGCCGTCCACGGGGCAGATGCGGCCAAGTCCGAGTCCGCAGTGGCCGCCTGGGCCAGAAAGTGCATCTGAGCCACGGCAGCCATCCTCACCCTCTTCTACTCCCTCCCCGGCCAGACCATCGCCCCGGGCATGCAGCTCGTGGACCTGGAGAAGGGCCACACCGCGGCGGCGCCGGAGTGCATCCAGCAGGCGGTGGACGGAGATCTCTTTGAAATTCAGACGGTATAGGCGTACAGCGAGGGACACACGAAGATGATCTATGAGGCCAAGGAGGAGTTGGAGCAGGGTATTCGTCCGGAACTGAAAGCCTATCCCGATCTTTCCCCCTACGACACCGTCTTTCTCGGCTTTCCCAACTGGTGGAACACCCTGCCCATGCCGGTGGTCTCCTGCCTGGAGCGCTGCGATTGGCATGGGAAATGGGTCTTACCGTTTGTAACCAGCGGCGGCGGGGGCTTTGGAGATGGCATACAGGCCCTGCAGAAGCTCTGCAACGGGGCGGTGCTCTCTGAAAACGGCAGCGCATTCCTGGGTCACCAGGTGGAGACCTCCCGGGAGGCAATCATGACCTGGGCCAAAGCGGCCCTTTGAGGAAGGAGATACACATGGAACGAGAAGTGTTATTGCTCACCGGCGCCGGCCAGATCGGCATGGCCATCGCCCGCCGGGTAGGATTTGGAAAGAAGATCGTGGTGGGAGACAAGCGCCGGGAAAACGCGGAGGCGGTCTCCAGGATTCTCAGCGATGCCGGCTTTGACGCCGTCCCTCTGGAGATGGACCTGTCCAGCAGAGATTCCATCCTTCACGCCATTCACACCGCCCAGGCGTACGGGGAGATCGGCGTGCTCATCAACGTGGCGGGGGTCTCCCCCAGCCAGGCGCCGGTGGAGGCCATTCTGAATGTGGACCTCTACGGCACGGCAGTCCTCCTGGAGGAGGTGGGCAAAGTGATCCGGCCCGGCGGCGTGGGTGTTACCATCTCCAGCCAGAGCGGCTGGCGGATGCCAGCACTCACCGCAGAGGAGGACCGGCAGCTTGCCACCACCCCCACGGAAGAGCTGCTGTCCCTCCCCATGCTCCAGCCGGAGAACATTCGGGACACCCTCCACGCCTATCAGCTGGCAAAGCGGTGCAATGAGAAGCGAGTGATGGCAGAGGCGGTGAAGTGGGGCGAGCGGGGTGCCAGGCTCAACGCCATCGCCCCCGGCATCATTGTGACACCCCTCGCCATTGATGAGTTCAACGGCCCCCGGGGAGACTTCTACAAGAACATGTTCGCCAAGTGCCCTGCCGGCCGTCCCGGCACGGCGGACGAGGTGGCCAATGTGGCGGAACTGCTTCTGGGGCCGGCCGGGGCATTCATCTCCGGCTCCACCTTCCTGATCGATGGCGGCGCCACGGCCAGCTATTTCTACGGACCGCTCCAGCCGGCGTCCTGAGGAATTGCTCCCATGGCAGAGATAGACCGGCAAATCATCGAGACCCGGTACCGCCAGTTATATGACGGCATGGTCCGCAAGGACATCACGTTGCTGAACGAGGTCCTGGACAGCGCCTTTGTCCTCCGCCACATGACGGGCCTGCGCCAGTCCAAGGCGGCCTTTCTCCGGGCCATAGAGGACGGGACCCTGAACTATTTCTCCGCAGACCACCGGGACATCCAGGCGGAACTCCACGGGGACACCGCGGTGCTGGATGGCAAGAGCGTGGTGAGCGCCGCGGTCTTTGGAGGCGGCCGCAGCACCTGGCGTCTCCAGCTCCGCCTCACCCTGATCCGCGGAGAGGACACCTGGCGCATCACCGAGGCCAAGGCATCCACATTCTGAAGAGACTACACGGAGGAATATCATGGACACACGAAAACTTGGCAATCTCACCGTCTCCGCCATCGGCATGGGCTGTATGGGCTTCTCCCACGGGTACGGCGCCATTCCCACCGAGGAGTACAGCATCGAGGCCATCCAGGCCGCCCTGGACTACGGCTGCACCTTCCTGGACACCTCGGAGGCATACGGGCCCTATCTCGCGGATACGGGGCACAATGAAAAGATCGTAGGGAAGGCAATTCAAGGCCGCCGGAAAGACGTGGTGCTGGCCACCAAGCTGTTTCTGGGCACAGACGAGGCCAGAAAAAATCTGTATGGCGCTCTCCGGCACCACCTGGACGCCTCCCTGGACCGGCTGGGCACAGACTACGCGGACCTGTACTATCTGCATCGGATCAACCCGGAGGTACCGGTGGAGCACGTTGCGGAGGGCATGGGAAGGCTCATCCAAGACGGCCTCATCAGGGGCTGGGGTCTCTCCATGGTGAACGCGGACATCCTCCAACGGGCCCATGAGGTAACACCGGTCTCCGCCGTCCAGAACATCTACTCCATGATGGAGCGGGACTACGAGAAGAGAGTGATCCCCTATTGCCAGGCCCACAACATCGGCTTTGTGGCCTTCTCCCCCATCGCCAGCGGGTACCTCTCCGGTAAGGTGACCGCAGACACCAGGTTCGAGGGGGATGATGTGCGCAAATGGGTACCCCAGCTCTCCCGGGAGAACCTCACCGCCAACCGGCCGTTTCTGGATCTGGTATCCGGCATGGCAGAGAGAAAGGGCACCACCAACGCACAGATCTCCCTGGCCTGGATGCTGAAGAAGTACCCCCATGTGGTGCCCATCCCCGGGTCCAAGAACAAGGGGCGGATCCTGGAGAACTTGGGTGCCTCCCAGGTGCACCTCACGGATGCGGAGTTCTCCGAGCTGGACACCGCTCTCTCCGCCCTCACCGTCCACGGCCGGCGCAAGGACATGGACCGGGGCACGGAGTACATCGATTGATGGTAGCTATGATGCGAAAACCACTGGCCTTTTTCCTCTGTCTCTGCCTGCTCATAGGCATCTCCGCCTGCGGCGGCGGTACCGAGAGCACGCCATCCCCAACAACGCCAGCAAAAGCCAACACTCCGGCCAATCCAGAGACAGAAATACCTGCCGCAACCCCGGAGACGGAACAGCCCCAGAACAGTTCCACCCCATCCGGCGGCAAGATCCTGGTGGCGTACTTCTCTCTGGCCGGAGAGCAGTATGAGGTTGGGGTCATCGAAAAGGGCAACACGGAAATCGTGGCAGAGATGATCGCCGAGGCCACCGTTGCGGACACCTACAAGATCGAGTCCACCACTGAATATCCCGCCACCTACGATGGTCTTCTGGACATCTCCCGGCAGGAGGAGTCTGATCCGCCGGAGATCGCCGGGACCCTTCCCGATCTCACCCCCTACGACACCATCTTGTGCGACTTGTTTCTCGCCCAGGGTAGGTAGAAATACCTACTGTAAAAGCGAGACGGCCTCCAGAGACAACGGAGGAGGCCGAACTCTGGTACCGAATCGGCTGGGAGAATTCCCCGGCCTGACCCATACACGCGTGCAAGGGAGAAATCCCCGGTTGGGTGACCAAAGCTCTAATAACCGACGTGCGTCGCGCCGTGCCAGGCGTGAGGTGCGAAGCTCGGTGATAAGCGGGTGAGAGGGTTGTGATACCCGGGTAACCTGCAAGAGGCCAAAAAGTGCCTATGTCTAGAATGTTAGCGTTGGAACTGACGAATAATTGAATGTACGGCTCGTAATGTCGAGGGCGGTTAACAGAGGCCGCTCGCCCCCCAGCGGGGTGTTGCCGCTGTTTACGTATAAGATGGCGAAAGACAGCAGAAAACCAGAGGCTAAATTACTAGCGCTGGTCGACAGTCCTAGGCAAATGCGCGTAGAAGCCAAAGGACGGCAGCCGGGCCAGAGAACGAGGCTAAGGGCAAAATGTAAGGCTAGGTATCAGGGAACAAGCGAACCGCGACAGTCCGAACTGGAAACAGGGAAAAAGGGTGGCATCCCCTGACAGCAGCGCTTAATAACCGCTTCAAAGTTGCGGGGCAGCAGCCCGTATGTAGCGATGAGACTGCAGAAATGCAGAGGAGCGAAGGGGCATAGTCAATAGGAAAAGAGAGCAATAACTGTGCGCCGGACCAAGAGGAAGCCAAAGGCATAAACTGACATCAGTCATACCAAAGCTAAATCCGCAAGGAGGTGGTAGGTGTATGATACAACAACTCTCGGCCCCAACCACAGAGACAGAACTGCGCGAAACTCTGGATACACTGTATGAAATAAGCAAAGAAGCCTACGACAAAGGCGAAAGACCCACATTCTATGGCCTAATAGAGTTAATGTCCGCAAAGGCAACAATCATTACTGCCATTCATAACATCAAAGCCAACCACGGGAGTAAAACCCCGGGAGTAGACGGAGAAGTTATCCGGACAGACTACCTTCAAAGGCCAATGGATGAAATTGTAGAAGAAATACAACAGCTGTTCAAACACTACGTACCACGCCCCATAAGGCGCGTGTACATAGACAAACCGGGAAAAGCAGAAAAGAGGCCACTCGGCATCCCGGCAATGCGGGACAGAATCATGCAGGAATGCATGAGAATTGCGCTAGAACCTATCGCAGAGGCGCAATTCTTCCAGCACTCATACGGCTTCAGGCCCATGAGAGACACGAGCATGGCAATACAAAGGGCGCAATCGCTGTGTGTCATTACCGGGTACCAGTGGATAGTCGAGGGAGATATCTCCAAGTGCTTCGATAATATCAACCATACCAGACTAATAAAGCGGCTCTATCACATTGGAGTTAAAGACCAAAGGGTCCTCCAAATCATAAAGGCAATGCTTAAAGCTGGAGTTATGGGAGAAATCGATGTCAACGAACGTGGCGTGGCACAGGGTTCAGTAATCGGACCGCTTTTGGCAAATATTTACATGGACATAATGGACGAGTGGATCACAAAGCAGTGGGAAAACAAGAAGCTCGTAAGGAAAATCAAAATGGGAGGCCAGGACGGGCTTCCCTACAGTCACCAAAACGGCAAACTAAAAGCACTGCGAACAACGAAGCTACACCCTGCATACCTCATTCGCTACGCAGACGACTTCTTACTAATCACCGATACAAAAGAACATGCCATTTTCTGGAAAGAAAGACTCAGACAATTTCTGCAATCGGAATTGGGACTCACCCTATCAGAGGAAAAGACGCTTATCACCAGTGTAAGAAAGAAACCGGTCAAATTCCTGGGATTTGAGCTTAAACTTATCAAGGGAAGGGCTAGGAACGGCTACGTTCAAAGCTCCAAGCCCAATCGAGAAAGGCTCAAGAAAAAGGTCTATGAAATACTAACTCGCATTAAAGCCATCAAGAAATACTGGACAGCTGAAAAAGTGATATCCGAAATCAACCTGATAAACAGTATGATACGCGGATTGATTCAGTACTACAGCTGTTGCACGAGGGTTTATGCCGAGCTTAGCAAATATGGACAAATGCTCATGCAAGCTGCATGGAGGGCACTTGCCCCACACGGCGCTAAATGGACACCGGCCAAGGAAACAACAAACTTGCCAAAGGTGCACGAGCAATACAGGACAAAAATACCAGCTATACGGTATAAGAGCACCATCATTGGCATGACATCACTCGGTTTCTGCAAATGGGAAATAGTCCCCAGCAAGAATCAGGAGGAAACGCCATACACGAACAAAGGCAGAGAGCTATACTTCAAGCGTACGGGTAAGAAAAGAGCCCTCGCCCGGTTAGATGAACTGTACACGAAGCAAGAGCAGATAAGGGCCCTGTACATGGGACCCAGCTACTTGTACAACTTCGAATACCTCATGAATCGGGCATACGCACTCAACCGCGATAAAGTTAAATGCAAAATTTGCGGAAAAGGCTTCTTTAGCTGCACGCCCATGGCACTCCACCTGAACCCACATCTCCCATTAGACCAAGTGAATCGAGTTAGCAACCTGGCCTCAGTGCACTCCTGGTGCTATCAAGCGGTTTTAAACCCTGAGCAATCCCTAGAATTATTTGACCCAAAAGCGCAAAAGAAGATCTGCCTATACAGGAAAAAGCGCGAAAGATAACAGCGCTATAGGCGCACTACCAACGCAAGCTTTCTAGAACTATTGATGGAACGCCGTGTGCGGTGGAAGTCGCATGCACGGTGTGAAACGGGGGAAAATCCGAACCTGACTACTGGTCTAGCGCGGGTCTCTCCGAGACCCGCGCCAGGCCAGCAAAAGGCAAGGATTACCTATCGTTATCCTGGGATACCCCATCTGGTGGGGCGATGTGCCCACCATCATCCGGGTCTTTCTCCAGTCCGGGGACTTCAGCGGCAAGACCATCGTCCCCTTCTGCACCCACGGGGGCAGTGCCCTCTCCGGGACAGATCGGACCATTGGGGAGCTGTGTCCCGATGCCACGATAGAAACAGGCCGCCATCCGCGGCAGCACCGCTCAGACAGACCGGGACGCCGCCCGGGAGAGCGTTGCGAAATGGCTGGCAGAGGGCGGATACACCGGCTGAGCCACCCGGGGCACATACCGCATGCCCACCACCCACCTATTCACGGTCCAGGGCGGGACGTGGATCGAGAGAAACCGACCCGGGCGATAGAACAAATGAAGCAGAAAGGAAGCAACTTGCTATGGAATACGCAACTCTATCCAACGGCGTACAGATGCCCATGTTGGGCTATGGGGTCTATCAGGTGACGCAGGCCGAGTGCGAGCGCTGTGTCCTGGACGCGCTGGAGGTGGGCTACCGCTCCATCGACACCGCGCAGAGCTATTTCAACGAGGAACAGGTGGGCAGCGCCATCCAGAAATCCGGCGTGAAGCGCGAGGATATTTTTCTCACCAGCAAGGTTTGGATGGAGCATTACGGATATGACGAGTGCCGCAAATCAGTTGAAGATTCTTTGCGGAAGCTCCAGACCGACTATATTGACCTGATGCTCCTGCACCAGCCTTTTGCTGATTACTATGGAGCTTACCGGGCACTGGAGGATATGTACGATGAGGGCAAGCTCCGGGCCATCGGTATCTCCAACTTCTACCCCGACCGTATGGTGGACATCGCCTCCTTCGCTCGGATCCGGCCCATGGTGAACCAGGTGGAGACCCATCCGTACAACCAGCAGCCGAAGCCAAGAAGTGGATGGACAAGTACGGGGTTCAGATCGAGGCCTGGGCGCCCTTCGGCGAGGGCAGGGGCGGTCTCTTCCAGGATGAGATCCTGAACGCCATCGGGGCAAAGTACGGCAAGACTGCGGCACAGGTGATGCTGCGTTGGAACATCCAGCGGGGTGTGATCGTCCTGCCCAAGTCCACCCACAGGGAGCGGATGATTGAGAACTGGAATGTCTTCGACTTTTCCCTCTCCGAGGACGACATGGCCGCCATTGCAGCCCTGGACACCGCCACCAGCGCCTTCTTTTCTCACCAAGGCCCCAACATGGTGGAGTGGTTCGTGAAGATGGTGGAGGAGCGCAAGCACAACCAGGACAGCGCCAAGGAGAAGAAGAACTGGTAGTGAGAAGGGCAGGACTTCCTCGATGCCGGCCGCTCCCGCCAGACCCGTTCCATAGACGGCGGCCCGGCCCATCCGCAGCTTGAGGATAAGGCGGGACCTCCGAGAGAAGGCGACCGTCCTGGAATCTTCGGGGCGCTGGTTTGGAGACCAGGGAAAGATATGTGACACAGATACGGCCTGAGGAAACGGCGCAAGTACGTGGGACAAGAAAAAGATCCGCCCGTCTGGGAGCCTTCTGGCTCCCAGACGGGCGGATTGCTATTGCATTAGGAGTGGTGAGGCGAGACGCTCAGCCTCTCGATGGGGTTGGATTCCTTACTTGACCAGCAGGCTGATGAAGTTTCTCATCAGTGCGGCCACTTCTGCCCGGGTGGATGCATCGGTGGGATTCAGGCGGGCGGCCTCATCGCCGTTGAAGATGTGGTTTGCCACAGCCCACTTCATAGCCTCCTGGGCCCACCCGCTGACAGATTCCCCGTCCTGGAAGGCGGAGAGCTCGGACACGGTATTGCTGTCGTCCATGCCGGCATAGACAGCGTAGTGGTAGATCAGAACGGCCATTTCCTGACGGGTGATGGCACGGTCCGGCTCAAAGGTGCCCTTCTCGGTGCCGCTGATCAGGTTGTTAGCAGATGCCCAGGCAACGGCGTCTGTGTACCAAGTGTCGTCCGCCACATCCGGGAAGGCATCTTCCACGCTGGTGTTCTCCTCGCTCTCCAGCTTCCAGAGCACGGTGGCCAACATGGCGCGGCTCATGGGCACATCCGGGGCGAAAGTGTTCTCAGCGGTGCCGCTGAAGAGTTCATGGACTGCGGTGAAATTCACGGCGTCTGCGTACCAGTCTGCGCTCTCCACGTCATCGAAGTGCTTGGCGTTGTCTATGACCTTCACGGTGCCCGGACCGTTGAGGACGACATAGGTCTTGCCGTCTTCCACCAGGGACTTGGGAATGATGGTCTCATTGCCGTCCTTGTCCACCAGTACCGCCACCTGACCGCCCTCCAGTGCGAGGGAGGCCTTGATGGGCACTGCGGTGACATCCTCGCCATTGGTCTGGACCTCAATGGCCACGGCATCTTCGGTCTTCTCCACGGTGACGGTGAGGTCTCCGCCCTCGGCCAGGGTGGACAGGGAGTGGTTCGGAATGGTGACATCGCCTACATGGGTCTCCACCCGCAGCTTGGCATCGGAGTTGTCTCCCAGGTCCTTCACGGTCTCGCTGGGGATAGTGACGCTGACTTCGGTGATCGTCTCGGAAACCTGGGGAGCGATGACCACGGTGTTGCTCTCGTTCTCTGCCGCCTGGCGGACGATCTCCGCGCAGGTCTCGCTATCCACCACGGCAACTGCGGTTTCGCCGCTTACAACGGTCTCCGCGATCACTTTGGTCTCGGTGGTCTCAGTGGTCCCGGTAGGCTGAGTGGTCTCCGTGGTCTCGGTTGTCACGGTGGCCTGGGCAGGCGTGGCGGTCTGGACAGGCGCGGCGGTTGGAGTGGGTGCGGCGGTTTGGGTAGGCGCGGGGGTCTGCGTAGGCGCAGTGGTTTGGACGGGCGCAGTGCTCTGGACAGGCGCGGTGCTCTGGACAGGCGCGGTGCTCTGTGTGGGCGCCTGGCTGCCTCCGGGGATCACCCGGAAGGAGACCGTGATGGTGTAATCCTCATAGTTCGTTGCGGTGACGGTGAGAACCGCAGTGGCGGTGGCTCCGCTGACGGCATTGCCGGTGGTCTCATAGTACATGGTAGATCCGGAGGCGGTAACTGTCTGCAGGATGCCATTGGGATCCGAGACATCCACGGTGCCGCTGAGGGCGCCGCCGGACACCAGCAGATCGGCCACGCTGAGGGAACCCTCCGTGCGGGAGCCGGCCACGATGGTCTCCGAGGCGGTTCTGTCCTCGGCGGGGGCCTTCAGGATCCGCACGGTGCCCGCGTTCTCCACAGTCTCAGCTGCCAGGGCATAGTTGCTGTCTGTGAGGGTCACGGTGACGGCAAAGGGCTTCGCGGTCTCGCTGGCATCGGGATCTGCCAGGGTGCCGGTGGCGGTAACGTTCTCCGGGGCGGGCACCAGGTCCTCCTCCAGGAAGGTGACGCCGGTGACCGTGACAGCAGTGGTGCCGTCATAGACGCGGTCCTGGGCGGTGGCTCCGCTGACCGTAGCGGTCCTCGGGGCGATGGTGAACTTCCGCTCCACGGTGCCGGAGAAGTTGCCTTGGCCGGTGATGGTGAGCACATACTCGCCCGCGTTGGTCCCGGTGTTACCCTGGACCGTGTAGTCTTCCGCGGTGAGGGTGAGGCCACCTGCGGTGACGGAGGCGATGGTCTGGGTCTGCTCGGTGCCGTTATAGGTCAGGGAAGGACCGCCGGTGACCACTGCCAGGGAGATGTCTCTCGGGGTGATCAGCACCGTGCAGGTGGTCTCGGTGGCGCTGATGACATAGTTGTCGCTGGTAAGGGTGACCTGGACGGCAACGGTCTTGGGCTCGGCGCTGGCATTGGGATCTGCTATGGTACCGGTGGCCGTGTACTCTCCCTTGCCGGGCACTGCGCCGCTCTCCTGGAAGAGCAGGCCGGTGATCTCCACGGCGGTGGTGCCGTCATAGGCGCGGCCTGCAGCGGTGGCGCCTGTCAGGGTGACGGCCTTCTTCTGGATTGTGTAGGTCTTCTTCACCTCTCCGCCGTAGTTCCCCACGCCGGTGACGGTGAGGGTGTACTCCCCGGCGTTGGTGGCCTGATTCCCGCTGACCGCGTAGTTCTCTGCGGCGAGGGGAGCGCCGTCCAGCAGCACAGACGCCACGGACTGGGTCTGGGCACCGCCGTTGTAGGTCAGGGATGCGCCGAGGGAGACCTCAGCACCGGCGATGGACTTCGGCGCGATGGTGACGGTTCCCGCGTTCTCCAGGGTGGTCTCCGCCAGCGTGTAGTTGGAATCGTTCAGAGTAACAGTGATCTTAAAGGACTTCGTGCCGGCGCTGGCATCTGCCATCACACCGGTCACCGTATAGTTCTCCGGCGCGGGGACCGGCGCACCCTCTTGGAAGGTAATTCCGGTGACCTCTACCGCTTCGGTGCCGTCATAGACACGGTCCTTTGCTGTGGCGCCTGCCAGGGTGAGGGTCTTCGGGGCAATGGTGAACGGCAGCGTAACAGTGCCGGTGGTGTTCCCCTTGCCGGTGAGGGTGAGGGTGTAGTTGCCGGCATCGGTTCCGGCGTTGTCCGTGACGGCATAGTCCTCCGTTGTGAGCACAACACCGTCTTTCTCCACAGAGTCGATGGTCTGGTGCTGCTCGGTGCCGTTGTAGGTCAGGGCGGCACCCGGCTTCACAACTGCACCGGTGATGTCCAGGGTGGAGATCTGTACGGTGCAGAGATCCTTCAGTTCACTCTCTGCCAGCTCGAAGTTTTTGTTCGTCAGGGTCACGGTCACGGTGACGGACTGCTCGCCTGCGTTGGCAGAAGCCGCGACACCTGTCGCCGTCCAATCATTGGCCTCGGGCAGGGGGCCGCCGTCCTCCAGGAAGGTCAGGGACTCGATGTCCACCTCGGTGCTGGCGTTATAGGTGCGGTCCTTTGCCTCAGCATCAATCACACGGACTGTCTTGGGCAGTACTTCGAATTTCACCTGAACGGAGTCGCCGTAGTTCCCCTGGCCGGAGACGGTGAGGAAATAGGTACCTGCATCCGTTGCAGTATTGGCGCTGACTTTGTAGTCACTTTCGGTGAGGGTAACGCCGTCCAGAGTCACAGACAGCACGTTCTGGGTCTGCTCCTCGCCATTGTAGGTGAGCTGCTCGCCCAGTTTGACTTCTGCTCCGGTGATGGGCTTCGGGGTAATCTCAAAGTTCGCGCTGCCGGTGTAGACTGTGTCATCGGTCTCCACCTGCACCTGGACGGTGTATTTCCCGACCGCCTTGGGGACGATATCCGTGTATTGACTGCTCCCCTGTTCTGCGTAGGTGACAGATGTGCTGATCACATTGTCATACAACGGGTACTCCGGCCCCGGCAGTGTCTCGCTGTACACGCCGTTCGCCTGGGTCACTGTCAGCGTATCAGTGAGTTTCTCCACCACTTCGACCTGGAGCTCGCCCGTGTATTCTTTGTACTCTGGGGTACTGTCCCCGCCCAGGTCCGCTGCAGGTATTGTGACACGGACCGTAACCGTTTCGAGCTCCTCAGTTGCCTTGAGGACAGATCCGACCAAGGAGGCGGACGTAGATCCTTCTATGGCGAACTCAGGCTCAACAGTTACGCCCTCCTGCAGGGTTACCAGGGTGTTCAGGTCCAGTTCGTTCCCCACATGAAGGTTAGCATTATGAAGGGTCGGCGTCTGCGCAACTTCCTTGATGCTCCATACCGTTGAGGCGGAACTGTCCACAACGGAATAATCCGTGTCGTTCGTGCCAAGGGTTGCTGTCGCCGTGTATGTTCCGACATAGGTCGCTTCATTGCCCGTGTACGTGGCCGTCACATGTTCAGGCAAGTTGGTAATTTGCACCGTGATGGCTTCCCCGGTGAAGTCAAACTCCGTGGTGCCCCAGTTCGGAGTCACCGTAATTTGTTTGGGTTTCACATCGAACCCGGTGATGGTCTCCTCCTGCCCTTCGTAGGACACCTTCACAGAGGTATCTCCCGCATGGAAGCAATCTCCTTTGGGATAGGTGACGGTAAAGTCCTTTACGTTGGGATCCGTGGTGCCATCGTTGTATGTCGCTTTGACCGTGATCTCATCGGTATTCACAGTTTGCAGAGCGGTGTATTCCTTTGTCGTTGGTCCGGTGACCTCGATCTTGACAACCTTCCGCTCCACAACGGTAACCGTGAAAGTCGCAGTCTTTCCATCTGCTGTAACGGTAACCTGAATCTGGCCCGCTGTCGTGAACGTCTCAGGGGAGATCGTATACTGACCAGGCTGCAGAGTCTGAACATCGCCATCATTGTATGTAGCTGTAACGACAAGTTCTTCCGGATTTACAGACTGTCCCTCAATATACGTCTTTGTGGTGCCAGCGCCTCCGACCGAGATTGATTCAATGGCTTTCTGCACAATCGAGAACTGGCGATCGGCATATGCGCTCCCATACTCCTCGTTTCCCTCTGTGGACGCCCGCACCATATAGTCCCCGACATCGGTGGGAGCATCGTTGGTGAATGCGGTGTCATCCTGGTTCACTTGTTTGTACTGGAATGTGACCGTACCAGCTGTGGCACTCGCCTCAAATTTGATCTCTGGCTTAAAAGTATCCCCGTCTTTGTAGATCTTTTCTGGTGCTTTTGTGAAGCTCACAATGTTCTCTTTCTTCTCAACCTTCGGGAATTGCAGTGGAGCGGTCGCGATCTTACCCTCCTCATCTTCCACCTGCACGGTCACCGTAACTGCCTCAGATGCCACTTCAAACGTACCGGTAATCACGCCATCTGCTTCTAATTTGAGCCCGGTCGGCAGGTTCTCAGGCCCGGTAACACTGTAGGTAAGCGTATTATTTCTCAGGTCAATCCTCACATTGCGCACAGTCGGTTCCAGGGTAATCGAATCACCTATCACAGCAGTCCGAGGCATGTCAGGATATTCCAATTTGAGCTCGCGCTCATACTCTTGCTGAGACAGCTCCGGCCCATTGATAAACCTAACTCCGCCTACCCAAGGTGAATTGTTCACAGGATGGGATTCTATGAATGTGAGACTATCTCTAACTACCTTTTCAGAACCCAGCAGCAGCCAGTTGTCGTTTTCGTTGCCGGACTTCTTACCTTCTATACCGCCCGTTGGGTCATCCCAGGTCACGTCCACAGCGTACCATTTGCTGTCCTCCATCTGGACGTAATTCCACATGTGGGCTTCGCCCGTTCCCAAACTTGTGCTCTTTGCTTTACCGTCCACCAGGACACAGGGAATTCCTACTTTGTCGCAGAGGACTTTGAAAGCCCGAGCATAGCTCTCGCACACAGGACCATCCAGGCCGTCCTTTCCCTCCAGTGCGTTGACGCTTTTCCGCATATCCCAGGGGGAATTGGGGGAATCCAGCGGCTTGTTGGTGTTGTACTGATTGTTATGGGTGAGCCAGTGATTGAAGTATGCGACTTCCTCATATTCGGTTTCCCCGCCATTGAGCCCGCTTAGGATGGTTTCGATGTCTTCTTTCATCCCTTCAATCGCAGACTTGATCGCATCTTTCGGAGAGGGCTCTTTTGCGAAATGCGGATTGCGCAAATCGCACTCTTCATCATCCTTCAGGAGAACTATGAGAAAAAGCGTGTATACGCCATCTGTCGTCTTGCGAGACATCCGGCTACATGCAACTGTATCGTTTGCCCAGAAAACTTCCGGATGATCCCGATCCAAGGCATAGTACGCAGCATATATGGAATTCAACTCAAAGGACACAGGACCGCTGTCAGTATTATTTATATCCGCCTCTGGAATATTCTCACGAACAGCGGCTACAATTCCAGTGTATCTGGAAGTCGTGCCATCTGCGTAGTGTGCCGTCCGCCGGATAAAGTCACCTACTTTCGGTTCATCCGTCAATGGAACGTCATCACCGCTGATATCATAGTACTCATCGTCAATGAGCCAGTCGTCCTTGCCATCGTTATCAGATGCCTCCTCCAAAAGCGTATAGAACTTCTGGGCACTCTCACTAATGTTTACCCGGTCAATCCACTTCTCATAAGTACCGCCTTTCAAATCCACAACATTGTTATCCAGCGTGATCGGCATGATTCCCGGGTCAGCTGTGGTCACCAGTGAGGCATACACCACAGGATAATCCACTATTTCTCTGTCATCATCCTGCGAACCGCCTGTCTCCTCGGTCCAACTTTCTGTGGTGTCCTCAACGCTGTTCTGCACATCCGCGGTGTCTTCAGCGAGCACCATCGGAGACAGCGTGAACAGCATTGCAAAGGACAGCAGCAAGGACAGCAATCTTCTTACCATAATAAGCACTCCTCTCAAAGTATTTTCTCAAAGTTCCCACCGGACATTCTGATTTTCAGCAGAAGGTCAGAGCTGCTGTTCTGTCCGGGATCTGTAAAAGCAACCAGGGCATCCTTTCCTCAAGGTGAATATATCCCGGCCATATTGCACCAGGCTCACCCAAAGAAAGCGTTCCGCTTCCGTTCGGATGGTAGCAACCTTCAAAGGCAAAGTCAAGGATAAAGTGTAGTCAAATGTATCATTTTCCATTCTGTTCCATTTGAGTGCGTGGACTATCCTGATTCCAGTCTGGATCCAGCTGTGCTCCGCAGCCATTTCTTGCATGCGTTCCTGTGGAACCGCACACGCTTCCTGTTCAGCTGCCAGTTCCGTGTCGGCAACCTTCTGCGTCTCTACGTACGCCGGAAGTCAAACTTAGCAGCCTGGCCACGCAGAGAAGCAGGGACAAAAATGTGTTTCTTCCCTATAAAAACCCCTCCATTGATTCTCCTCGCGGAAATGAATGCTAGCAGCTCCCTGTGATTGCTGGGAAATGCAGCCAAAAACCATGGCCCTCTGCACCTTTATCCAACTGGAAATTCGCAACACACGCCGGATATCGCTCAAGAAAGCCAAATTCCTCCGCGTGGCAGCGCTCTGACGTGCTCTCTTTTGCACACTTCGTTCCATCTCAGGCCTTTGTATTTCCGTTGCTGGACACGAGTTGTTCAGCAGCGGCTGCATCTACCTCGGGGATTTGGGAAGATCAGCGGCACCTTTCTCGCATCCCCGCCTGACAAAAACCTATACTTTTTTGTCAGGCACCAGCGTTGCCATTTCTGGGATTTTATAGCATTTCCTCTGCCAAAAAAACTGGCACTTTTTTGCTAAAATTCCCTTGACGAGGCCACTTTCGGGTGATATCCTTACCATCGTCCTGCCGCTGCGCCACCCTGACAAAAAAGTATACTTTTTTGTCAGGGTCTTTTTGCGCTCTCCTGCCCCCTTCCCTGTCTCATCGACAATCCGTTCTGCACGAATCAAGAGCCATCCACAACCGCTATCCAAGCAAAACCGCCGTCCAGGAGTGCTCCTGTACGGCGATCTCTGTGTTATTGGGTTGCTGGATGTTCTTTCGGTGCAGGCTTGCACCCGGATCAGTCCGCTTGTAACCGCCTCTCAGAAGGTGGACGCCGCAGTCCCGGCGATGCGCCAAGTGTCCTATCGGCTGATTTCATGCCGGATGTTGTTTTGGCCGGAGACTCACCTCGTTCGGCTCGCTTCTCTCCCCTTTGTCTTCCGCGCCTTTCCCGGGATGCGATTGCATTCCCACTGGAAAAGGCGTATTCTCATAGCACAGAGAGGATGGATGCAGATGAAGTCCAGGAAGGTCATCAAGGTAATGGTGGACACGGGGATGATGGTACTCCTCCCCCTGCTCATGGCGTACTCCCTCATCGGAGAGACCGCCCACGAGTGGCTGGGCATTGCCATGTTCCTGCTCTTTGTGCTGCACCACGCTCTGAACATCGCCTGGCTGAAATCCCTGTTCCGGGGTCAGTACACCCCGCTGCGGGCGTACCTCACTGCTATCAATATCCTCCTGCTCCTCATCATGGTGCTGCAGCCGGTCTCCGGGATTCTGCTCTCCAAGCACATCTTCCACCTCTCCGGCCTCGGCGGCATGTCTGTCGCCCGGACCACACACCTGCTTCTCTCCCACTGGGGCTTTGTCCTCCTGTCCCTCCACATTGGGAACCACGCCGGGGCACACCCAGCCAAGAGAAACGGGAAGGCAAAGCACGGCTTCCCTTTCCTGACGATCCTCGCCCTCGCGGTGTCCCTGTACGGCGTCTATGCCTTTGTTCGGAGGGATCTGGGTTCCCATCTCTTCCTGCACTCTCAGTTCGTCTTCTTCGATCCCGATGCGTCCCGCCTGCACTTCTTGGCAGACTACGCCGCCATGATGTGCCTCTTCGCCTGCATCGGCGCGGCCCTCTCCAGAGGACTGCGAACTCTGCGTCTGCCAAACCAGGAGCGCCGTCCGGCTGATACAAACTGATACCAGTTGGTATCAGCGCCCCCTGAGAAATGCACCGTTGCAATCCATCTTATCCCAGGGTATACTGCTACCTGTAGGGCTCAGGAAACCATGGTTGAGCTCAATGGAACGTAGAAGGAGGTGCGGCATGGATACCGCTTTGTTTGCACAAATGCTGTCAGACAAGTATGGGATGAATCTGCGGAAGCTGCGGGCAAAATATCCCCAGGCGGACCTGCAGGCGTTCCTCTCCTGGCTGAAAAGCGATGTCTATCGGACTGTGCACCTCCAGGACGTCCACGGGGAAAACCTGGTCTATCTGGACCATGCGGCGGCGGTTCCCGCATCTGCATTGGAGGCACTTCGGGCACCCCGGGACTGCTCCCAGCCATACAGTCTCCAGGCCATGGAGGAGGAGATCCTCAACACCTTCGCCATCGAGAGCATCCCCTGCTCCCGGGACAGCGTCCTAAGGGTCCTGGCCGGCAACGCCCCCTGCAACGCAGAGGAAGAGCGCATCTGCGGCATGCAGAAAGCCCTGGACTTCATCGCAGACCGCGCTCACGCCATCACAGAGGAGAACCTCTTCCGCCTCTATGAGACCGCCATTGCCCCGTTTCTCTCGGACCAAGACAGGCTGCTGCCGGGAAACCGATACCGGCACGATGCGGTGTACATCGTGGGGGCACAGGTGGAGCACACCGGCATCCCCTGGGACAGGCTCCCGGCGCACATGGACAGTCTGGTGGCCTTCAGCAATGCCAATGGCCCCATGGACGACCTCTCCAAAGCCGCACTGCTCCACTTCTACCTCGCCTATCTCCACCCCTATTTCGATGGCAACGGCAGGATGGCGCGGCTGCTCCACCTATGGTATCTAGTACAGCAGGGCTATCCCTCCGCCCTGTCCCCTCCCCTCTCCGCATGCATCAACCGCACCCGCGCCGCCTACTACAGTTCCTTCACCCTGATCGAGAACAACGCCAAAATCAGCGGGGTGCTGGACGTCTCCCCCTTCCTGGCATACTGCACAAGACATGTATACGGCCGGCGAAACCGCGAAGAGCCGCAGGGCAAATAAGCAGCAAAACAGGCACAATTCAAAATCTCTTTTGCGCGCAGCCGAAATACGCGTGCATTCCCATAGGAGGTTCCTTATGAAGACATTGATCGTCTATTTCTCCCTGGAGGGCAACACCCAGTGGGCGGTGGAGCAGGTTGCGGCCCATCTCCACGCAGACACCCTAAAGCTGGTCCCGGAGAAGCCCTATCCCAGCAGCGGATTCCCCAAGTACTTCTGGGGCGGGAAGAGCGCGGTGTTCGGGGACGCACCGGAGCTGGAGCCGTACTCCCGGAACATCGCCCAGTATGAGCGCATCATCCTGGCCACCCCCATCTGGGCCGGCACCTTTGCCCCGCCTCTCCGCACGTACCTGAACCACGTCCAGGTTTCTAGCAAGCGCCTGGCACTGTTGGCCTGCAGCGGGGGCGGCAGCGCGGAGAAGGCGTTCACCCAGCTGAAGGCCCTTGCCGGCGCCTCCGGGGATGTGCCAACCTGCCACCTGGTGAGCCCCAAGGACAAGCCGTCCGAGGCGAATGAGGCCGCCCTCACCGCCTTCTACAAGGCTCTGGAGTCCTGAGCGTCCTCTGGGAAGGCCACATCACCGAGTCAGGGGCCTCGCCTATCCCGATCTGCCGCGCAGAAACGTTGGAAAACCGCCTCTCTGCGTGGCAGATCTTGTTTTCAACGGCTGCAGCATGTGCTATAATGCAGCAAACCAGACTTCCCCAGGAGAGGTTCTCCCCAGTACTGTGTCCGTACAATCGGAGAACCACCGCACCTGGACCCCCGCGAACAACGCCAGAGGTGAACCGCAATGAATATGGAGCATTTCAGAGTCCCCATCCCCGAGGAGTCCCGGGTCACAAAGGACCGGCTGGTCCAGCACCAGCTCCACAACATCCGAACCCGCAAAATAGAGTGGACCACGATTGGAAAACTGCCCCCAGACGGCGATGAGTACGATGAGGACAACAATCTCTTGATGATCCCCAACAGCCTGTACCGCATCTGGTTCAGCGCCTTCTACCGCTATGACGTGGTGGACAGGGACCCGGACAACTATCCTCCGTTTTTCAGTCACGGCGCAAGGATCGGCCCGTTTGCCCTCTTTCTCGGGGCGGTCTCCAAATCCGGCCTCTATGACGCCCTCATCGATGCCTTTGGCCTCGTCACCGCCAACGCCCTTCTAGACATCGCCATGTACTACAACAAAAGCACGCGGATGGAACTCACCCGGCTGGATGCCAACCTGGAGGACCAGATCGTGTTCTCCATCCGCCCCCACTCGGTGGAGTGGTACGAGGATCGGGTGGCGGCGATCACGGACGAACAGATCGAGGCGTTCATGGAGCGCTGGTCCGCCCTGCGCCGGAATGCCCACAGGGACACGGCCATCCACTATGATGCCTCCACCAGGTACATCGGGTCCGATTATTGGAGTGCCCTCACCGTCTGTGAGACGGGGGGAGACTATCCGGGGCTGCCGCTGGCGTACCACCTCTCCCGGGACAGCGATCCCGTGCCCACGGACTACCGGAAGGTAAAGGACTTCTTCCAGGGTCTGGGTCTGCAGCCCAAGCGGGTGATCGGCGGGACGTCTCCCCTCACAGACGTCTTCTTCCCCCTGTGCGAGGCGATGCAGCTGCCCTGGCTGCACGAGATGGACAACGGCACCCTCGCATACAAGACCGTGATGGAGCGGTATGAGGAGGAGCTCCGCCAGGGGCACGGCACCCCGATCACCGCCCGGGAGCCCATGGTGGCAGTGCGTGAGGAGGATGTTCTCCTCTTTGGCCCGGACACCATAGAGCCAGACAGGCGGGGTGTTGTCTCCCTGTACTGCGTCCCCGATGCGGCGTTAAAGAGCCACGCCTACATGACAGAGAAGATGGACAAGGCCTACTCGGAGGCCTGTAGGGTGCTGGACAAGCTCCAGAAGTCCAAACAGAAGCGCAAGCTGCCCATTCCGGACCCCGCAGAAGAAAATGCAAAGAACAGTGGCGATGAGGATGAACCCCAGCGGACCGCCGAACAACGGGCGCGGGATGTGCTCTACGGGGCTGTGTGCGAGGCCGGGGGCCTCTTCTACGATCCGGACACATACTGTTGGAACTGCTTTGAACTGGTGTATCACCCGGAGGAGAAGCGGTATCACTGCGTCATCAACGAGGACCGCTACCGGTACTACCGCTGCAGGGGCTGCTACTTCACCATGGCCTCCTCCGAGCCCATGGACCTGCAGGCCATCTCGGACGACTATCCCCTCTCGTACTTTCTGGGCGGCGACCTGTTTGAAGTCCCATTCAGCGCCATGCACGAGCAGCTGAACTGCGAGGGCCCGGACATCACAGAGTACTCCAACTGGTTCTTCGCCGCCTTCCTCTCAGACATCGTCCGCGCCCTGCTGCTGCCCGCGTTCCGGCAGTTCGAGGCCGAGAAAGACGGCGAGATCCGCGCCCAGGAGCTGGAGGACTACACCGAGGAGGAGCTGGAAGAAAAGGCAGAGGAAGGGGACGAGCCGGTGATCACCGTGGCCATCGGGAAGATGCTCCAGTGGCTGGATGACGTCCAGTTCGCCCGTTTCACCCTCGATGGCGATCTCAGATACGATGGCCATACCGCCGGCGTCCGGGGCGCCGTGCTCAAGGCGGCCGGCGTGCCTCTCACCTCTCTCCCCCTCTTCTCCGATCTTGTGAACATCGCCGAGGACCCGGTGGAGGTCCGGCGGCTGCGGCGGATGAAGCGCACCTTCCCCAAAAAGCGGCGCGGGCCGGCGGGGTCCCCAAACAAGCAAGACAGTGGCAAGGACTAAACAGAAGGGCAAAATAATACGAGGCGGTGCATTCCAATGTACATGGAGAATCTCAGAGTGCCCATCCCCGAGGGTTCCCGGATCACCAAGGACAAGCTGGTCCAGCATGTGCTCCGCACGGTAGGCGGCGGGGCGAAAGAGGAGTGGTCCACCATCGGCAAGCTGCCCCCGGAGGGCGACCTCTATGACGAGGACAACAACCGGCTGATGGTCCCCAACGGCATATACCACCTCTTGTTCGGTGGATACTACCGGGAGGTGTCTGAGAAGGACCCGGACAACATTCCCCCGTTCTACATCAGAGGGGCAAAGGTGGGGAACTTTGCGCTTTTTCTCGGCGCTGTCACAAAGGCCGGCCTCTACGACCTCCTCATCGACATCTTCGGTGTGGTGACCGCCAACGCCCTTCTGGATCTCGCCATGTACTACAACTTGGGGGATCGGCTGGACCTGGAATGGCTGGACTCTACCCTGGAGGACCAGATCGTGTTCTCCGTCCGGCCCCACACGAAGGAGTGGTACCAGGAGCGGGTGAATGCGATCGAGGACGACCAGATCGATGCATTCATGCAGCGCTGGGCCAGGCGCCGGCAGCGGTCCGCCCATCGGGATACGACCATCCACCTGGACGCCTCCGCCAAGCCCGTCTCCCGGGATCTGTTCTGGGAGGACGAGGCGTGGAGCGCCCTCATCGTCTGCGAGACAGGGGGTGCGTATCCCTGCCTGCCATTGGCATACGAATTCTTCTACGAGGGCACCCCGGACAGAGGGGCTGCCCTGATTGCGCAGGGCTCCTTCGAGGACATGGGTCTGAAGCCGAAGTGTTTCATCGGTGGGACCTCTCCCCTGAAGTCCGAGTTCTTCGCCGCGGCAGAGATCATCCACATGCCGTGGCTCCTCAATATGAAAAACACCTTCCTCGCCTATGAGGACATGCTGGCCCGGCACGAGGAGGATCTGTTTCAGGGACACGGCACCCCGATCACCGCCCGGGAGCCCATGGTGGCGGTGCGGGAGGAGGACGTCCTGCTCTTCGGTCCGGACACCCTGGACCCGGACAGGCGGGGCTGTGTCGCCCTGTACTGCATCCCCCGGGAGGCAAAGAAGGGCCGGGAATTCATGCAGCAATGCCTGGACCAGGCATACCCGGAGGCCTGCGCTATGCTGGACAAGATCCAGAACTCCAGCGAAAAGGACACGCTGCCCATCCCGGACCCGGCGAGAGACCCGAAGCAGGCGGAAGACGAGGATGAGATCACCGCAGAAGTGCAGGCTCTCCGGGTCCTCTACCGGGCGGTGTGCAAGGCCGGCGGCCAGTTCTACTCCCCGGAGCCCCACGCCTGGCAGTGCTTCCAGATGGAGTACCACCCGGAGGAGGGGCGGTATCACCTCGTCATCAACCAGGATGAGGTGCGGTACCTTCGCAGCCGGGGAAACTACATCGCCATGGCCTCCTCCGAGCCCATGGACCTGCAGGCCATCTCGGACGACTACCCTCTCTCCATCTACCTGACAGACAACCTGTTCACCACCGCCTTCAGCGCCATGCACGCCCAGCTGAACAGTCCGCCGCCGGACTTCGATGACATCTCCAACTGGTTCTTTACCGCATTCCTCTCAGACATCGTCCGGGCCCTTCTGCTGCCCGCGTATCGCGCCTTTGAGGCCGAAAAGGACGGCGAGATCCGCGCCAAAGAACTGGAGGACTACCCCGAGGAGAAGCGGGAAGAGAAGGCGAAAGACTTCGAAGTCCAAATCTGCATAGACGACATGCTCCAATGGCTGGACGATGTCAAGTTCTCCTACTTCACCGGCAAAGACAGAGACCCCTTCCTCGCCTACAACGGCAACACCGCAGGCGTGCGGGGCGCCGTTCTCCAGGCAGTGGGCGTCCCCACCTCCTCACCTCCGCTCTTTCTGGATCTGGTGAACGCCGGAGAGGACCCCCATGCGATCAAAATTCTGCGGCAGATGAAGCGGACCATTCCCAAAAAGCGCGGCCGGCCGGCGGGCTCCAAAAACAGGCCCAAGCCGGACGCAGGCAAGAACTAAACCGCCCAGGAGGTACGCCCCATGTTTTTGGAAAACTTCAGAGTGCCCATCCTCGAGGGGGCCCGGGTGACCAAGTCCGGACTGGTCCAGTGCATGCTCACAGACAGGTCCTGGGCCACCGTTGGCAAGCTCCCTGAGGAGGGCCGCATGTATGACGAGAACCGCAACCGGCTGATGATCCCCAACGGGTTCTACCGGTTTTCCTGCGACTACTACTACCGCAGGTGGACAAGGACCCGGACAACATCCCGCCGTTTTTCGTGGAAGGCGCCAAGATCGGCCCGTTTGCCCTCTTCCTGGGGACGGTGAGCCAGTCCGGCCTCTACGACCTGCTGATCGACGTCTTCGGCATCGAAACCGCCAACGCCCTTCTGGACGTGGCCATGTTCTACAACCTCGCCGAACGGGTGGAGCTCGAGTGGATCCAGCGATATCTGGACGGCCGCATCGTCTTCTCCGTCCGCCCCCACACCTGGGAGTGGTACGACTACATCTTCAATCCCTATGGGGGAGAACGCGGCTCCCGGGACTGGCTGCGGGATCTCTTCCCCTTTGGCGAGGATGACGAGGATGAGGATGAGGATTTCGATCTCGGTTTCGCGGCCAGCTTCGAAGACGAGTACATGCCCCAGCGCAAGCGCAGTTTTCCGCCCAAGGAGAGGGACGCCGGGATCACTGAGGAGAAGACCCGGGACTTCATGCGGCGCTGGATCGCACTGCGGAAGAGGGCCAATCCCGGGGATGCTGTGATCCACGTACAGCGCACCACGGCCATCGATGGCCGGAATCCGTACGATGAGATAGACAAGTGGTGTCTTATGGCCGCGTGCGAGACCGGCGGGGAGTATCCCGGGCTGCCGCTGGCGTACGATCTCTTTTCCCATGAGCGCCCGGAGACCGCCGATGCCCAGCAGGCGTTGAAGTTCTTCCACAGTTTGGGGCTGCACCCAAAGCGGATCACCGCCGGCAGCCACCTCTTGGACACCGCGTTCTTCTCCATGTGCGATGCGGTCCAGATGCCCTGGCTCATCCAGATGCAGTACGCCTACCTCGGGCAGGAGACCATGGTGAAGCGGCACGAGGAGGAGCTGATTCAGGGGCACGGCACCCCCATCACGGCCTCCGAGCCCATGACGGCGGTCTGTGAAGACGATGTCACCCTCTTCTCCCCGTCCTCTGCGCTGGCAGACCGGACCGGCCGTGTAGGGATCTACTGCCGCACCGAGTCCGCCCGCATGAGCCGGGACTACTTGAATGAGCAGCTGCCCAAGACGTTCCAGGAGGCCTATGCGGTACTGGAGCAGATCCAGAGCGGCAACAGCGCAGAAAAGCTTACCCTGCCGAGCACGGTCTCGATCAACCCCAACAGCGGCAGCAAGGAGACGCCGGTGCAGGCCGCCGAAAACAGGGCGCTCACAGAGCTCTATTTTGCCGTGTGCAAGGCCGGGGGACAGTTCTACCATCCCGATTCAGACGTCTGGGACTGCCTGAAGCTGGAGTATCTCCCGGACGGGGATCGGTATCGCCTGTACATCGATGAGGGCGAGGTACAGCGCCTGCGCTGCCGGGGGAACTACATCGGCCTGGCCTCCTCCGAGCCCATGGAGCTGCAGGCCATGTACGATGACTTCCCCCTCTCGTACAACCTGGACGATGACACCTTCAGCGCCATGCACGCCCAGCTGAACACCGAGCAGCCCGGCTCCTGGCACTTCTCCACCCAGTTCTTCGTGGCCTTTCTTTCAGACATCGTCCGGGCCCTTCTGCTGCCCTCGTACCGGCAGTTTGCCGCCGAGAAAGACGGGGAGATCCGCGCCAAAGAGCGGGAGAAACACACCGAAGAGGAACTGAAAAAGGAGGAGCCCGATGTCTCCGTGAGCATCCGCAAGATGATCCGGTGGCTGGACGACCTCCAGTTCTATCACCCCTACACTGAGGCCGCTGATTTCACCTTCCGCGGCAGCACCGAGGGCGTCCGGGGCGCCGTCCTGCAGGCAGCTGGAATCCGCCCGGACCTTCTCCCGCGTTTCGCATCGCTGGTGAATCCCTCCGAAGACCCCAATGAGCTCAAAAATCTGCGGCAGATGATGCGCACCATTCCCAACAAGCGCGGCCGGCCGAAGGGCTCCAAGGACAAGCCCAAACAGGACACTGGCAAGGGCTAATATCCCCCACGAGGTGAAGGAAATGTATCTGGAAAATGTGAGAGCGCCCATCCCCAAGGAGGGCACCCGTGTCATCAGCAGCGGTGAGGTCCAGGCAAAGGTATACAACAAGACCGGCAGCCGGCGGGTGTGGACCACCATCGGCAGGCTCCCGGAGACAGGCCCGCTGCACGATGAATTCGGCCGGAAGGTGATGATCCCCAACGGCGTATACCGCTACTGGTATGGCTCCCACTATCGCAGTGAGGTATCGGACCTGGACCCGGACAACTATCCCCCGTTTTTCGAGAATGGCGCCACCATCGGCCCCTTTGCCCTCGTTCTCGGCGCCGTGACCAAGTCCGGCCTCTACGACACCCTCATCGATGTCTTCGGCGTGGAGGACGCCAACGCCATCCTGGACATCGCCCTATACTACAACTGGGGCGAGCGGCTGGATCTCGATAGGATGGACCGCACCCTGGAGGACCAAGTGGTGTTCTCCGGCCGCCCCCACTCCGCGGAGTGGTATAAGTACGAGCTGGACCCCTCTCAGGACGAGGAGAGCGTCTGGGATGACGGCGGCGATGACGATGACTTCGATTTTTGGGGCGGCTGGGGCGATGACGAGGATGACGAGGACTACCCCCGCCGGCGGCACAACTTCCCACCCAAGGGATACGATGAGGGCATCACGGAGGAGCGGATCCGGGAGTTCATGCGGCGCTGGACGGCGCTGCGGCAGAAGACCGATCCCCGGGACACCGCCATCCACCTCAACGCCACCGGCGCGGGCTGGATCCAGCGGTTCGGCGGCTATTCCGAGCCGGAGAAGCACGGCATTGTGGCCGTGTGCGAGACCGGCGGGGAGTACCCCGGGCTGCCATTGGCATACCATCTCTACAGCGGATACCACCTGGAGCTCTCGGACGCCCAGGAGGCGGCAGACCTGTTCCAGGAACTGGGTCTGAAGCCCAAGCGGATCATCACGGAGGCGCCCCTGCTGCGGCCGGAATTTCTCACCATCTGTGAGACGCTCCAGCTGCCCTGGCTCGTGCTGCTGCAGGACGACTTCCTGGCCCACGAGACCATGCTGAAGCGGTATGAGGAGGCGCTGTATCAGGGACACGGCACCCCCATCACCGCCCGAGACCCCATGGTGGCGGTGGCCGAGGACAACGTCCTCCTCTTTGGCCCGGGCACCCCGGAGCCAGACAGGAGGGGCTTTGTTGGCCTGTACTGCATCTCCTATCCCGCCATCGAAGAGCGGGAATACATGAAGGAGAAGCTGGACAAGACGTACCAGGAGGCCAGCACCGCGCTGGATCAGCTGCAAAACGGGGACGGAGAGAACCCCCTGCCCATCCCGCAGCCCGCAGAGGGCGGGGCGAAGCCCTGCGTGAAAGCGGAAGACGAGGACGAAGATGACGAGGACGAAACCCCCGAGAAACAGGCGCTCAGCGCACTCTACGATGCCGTGCGCTCGGCCGGGGGCCTGTTCTATTCCCCCAATCAGTACGCCTGGGACTGCCTGAAGCTGGAGTACCACCCGGAGGAGGGGCGGTATCGGCTCGCCATCGACGAGGAGATGCACCAGTACTACCGCTGCAGGGGCTGCTATTTCACCGTGGCCTCCTCCGAGCCCATGGACCTGCAGACCATCTCGGACGACTTCCCCCTCTCCCTCCACCTGGGAGACAGCGACCTCAACCCCGCCTTCAGCGCCATCCACCTCCAGCTGAACAGCGAGACGGACGGCTCTTTCGACACCTGGCTCTTCCTGGCCTACATCGCAGATATCGTCCGCGCCCTGCTGATGCCCTCCTTCCGGCAGTTTGAGGCGGCGAAGGACGGCGAGGTCCGGGACGTGGAGTTGAGAGACTTCAGCGAGGAGGACAAGAAAGACTGGCACAAGGTCATGGTGAGCATTGGGCGGATGATCCGCTGGCTGGACACGGTCCGGTTCCGCCGCTTCGATGTAGACGGCGAGCTGGCGTACTACGGCTACACAAGAGGCGTCCGCGAGGATGTCCTGGAGGCCGCCGGCATCCGGGAGGACATCCTGCCGCGTTTCCGGGACCTGGTCGTCGGCGCAGAAGACCCGTATGAACTGAAAGAGCTTCGGCAGCAGAAGCGCACCATTCCCAACAAGCGCGGCCGGCCAAAGGGCTCCAAGAACAAGCCCAAACAGGACACTGGCAAAGGCTAACACGCCCCAAGAGGTGATCTGCCGTGTATCTTGAACATCTCAGGGTGCCCATTCCCGATGACGATGCCCGCATCACCGAGGCCGGAGAAGTCCAGACAAAGCTCTACAACCGCGATGGCAGCAGACGGGTCTGGACCACCATCGGCAGGCTCCCTGAGACGGGCCCGCTCTATGGCAAAGGCCATCAGCAGCTGATGATCCCCAACGGCGTGTACCGCCTGTGGTACCACGCCTTCTACAAGGAGGACCTGGTGGACAAGGACCCGGACAACATCCCGCCCTTTTTCACCAACGGCGCCGGCATCGGCCCCTTTGCCCTCTTTCTGGGTGCGGTGACCCAGTCCGGCCTCTACGACCTGCTCCTCGACATCTTCGGCATTGAGACCGCCAACGCCATTCTGGACATCGCCATGTCCTACAACATGGGCGAGGACGTCGACCTCGAGGATTTGGGCGAATGCCTGGAGGACCACCTGGTGTTCTCCGTCCGCCCCCACAGCCGGGCGTGGTATTCCTACCAGCTGGAGCCCTATTCTGACGCGGGCGACTGCGAGATCTCCCGCAGGCGCCGCAGCCGTCCGTTTCCACCCAAGAAGCCGGGCTCCGGCATCACAGAGGAGAAGATTGCGGCGTTCCTGCGGCGCTGGGCGGCCCTGCGGCAGAAGGCCAATCCCGGGGACACGGTCCTCCACCTGGACGGCACCGCCGCCGGGAAAAAGCGGGGTGCCCGCTCCAAACAGAACAAATGGGGCGCCCTGGCGGTGTGTGAGACCGGGGGAGACTATCCCGGGCTGCCCCTGGCGTACCACCTCTACGGCCAACCCCACCCGGAGCGCTCCGATGCCCAGAATGCGCTGGACCGCTTCCGGGACCTGGGGCTGCACCCAAAGCGGATCATCGCCGATGCGCCGCTCCTCTGGCCGCAGTTCTTCTCCACCTGCAAGGCGCTCCAGATTCCCTGGCTCATCCTGCTGGGACAGTACAGCTTAGGCCACGAAACCATGCTGCGGCGGCACGAAGAGGATCTGATCATGGGACGGGGCACCCCGATTGCAGCCCGCAATCCCATGGCGGCGGTGGGCGAGGACAATGTGCTTCTCTTCGGGCCGGGCACCCCAGAGGCAGCGCTGAGAGGCTCTGTTGGCCTGTACTGCCTCCCCAAGTCCGCCGCAGAGAGGCGGGACTCCGTGCAGGCGCAGCTGGACAAGACGTACCAGGAGGCCTGCACGGTGCTGGACCAGCTCCAGGGATCCCCCCAAACGGGCGATCTGCCCATCCCCGCAGGGGACAGGGGCAGCGCCGCCGATGCGGCGATGCAAGTGCTCTACCGGGCGGTGTGCAAGGCGGGCGGCCCCTTATACTCCCCCGATCCCCAGGCCTGGAACTGCCTGAAGCTGGCGTATCACCCCGAGGAGGGGACGTACCGCTGCGAGATCGATGCGGACATCGCCCGGCACTACCGCTGCGCGGGAAACTTCGTCTCGCTGGCCTCCCCGGATCCCATGGATCTGCAGGCCATGTCCGATGCCCTTCCCCTCTCGTACCACCTGGGAGACCGTGATTTTGCCCCCACCTTCAGCGCCATGCACGCCCAGCTGAACAGCAAGGCCGCCGGCCCCTTCCCCGCCTGGTTCTTCGTGGCCTACATCGCAGATATCGTCCGCGCCCTGCTGCTGCCCTCGTTCCGCCAGTTTATGGCTGCAAGAGACGGGGAGCTCCGGGAGGAGGCGCGGGAAGGCTACCCCGCAGAGGAGCTGGAGAGGACAGATTCCCCCGTCTTTGTGAGCATCGGAGCGATGCTCTCCTGGCTGCGGGATATCCGCTTCGTCCGATCCACCGCCAGCGCCGATGACATGGCCATCTACGGCAGCACCCAGGGGGTCCGGGGCGCCGTCCTGGAGGCATCTGGAATCCGGCCGGCAGTCCTTCCCGAGTTCCACACCCTGGCGGAGGCTGCGGAGGACCCGGGTGCGGTCCGGGATTTGAGGCAGCAGAAGCGGACCATTCCAGCGCTGCACACCCCGAAGAAGTGCAACCCCAAACAGGACATAGACAAAGGCGAAACCGCCAAGAGGTGATCAAGATGTATATGGAACAATACAGGGTCCCCATCCCCGAGGATGAGATCCGGATCAAGGACGGAAAGGTCCAGGCAAAGGTGTACTCCATGAGCAGCAGGGGGCGGGTCTGGACCACCATCGGCAAGCTCCCTGAGACAGACCCGCTCTATAACGAGGACGACCGGCAGCTGATGATCCCCAACGGCGTGTACCGCGAGCGCTTCGCCAGCTTCTACTATGAGGACGTGGTGGCGAGGGACCCGGACAACATCCCGCCCTTTTTCCGGCACAGGGCCATCATCGGCCCATATGCGCTCTTTCTCGGGGTGGCGACCAAGTCCGGCCTCTACGACCTGCTCCTCGACATCTTCGGCGTCGAGACCGCCAACGCCCTCCTGGACATCGCCATGTTCTACAACTGGTCCCAGCGCGTGGAAATCGAGCCCATACAAGACTCCATGCAGGACTACCTGGTGTTCTCCGTCCGGGCGCACACCCCGCAGTGGTATCAGCAGCAGGTGGAATACGGGATCTCGGAGAAGAAGATCCAGGCGTTCCTGCGGCGCTGGACCCAGCTCCGGCAGCAGACCGCTCCCGGGGACACCGCCATCCACATCGGCGCCACCGGCGCAGACTGGTCTTACGGCAGCGCGTGGCTCCTCCAGATGGGCGTACTGGCCGCATGCGAGACCGGCGGGGACTGCCCGGGCATGCCGCTGGCCTATCACCTGTACCACGGCTTCTACCCCAACCAGGCGGCGGCCCAGACGGCACTGGATCTCTTCCGGGATCTGGGGCTGGCCCCCAGGCGGCTCATCGGCACCAAGCCCTTCTGCCGCATCCGCATTCTGAACCTCTGCGATGCGCTCCACCTGCCGTGGCTGATCGAGCTGCAATCGTACTATCTGGGACACGAGACCATGCTGGACCGGCATGAGGCGGACCTGATCCAGGGACGCGGCACCCAGATTGCGGCCAAAGAGCCCCTCGTGGCGGCGGGGGAGGACGGCATCCCCCTCTTCGACCCCTGTTCCACAGACCCGGACCGGAAGGGCTTTGTTGGTTTCTACTGCATCTCCCGGGACAGTGAGAAGTATCGGCCCCGCTTCGACAAAAAGCTGGAGAAGACCTATCGGGAGGCCTGTGCGGTGCTGGAGCAGATCCAGAGCGGCGGCACAAAATACCAGCTGCCGATCCCAACGCCTCCACAAGACGGCAATGCGGCCCGCAAGCAAAAGCCCATCGCCGCCATCGAGGTAGACGATGCGCAAGACGACCACAATGGCGCCGGGAACGAGTACATAGACCACACGGACTACGACTCCCCCGAGATCAAGGCGCACTCCATCCTGAAAGGCGCCGTGAACGAGGCCGGCGGCCCCTTCTACTCCGTGGACAGGGGTGTCTGGAATTCACTGCGGCTGGATTATCTCCCCGAGGAGGGGAGGTACCGCTGCGTCATAGACGAGGACGAGGCGCAGTACTACCGCTGCCTGGACAGCTTTATCGGGCTGGCCTCCTCGGAGCCCATGGATCTCCAGGAGATGTCCGATGCCGTCCCCCTCTCGTACTACCTGGGGACAGACCCCCAGGACCGCACCTTCAGCGCCATGCACGCGCAGCTGAACAACGAGGCCGAGGGCTCCTTCTCCGCCTGGTTCTTTGTGGCGTACCTCTCGGACATCGTCCGCGCCCTGCTGCTGCCCTCTTTCCAGCGGTTTCAGGCCGATCCGGAGGGAGAGATCCGCGAGGAAGCCCTGCGGGACTTCGCAGAGGCGGAGCTGGAGGAAGAGCTGGAGATGCAGGAGGAGCAAGATGACCAAGACGAGCAGGAGGAGCAGGAAGAGCGGGAGAAGCGGGAGCCCAGGGTCCACATCAGCATCCAAAAGATGATCTCCTGGCTGGACTCCGTCACCTACACACACCTCGGCACCACGAGCAACATCCTCGTACCCGTACAGTCCCACCTGGGCGTGCGGGGAGACGTGCTGGAGGCGGCCGGGTTCCCGCTGGACTCCCTCTCCTGCCTCTACTCCCTGGTAAATGGCGCGGAGGACCCCAGCAAGCTCCGGGCCCTGCGGCTGCAGCGGCGCACCATCCCGGTCCCCTATGTCCCGAAGAGGCGCGGCAGGCCAAAGGGCTCCAAGAACCAGCCAAAACCGGACGGAGCGTCCTAGGACAAGGCAGGGCGCTATCCGTGGTGGAGCGATGAGATCCCCGTAAGGCCGCGGATCGCCTGCTCCTTCCAGAACGCATTTTCCCATAGACAGCAATCGGCCTTTCGCTTTCGGAAGATCCGAAACGGCAAATCCGTGTTGTCCAGGATCTGCAGCACATCACAGACTTCAACCAGCGCCGGGACGAGGTGCAGCGCTCTGCTGTACCTCGTCCTGATTTTGTCCTCCGGGACCCCGTGTCCGCCGTTCGCCGCCCTGCTCCGGACCCGCAGCACATTGATCTCGGCATCATTGGTGAGGAGATAGAAGCCCCGGACAAAGTACCCCTGTTCCTTGGCCCGCCTCAGAAGCTGCAGATTCCGCTCCGTGGAGAGCACTGTCTCAAAGGTGAAGTCCCGTCTCTCGGCGAGCATGCGCTCCCGCAGCCGTTCCGCCGTCTCAGCCGCCTCCAGGTCTGTGCAGCAGCCGTACCGCTTGATCTCGTCCGCGTTGATGTACGTCCCCACCGGTTTCGCTAGCCAGGTGAACGTGGACTTCCCGCTCCCGTTGGGTCCCGCGATCACCACCACCTCCGGTCTTCTCCCCTCAGTCCTCGGCATACGCCACCCTCCCGTCTGGGTACGCCAGGTACGCCTTGTGCCGGACCGGATCGTATTTGCAGATCGGGTCCCCCATGATCCGCTTGATCTCGTTCTGGATGCGGATCGCCTCCCGGAACCGGAACAGCAGCTCCTCGTCCGAGATGCCGTTCATCCCGTCCAGCTCGTTGGGATACGCCGCCTCGTTTTCCATGCGCAGGTCCTCCTTTTATATATGTTATTATATCAAGAATTACTTGCCATCCATTTCATTGTATGATATCATATGCAAGGCGCAATTACAAGCACATCAAGATTTCAGACAGTATCCGTAGTTAAATATATTTATTTTCTACCAAGAGGCAGCGCATGCGCTCTATAGCATGCCCGAGAGCGCCTCAGATCAGGAGGTCCCCATGAACACCCCCGCACAACACCCCACTTTCCCCATGGAGCAGAAGGAGACCGCGATGCTGCAGGCCCACGACTGCCGCCGTCTCTATGATTACGACACCAAGGACTACACCGTGGGCTCTTTGCTCTCCCAATTTCACCAGGGCGAGCTTCTCCTCCCACCGGACTATCATCGGGCTTCCTGGGATGAGAAGCGTCAGAGCCTGTTTGTGGAGTCCATCCTCCTGGACCTCCCGATCCCCCTTCTCCTCCTGGCAGACCGTCCCGATGGCCGTCTGGAGATCATAGACGGGGTCCAGCGGATCCAGGCCATCGCGGCATTTCAAACCGGCGCCCTTCACCTTGCAGGCCTCGGCACCCTCACCGCCCTCAATGGCTTTCCCTTTGCAGACCTGCCTGACATGCTGCAGAGGCGGTTTCTCAACAAGGGACTGCGGGCAGCGGTGTTCGAGCGGGACACAACCCAGGCCGCTCGGCGGGATCTGGCACGCCGCATGAATCGGCCGCAGGCACAGGCAGAGGGTGCAGACCCCTGCGGCACACATGAAAAAAGGAGGCACACCCCTATGTCCGAAGAGGCCATGAAGAAGCTGCACACCACCGTGTACTCCATCTGCGAGTTCGCCCACCACTACGGGCTTCCCCAGCGGGACGCGTACCGGCACCTCCGGCAGCACGGCGGAATCCAATTCCTGCTGGAGTTCGCGGAGTTGGAGGGCACCCTCGCCCCCGAGGAGATCGCAGAGGACCTGGCCGCCGTCTCCAACTACGCGGGAGGGACACCGGCATGCTGATCTATCACGGATCCAACGGGCGGCTGGGCGAGGTCTCCCTCGCCCACCGCCTCCCCTATCAGGACTTCGGCCCCGGCTTCTATGCCGCCGCAGAGGAGGAGCAGGCCTGGCAGATGTCTTTGTACGCCGTGGCCAGAGAGGGCTGCGGCGTCCCCACCCTCACAACCTTGGAGGTCCCGGACGACCTGCTGCAGCGACCCGATCTCCGGTGCAAGGTGTTTCCGGAGCAGCCGGACATGGACTGGGCCCGCTTCGTCTGGAACAACCGGAACCGGGACTTCTCAGACAGCGGCGATGCAAACTGCAACCAGGACTGCAAGTACGATGTGGTCTTCGGCCCCGCCCCCAACGACCGATTCCTCTTTGCCCTCAGCGAGCTATCCCGCACAGAGGACCGGGAGGGCTTTTTGGCCTTCTCCCTCCCCAGGCACGCTCTCCCCCAGCAGTACTCCTTCCACACGGAGCGGGCCCTCGCCTGTCTCCGCGTGTGGGACGAGCGCGATCACGCGATGCTGCAGCGGTGCGCCATGCAAAACATCACAGCCGATCTGGTCCGGTACCGGATGGAGGACGCCGGCCTCTCCATAGAGCAGGCGTTGGACCAGGTCTACCTGTCCGGCACATTCTCCAAACTGGAGGATCCCGGCACCGGCCTCTATCGGGAGAGCGCCGCCTCTGTCTACGAGCGGCTCAAGCGGGAGCTGGCCGAACAGGAAGCCAAGTGAGGTAAGAACCAAATAGGCTGTCTGGGCCCGGGAATCGTTGAAAACAGCAGGGTTTTCGCCCTTTTCTCCCGTTGCATCTCCCCAATTGGCGTGATAGGCTTTCCGTGAGAAAACGCACCCAACACCCCGGGATAAGACAGGAGGAACAGACCATATGAAGCACTGTATTTCACGCGCTCTGTCTGCACTCACCGCATGCACCCTGCTGCTGGCGTGCTTCGGACCTGGCCACGCGGCGGCAAGTGACCGCGAAACACCGGCAATGCCCCAGGCACAGGTCTCTCCGGTGCAGGAGATCCAGCATCCGCCCGCATCCTATCGCGGCGAGGCGGAGGGCATTCCCCTCACAGACGCCCAGGCAGAGGCCCTGCGGGACAGCTCTGTCCGGCAGGGACAGGGTCCGCGGGCCGCAGCAGCGGCCGCCAGCCAGGTGAAGGTGGCCTGGCGGGACTGGAGCAAGTACGTCAACCCAGGCGCCAAATCCCGGCTCACCCGCGCCGAGCGGACCCTCTACGAGAGAATGGACAGCGCCTGCCTGGCCTATCTGAAGCAGCCGGGCAATGAAAGGGCCTCCGGCACACTCCGCTGCATTCCCACCGAGATCGGGTACAAGGACCTCGGCCTCACCCTGGAGCAGGTGAACCATGTGCTGGAGTGGTTTGTCCTGAGCAACCCGCAGTACTATTTCCTCACCACCAGGTACAGCTACACCGATACCTCCCTCTATATCGCCCTCTACGACTTCGTCCTGGCTCTGGACCAGCCCACGGTTACCAACACGATGTTCGATAAGCTGGACAGCTGGATCGCGGCGTGCAACAAGCCCGGCCAGACCATCTGGGAGAAGGTCTGCACCCTCAACAAGAAGATCTGCGAGAACACGGTGTACTCCCCGGTGGTAAAGGCAAACGGCTTGGATGCGGCGTCCCCGGAGAGCCAGACCATGTACTCCCTGCTCATGATGCCGGACACCGTCTGCGCCGGATACAGCGATGTGTTCTACGCCATGGCCAACGCCATCGGCCTGGACTGCTACACCTTGAGCAGTGAGGACCACGGCTGGAACGTGGTCCGGTTCGAGGACGGCAACTACTACATCGTGGACATCACCTGGAACGATGTGGACGGCGGATTCAACTATTTCTTCCTCGGCGCAGGCACCGATTTTGTGGCCAAGAACGACCCCGATCACATGCACAAGGCCAAGGACTATATCCAGGCATACGCCCCCGCCGCCTCCAAAGACAGCTTCACCGGCTTTGGCCACGTCACCCTGTCTACGGGAGACACCTACTACGGCCAGATGAAAGACGGCATGCCGGACGGCTACGGCCGGCTGGAGTTCACAGACGGCAGCAGCTACGATGGCCTGTGGGACAACGGCAAATGGGACACCTTCGGCCGGCTCCAGTACAGCGATGGCGCCGCCTACGAGGGCACCCTGGACAATGGCCTCATGGACGGCCAGGGCATCTACACCTGGCCCAACGGCGATGTCTACATCGGCGAATGGGCGGCCGGCCAGCGGAGCGGCAACGGAACCCAGATCCTTGCAGACGGCTCTGTGCTGTCTGGCCAGTGGAAGGGCTCCACCCTGCTCAGCAAGGCGGACGGCCGCGCCGTAACCTTCGACTCCGGCAACACCTACTACGGCGAGCTGCGAAACGGCAAGCCCGGCGGCTTCGGGCGCATGTACTACAAAGACGGCTCCGTCTACCAGGGGTGCTGGCAGGACGGCAAGTGGTACGGCTACGGCGAGCGCACCCCCGCCGGCGACAAGTCCGTCTACCACGGGTACTGGGAGGAGGGCAGCCCGGCCGTTGTTGGAAAATACTTCTGGTCCGGCGGCGGCTTCTACTACGGCGCCGTGGAGGGCACCGCCCGGCATGGCTGGGGCGTGAACTGCAACAGCAAGGGCGACATCTACGTGGGAGACTGGAAGAACGATGTCGTAACCGGCTATGGAATGTACGTATGGGCAGACGGAGACAGCTACGTGGGGAACAACCTGGACAGCAAGAAGAGCGGCTACGGCGTGTACAACTGGTTCAACGGGAACACCTATGCCGGGGCCTGGAAGGCCGATGCGAAAAACGGCTGGGGCCTCATGTGCACCCTGGCGAGCGGCGAGTACCGGGGCACCTGGTATGCCGGCTTCTACAAGAACAACCTCCGCTCCGGCTACGGCACCTACGCCTGGGCAGACGGCTCGTTGTACGAGGGCGAGTGGTTCAACGACCTCCGCGGCGGCTTCGGCGTCCAGACCTCCGCCAGCGGGAAGAAGACGCCCGGCCTCTGGCAGGAGGACAAGTACGTGGAGGGCACGGACTCCGGCTTCCAGACCGTGCAGTACAAGAACGGCACCTACCTCGGCGGGCTGAAGGACGGCAACCCCCAGGGATACGGACGGATCGAGTTCACCGATGGCACCGTCTATGCGGGCACCTTCAAAGACGGCCAGTTCGATGGCTCCGGCGTCCTCCTCTGGGAGCCCGGCAACCAGTCCACCTGTGAGGCGTATCTCGGCAAGTTCCAGGCCGGCGTCCGATCTGGCCACGGCTTCTACACCTGGACCACCGGCGCGTACCTGGAGTGCGACTGGGTCCAGGGCAGCGCAGAGGGCACCGGCACCGAGATCTGTGGGGACGGGTCTGTGCTGTCCGGCCAGTGGAAAGCCGGCAAGTTTGTGGGCTGAAAAGACAAATCATCAGGCGAGGCGCCCGCGGGATCCGCGGGCGCCTCGCCTGTTCTCTTGCAATGGAACACTGTATTTGGGTGGCTCACTGGAAAAAGCAGACCATAGCCACAAAGGAGACCACGTTGGCGAGCGCGTGGGACAGCGTGCTCACCACGCAGTTGTGGGACTTGCAATAGATCACCGTGAAGATCAGGCTGTCTACAAACACCCCGGAGATGTCCCAGCACGCAATCCCAAAGTCTCCCGGCACGATGTGCCCCGCAGCGAAGACTACGGAGGACACCAATGCGCAGATCCAGGCGGGATACAGCCTTGCGGTCTTGCCAAAGAGGAAGCCCCGCAGGGCGATCTCCTCGCCAAATGCCGCGATCCCAAACTGGAGGAGCAGCAACAGGAGCTGATCGGTAGACAGGACGGCCCCCACGCGCCCGCGCAAATGGTCCACAAACGCCCCGCCGAACAGCAGGTTGCCAGCCGCCAGCGTGGCGAGGCCGGTGAGGCACGGCACAAAGGCCCACGCGAGCACCCCCGGCTTTTTCAGGTCCTCCGGGATGGTATGGAAGCGCAGTCCGGACGCGGCCCCTGGCGTCTTGGAGACCGCCTCCACAATGAAGAAGAAGGCGATCCCAACGAGCACGGAATACCCCGCCAGATTGGAGGACGGTATGATCTTCGTTGCCGTGAGCAGGATCATGAGCGCGGCGCCGATCCGCGTGAGGGTGGTACCCTTATCGCCGTTCTTTAAAGCTTTCTGATGGTTCATTTCCGCTCCTCCCGCAGCGCCAGGATCGCGCCTCTGTATACCCGCTTCAAGTGCCCGGCGATGAGGTCCTCCTCGAAGACAAGGGCGTTGTTCGCGATGATGCTGGCGTAGCCGTGGACAAACATGGCCAGGGTGAGAAAGACCTCCTTGGTCTGGTCTAAATCCAGCTGCATCCCCCGCTGCATGGCCGAGAGGACGGGCGTGAGGGCCTCAGAGTCTATCATCTCCACCAGGCTGTTCCCCGCAGCATACCCGGACTGGAACAGGAACCGAAACAGATTCGGCTCCTTCACCGCAAAGCGGATGTAGTTCAGGCCAATCTGAAGCATGCTCTCCGCTCTGTCTCCCGAGACATCCATCAGGTACGCCGTGTGGTACTGATCGGCGCTCTCATAGGCCGCACGCTTCAGGGCCTCTATGGTGGCGAAGTGGTACATCACGGGATGGGTGGAGCAGTGCAGCTGGTCTGAGACCGTCCTGGCGTTGATGTTCTCCCAGCCGGACGCACGAGCGATCTCCACGGCGGCATCCACCACCATCTCTCTTGTGATCTTCGGTTTTGGCGGCATGGCGCATCCTCCTCGTTTAGGAGCTGTCGTTACGTAACGACAGTTACATTATAAGGCGGGAGGGAGGAGGCTGTCAAGGGGGAAGGTGAGGTTTTTGCATGGTTGGGACGGCCCTGTGGACAAGCAGAGCCCCTCGGCCGTGCGGCCAAGAGGCTTCCTTGCACGATAGCACGATTTCCGGGTCTACATTACCTCTCCCTCAGGATAGCCCGCAAAATGGCCCATACACTTTATCGGCATTCGAAAGAATATCCCGATCGTCTTCCGATGCACTTCAAGCAGTACCCAATGGAGCGATTCAGTAATTTTCAATGAACGGTCTGCTTTGGGCGTGGAATTTCATGCATTTCGCCTATTGCGAATGGTCCCGGTCTTTCGATATGCTACAGAAAACAGTCCAAAGGGGTGGTCCAGATGTCATGCATCGTACGAAGTTTAGATAAACGAACGGGCACCGTTTATGTCTTCGAATCTACCAGTTATTGGGATCCTGCTACGAAGATGCCCCGCTGTCACAGGAAGCTGATTGGAAAGGTAGATCCCGAGACTGGGCAGGTCGTGCCAACAGGAAAGCGCGGCCGGCCGAAGAAAGATGCAGGCGCAGCACAGCAGCAGGAGCCCAATCCTGCCGGTGAAGGAACCAGCACTGCATCCTGTGAAGAGATCCGGCTCAAGGCGGCGTTGCTGAACAACGAACAGCGTTTGGCCGATCAGGATGCGCGGATCAAAGCGCTGGAGGATGAGGTCCGGCGGCTGTCCTATCATCTCAAGAGAATGGCACCTGCATTGGACTCCATCGAAAAGTCCCTCGGCGGTCTGCGGGAGATCTGCAGCGCAGCAGAGCCGCCGCTTTAAGAGCAAAAGGCAGCGCACCGATCCCGGTGAGCTGCCTTTCTGCATCGACTCTCTCCCGGCTCACCAGGCGTCCAAGCCGCGGCTACTCAGTTCCGCAAGACAATTTGGCCGCCTTCGGTTTATGTAAGCAAAACGTGCGAGGATTTCCTGTTTTGCACCGGCCTGCCCCATAGACTCCCGGATCTCCCCCAGTGCCGCTGCGAGGAGGGCATAATCTCCATATCGGAGGGCCAGCTCTCGGGTGGCCGAGCCGGACATATCCTTTTCCATGATTGTCTGCAATCTGCCCAGAATCTCCTCCACCTCGGCGTCCGAGAAGGAGACGGTCTGTGCCGCCCACTGCCGGAAACAGAGGAGGAACAGCTGGTCCTCGTCCAGCTCCTCCTGGCCCTGGAGGTTCAACTGGGGCTGCGCGTCTTCCAGATCCCGTATGGCGCTCTGGGGCACGCCCCGCAGATACGCCGCTTTCGTAAATTGGAGCTCTTCCTTCGCCTTGCCGTAGACATCCCGCATGACCTGGGTTTCCGGCACATCCCGATACAATGCAGCGAGGCAGAGATAGGCACCTCCAAAACCGTCCCAGTACCAGGACTTTTTGGCGCAGACGACATCTCGGAACAGATTCATAACATCCCCCTGGAGAAGCTGGAGCACGGGTGAAAAGGTTTCTAGAAGTGCATGCGCTTCTTTAGTCGCGTTAGTAAGTTTTTTAACATGTTAGTTAACCTTAAAATGATTATA
>CANRFN010000029.1 GCA_947629915.1 uncultured Oscillospiraceae bacterium | reverse complement strand
CTGCATCGTGCAGCATGCCGGTAAGCAGGGCGTCATCCGCGTCATGCTCGATGATCAGGTTTTTCTTGGCATCCTCCAAGAGGTCTGTCCATGCAGCTTGCACCGCTTTGCTTGCCACCCTGCCCACCTCCTATCACTCTGCTGCCATTGCCCCGGATGTTTCCAGGGCGCTCAGCAGGTTGTTAACAACGCCAACCAGGGCGTCAAACTCAGCCTTGGTGACGGTCTCATCGGCCGCCTCTACGGCATCGGCCACATGGGTTGCCTGGGGGAATGCCTTGACGTAGAGCTTGCCACTCTCGTCAACGGCAACCTCCTCTGTCTCGGTGTCTTTGGCTTTCGCCTTGACGCCGCCCAGGACATCGGCGGTTGCGGTTGGCAGGGTGTAGGAGCTGCCGCCGCCGGAATAGCCCTCAAAGGAGCCGCCATCATCGATGATCAGCTTGCCGCCGATGTGGGTGACGTCACCGCCCTGCTCGGTGTAGTTCTTGCAGTTGTACATTGCTCAGCCCTCCTATCCCAAAGGATTAGGATGCGGCCTGGCTCAGCACCACAATGGCCTCGGGCAGGACAAGGGTGCCATCCACGCGCTCGTGGGCCCGGAAACCTACCTGACCGTTCTCAGCGTACAGCTCGTTCAGGCGGCGGAATACGCGGCCCTGCCGGTCGGCGATCCAGTAGTAACCGAAATCACCAAATGCCACGGTCTTGGCCTCAGCGGCTGCGGTGGGCATGTAGGCGCTTGTCTGCACCGGGCGGCCCAGAATCATGTTGGGCTGGCCAGCGGTCAGGGCGGGCTGCCACAGGTAGTTGCCGTTGCCGTCCTTGAGCTTGCGGATGTTCTTGATGGTGGCATCGTTGAGCATCCAGGTAGCCCGTGCACGGTAGGGGCGCTTCAGAGCATAGAACAGATCCATCAGCTCATCGGCGGTGATGGCGTCTGTCTTTGCAGCGGTCACACCGGCGGTGGCGTCCTCGATGAAGCCCTTGGGCTGGCCTGTGCCGGTGCCGGCGATGAAGGCCTCTTCCTCTTTGGCGGCCACAGCATCGGCGAATTCACCTGCCAGGTATGCCTGCATGTCGAAGGCACTGTCCTGGAGGAGTTCCTCGGACACCTTGATCAGCAGGCCCAGCTTGTGGGCGCTCAGGACCTTCTGACTGAAGGTGGCAGTGGCGTCCTCGAACTTGCCGTTCTCTTCGATCCAGCTGGCCTCGGGGGTGCTGGCAACGACAGGGATCTTGCGCTCACCGCTGGAGGTGCGGATCACCTTGCAGATCTGGCGCATGATGTTGGCCTCGGACAGGCCCTTAACCAGGGTCTTTTCGAACTCGTCCGGTACCAGATAGCCGCCGGATGCATCGGTGCCCTCGGACAGGGCGTCCAGGACCTCGGGCCTGACAGCTCTGGAGCGAATGAAGTTCCAGAAATTGGACTTGTAGGCATCGGAGGCCCGGCCGGTCAGGGTTGCCTGGCTGCCGGCGGTGGGCTTGGAGGTGATCGGGGTGGAAGTGGCCTGGTTCAGGATCTGAGTACGGGTATTCAGAGTCTCCAGACGCTTGATGGATGCCTCGACAGCGTCAAGGTCCTTCTCCATCTTGGTGTAGGTGGCGTCATCCTCAGTGGAAAGGACGCCGTTTGTGCCGTGGGTATCAAGAAAATCATGCATGTCATGCACGATCTTGGCACGGCGGTCAATGAGTTCCTGCAGATTCATTGGTGTTTCTCCTTTCAATTTTTAGGTAATTTGGCCTTCAAATCGGCCACTTTTCTGCCGGTTGGTTTCGGCGTGATCTTTGCAGCGGCAACCATGCGCTCCTTGATGCTGTTCTGCAGCACCGTGTCGCTGTAGTTGGCTACATTCGGGGTACCCATGGCGCCGGACGGGTCTGCGATTTCGTCAATAAAGTGCATCTCGAGCGCCGTATTGCAGTCCATCCAGGTCTCATCGTCCATGAGATGGCTGATCTTTGCCCGGGTGAGACCCGTCTTGGCCTGATAGGCGTTCATGATGCTGTCCTTGATGGCATTCAGCGTGTCGATGGCCTTTTGCATCTCGGACACATCGCCCCACGCGATGGTGGAGGGGTTGTGGATCATCATCATGCCCACACGGGACATCTTGACAGTGTTGCCTGCCATTGCGATCACACTTGCGGCGGATGCAGCCATGCCATCAATAAACGTGGTGACGTGGCCCTTGTAATCCTGGAGCATGTTGTAAATTTGAGCGGCTGCAAAGACATCGCCGCCGGGGCTGTTGATCCAGACCTCGATGTCGCCGTCTTCAGCGTTCAGCTCTTCACGGAAAATCTGAGGTGTGACAGTATCATCGTACCAAGATTCATCTGCTATCGTGCCGTTCAGGTACAGCCGGCGGGCTTCAGCCGGGACCGGTGCTGCATCCGGCTCAGCGGGTGCCTCGTTTCGGACGTGCACCCAGTTCCAAAACTTTTTCATTTCGTCTCACCTCCCGTGGCGCTTGTATTGGTGTTTTTGTTTGCATAAGCTCCTGCATCTGACATCGGCAACATGGCGCCGTTGATCAGGTACAGGTCGCCGCCTTGTTCAGCGGGGATGCGGTCCATGTCCTCCAGCTCCCGAATGTCGTTGGCGCTCATCCAGCCATTTTGGCGGGCCGTGGCGTAGCCGCTCATTCGGGTGGCGTAGTCGCCCCTCATCAGCTTGTCAACGTTGAACTTGACGAAGTAGTCCGCCTTTTCCTGGGGCCTCAGGAGCGCCCGGTTGATGCTCTGCTCCCACTGTGTCAGCCAGGGGTCCAGCGTAAACTGGACAAATTCCAGCGACTGCTGCTCGATGTTGGAGAAGGTCGCGTGCTCCAGGTCGCCGATCATGTGCGGCGGGATCCTGAAGATCCTTGCGATCTCATCGATCTGGAACTTGCGGGTCTCCAGAAACTGCGCCTCTTCTGGGGCGATGCCGATCTGCTGATAACTCATGCCCTCTTCGAGCACAGCAATCTTGCCGGCGTTGCCGCTCCCGCCAAATTGGCTGTGCCAAGCTGCCCTGAGCTTTTCGGGATCCTTGATCACGCCAGGGTGGCTCAGGATGCCCCCGGGGGCGGCACCGTTGGCGAAAAACTTGGCGCCGTACTCTTCGGTGGCGCTCGCAATGCCCACAGCGTTTTTTGCCATCGCAATCGGGCTGTAGCCAACCAAGCCGTCAAAACCCATGCCGGGGATGTGGAGGATGTCCCGCCGTGTGAAGTAAGTCACATCCTGAGGGATGGTCTTGGCCTCATCCTCGTACCTGGTGTATTGGTACACGATCTCGCCATCAACGCGATCCACCTCCATCCGGTCGGGCAGTAGGGGGTAAAGCCCTACCACATCGCCCATGCCATTGCGCACAATCTGACAGTAGGCATTGCCCCAAAGGGCCAGATGCGCCATCATGGTCTCCACCAGTGAAAAAGCCGTCATCTCAGGATTCGGCTCATCGTGCAGGATGCGGTACAACGGATGCCGGAGCGCCTTTTCTTTGCCTTTGTCCGTGTAGCGGTACAGGTTCAAGGGCAACTGCGCCACGGACTCAGCCAGGACACGCACACAGGCGTATACGGCTGCCACCTGCATCGATGTACGCTCCGTCACCGGCTTGCCGGCGGTGGAGCGGCCGAAATACGGCGCGTAGTAGTCACCGGGCAGGATGTTTACAACGGGGGCGTCCCGGGAGCGGAATAGTTTTGAAAAGAGTCCCATCTCTTCACCTCTCAAATAAATAACAAACCTCGTTCGTCATACACAGACGGCCCGGCCTCACCATCCCCGCCAACCATCGCCCGGGCCAGGCCCATTGCCAGGGCAACCATGCCGTCTATCTTCTCAGTTGATTTTGCTTTGTCCATCTTGATGTTCCCGGCGGGATCCATGCGGATGGCCACGTTGTCCGCCATCCAGTCCAGCACCGGGTGACCGCCATGGGCAAGCATGTGCTGCATCATCAGGTCATACAGCGATTTGCAGGCCGGGCTCATGTCCTTGAAACCCTGGCCAAAGGGTACCACGGTGAAGCCCATGCCCTCCAGATCCTGACTCAGCTGGGTGGCGCCCCAGCGGTCGTACACAATTTCGCGGATGTTGTAGCGCTCACCTAGGTCCTGAATGGTCTGTTCGATGTACGCGTAGTGGATCACGTTGCCCTCGGTGGCGTTGATCAGGCCCTGCTTTTGCCACAAATCGTAAGGGACACCATCCTTGCGGGCTCGCTTCTCGATGTTATCCTCCGGAATCCAGAAAAACGGTAAAATCTGGTATTTATCCTCTTCGTCTTCAGGCGGGAAGACCAAAACAAAGGCTGTGATGTCTCCAGTGGAAGACAAATCCAGCCCACCGTAGCAGGCACGGCCCTCCAGGGCATCCGGGTCGACCGGAAAGGCACATTCGCGCCACTTTTCCATCGGGATCCAGCGCTTTTCCTGCTTCACCCACTGATTCAAGCGCAGTTGGCGGAAAGAATTCTCCTCGGAGGGGTTCTGTTGCGCCGAATTGCATGCGTCCTGGACCTTTTCAATAGGGATTGTCAGGCCCAAGGAGGGATTTGCCTTGCACCAGACAGCCGGATCAGTCCAGTCATCGTCCAAATCGGCCCCATAGATGCACGGATAATAGGTCGGATCGTGCTTTTTGCCGTCAATGATGTCCTGAGCCTTTTGATGCTGTTCGTAGCACACCGAGTGGAGGTCCGTTCCGGCGGTTGTGATCAGAAAATAGAGCGGCTGAGCGCGGGCATCGCCGGATCCTTTGGTCATGACATCGAACAGGCGGCGGTCAGGCTGCGTGTGAAGCTCGTCAAAGACCACCCCGGACACGTTAAAGCCGTGTTTACTGTAGGCCTCAGCACTCAGGACCTGGTAGATGCTGTTGGTAGAGCCGTAGACCATCCGCTTGGTGCTGGCATTGATCTTGATGCGGCGGTTTAGGGCCGGCGTCATGCGCACCATATCCGCTGCGACCTCATACACGATGCTTGCCTGCTGCCGATCAGCGGCGCAGCCGTAGACCTCAGCACGTTCCTCACCGTCTGCACAGGTCAAGTAGAGGGCAATGGCGGCGGCAAGTTCAGACTTGCCGTTTTTCTTTGGTATCTCCACATAAGCCGTTGTAAACTGCCTGAACCCGTTGGCCTTGACGGTGCCAAAGATGTCTCGGATGATCTGCTCTTGCCAGGGGAAGAGCTTGAAGGGCTTTCCGGCCCAGACACCCTTGGTGTGGCAGAGGCACTCAATGAAATTCACAGCGCGGTCGGCTTTGGCTTTGTCGTGGTGAGAGCCGGGGGCCATGAATCTCGTTGGCTGGTAGTTATCCACTGCCAAGCAACCTTTCCATGGCGTCATCGTGCGGCGAATCGGCGTAGCCAACGCTCGAATTCTCCTTGACGATCTGGAAAATCTCGGCCCACGCGGAATCAGCTGCGCGGCGGTAGTCGGTCGAGACGCTCACCAAGGGATTTGCTTTCACGTTGCCATTGTCATCCATGACGGTGAATCCCTCGGTATTCAGCTGGCGCTCAGCCTGGGCGCGGCGGGCAACAGCCAGGGCATAGAACTCGAGGCGGGACTGGGGCACGAACTCGGCGCAGTTGCGCTCATTCAGCCACAGCCAGGCATCCTTGTAGACCTTTGCCGCCATGGCCTTGACCTCTTTGGGCTGCAGGTCGTTCAGTACCTTCGATGGGCGGGGCGGTTTGGGTGGTTGACCTTCAGGCTCGCTCCATGCTTGCGCATGCTCGAGGACAGTCAGCGCACCAACGCGACCATTGCCGGATGTCCGTCCATCAGACAGCTTGTCGGATAGGCCCTTGCTTTTCCGGCCGGCGCCTATCCTCCGGCCTCCTTTTGCCATGGTTTCACCTCCAAAATTTCCAAAAATCAGGGCGGGGCGGGGAGAAAATTATGTTTATTTTGTGTGCGGGCACTGAATTCGGACTTTTTTGTTCGAAAGGCCGGGCGAGCTGCGCAATCGCTTCTTGCCTAGCGATTTTTCTATCCCCTCCGGGCTCCACCCCGGGCCCTTCCCGCAAACAAATCGCCCATCTCAGCCGTGATCGCTCGGTGGCACGATTTACACAGTGCCATCAGGTTGGAGTCCACATGTGTCCCACCATCGGCGAGAGGGATGATGTGGTGCACCTCTTGCGTTGGTGTGTATCGTCCTTGCTCGAGGCAGCGCTCACACAACGGATGAGCTGCGACATATCGGTCTCGAATGCGCTTCCATGCTCTTCCATATCTGCGATTGATCTCAGGATCGCGCTCATACTTGCGGTAGTTGGCCTGATACAACCTCTCATGCTCCTCGCAGTACCGCTCGCGCGTGAGCTTTGGGCAACCAGGATAAGCACATGGATGTGCCGGCTTGTAAGGCATGAGATGCAACCTCCGTATAGACAAAACAAAAAGCGTGTCAAGCTGCAAATAGTTGCAAGCTCAACACACTATATAACACAAAGTGAATGTGAACTACCATGAACTAACATGGTGAATGCAAGTGCGTGACAACAGGGCAGACAGCTTGCGCCGTGTGTGGCACTGGCAGTCTGCCCTGCTATCTGTGGCGGTAGCATGTGCCCTGTATCCTTGGGGCCTACCCTATACCAGGGCGTCAGGGGGGCGGGGTATGGATAGCAGGGGGTGCTGTAGGTAATGTGAATAGTCGAGAGAAAAAGGGGGTCAATTTTCTGGGGGAGTATCAGGCGGCTGGCAGGGGTACCCCCCAGGGTATAGGACCTTGCCAAACTCCTGCAGTGCCCGCCCATGCAGCACATGCACCCAGCGGACATCATAATGCAGGGCCTCAGCTATGGCCTCCCAGGTATCGAAGCAGAGGTAGCGCATTTCCAGGAGCACCTTGTAATGGGGATTGGCGATCTGGCCGATCATGCGGCGGATGGCCTGCTTAGTCTCGACCAACAGATCTATCTCATCATTGAGATCATGCTGCAGATCCACCATCGCAGTAAAGGATGCGCCGGCTTGGGTGGCGTGCTGGATGTCGGCCTTGATGATGTCCAGCTGTCTAAGTTTGGAATTTATCTGGAGGTCCAAGAAACGCGCTTGGTCTAAGTAAGCTTTGGGGGATTGCATCTGCATGGCACCACCTTTGTGGGTTGTATGCATATTATACTGCAAAATGTGGATATATGCAAGGTTACTCGTTTGACCTCCAATATTCCTCCACCAACCTCCCCGCCGCCGTGCTGGCGGGATGCTCCTTTTTCAGCCAATCGCCAAAACGGTCGATGTCGATCACCCGGGAGGGCTTTTGCAGTGGGCGGCTCTTGATCTTACTCAACCGGGAGGCGGAAACAGTCGAATTCCAGCCGCATTGGCGGCAGTCCCGGGTTTCGCAGTTGATGGAAGGGTTATATTTACATTTGCCTACCATATAATGCGCCTCCTATTCCACGCTTGTGCGGCCTTCTCCTTCAGATCGCTGTCATCGCAGACCGGCAAGCGAATGTCACTCGCTGTCGGCCCTCTGGCGTGGCATGCATTACAACGGGCGCTCCATGCGATGCGATAGAGTGGGACACCTGCGTTATTGTGGGCGAAAAGCCGCTTTTTGAGGATGAGCCGCACGGGGGCGGCACCGCAGAAGGGGCAGGGCTTTAGAATGTCCACGGTGTTGCCTCCATATCTTCCTTTGTTGGCTTTCCGGCCCATAACCTCCACGTCCGGTTATAACCGCAAGCGTGCCATCTGTTGCAGCTGCTTTTGTCTCCGTTGACGTCAAACACCAGCAGATGCAGGCATGCACCAAAGCGCTCTTTGACGGCGCACCTCCGGGAGGTGTAATCGCCGGTCCGAGGGTCCAGAAACTCGATGGTGTATCCAACAGCTTTGTCAAGGTTTGGAAATTCGTGGATTGCCACCATTCGTGGCGCCTCATCGGCCCAGTGGGCCATGGTGAGGGTCAGGGTGTCCGGGCCGGCTGGCCAGAGGCGCCAAAGGAGGTTGTAATCCGAGAGGCTGTATGGGAGGATTGCACGGTCGGACTGGGAGACGTACACGATGCCGTTCATGATGGTGTAGATCTTGACAGGGACAGGCTCAGTGCCGCGCTGTTCCAGCCAGAGGCGCTTTTTGGTCAGACTGGAGGTCAGGGCGGTGCGGGGAATGGGTCTCATATTACAGACCTCCATTTCTCGGCCCTATAGCTGATAATCATCCAGTAGTTGCGGGTTCCATTGTCATGCCCAACGGCATAGCTGGTAATCGCAGCGGGCCAGTTGCCATATTTTTTGTAATTGTCTCCTAGCAGTTGAATTCCGGCTATGATGTTCTCTCCGGGGGGCATGTTTGGGTCGTAGTAGTATTTGTGCAGCTGCATGAGGCCGTGGGCAACACCGCTGTCAGCGTCCACTTGAAAGCCACTCTCGGATTCGATGATTGCCAGGGCATACTCCAGGGGGACTTTGTTCTCGAGGCATGCGTTCCAGAGGATGCATTGGAGATCCTCAGCCAGGGGGATGGCGGGATTGTACTCGAATGCCTCCCACCATGTGGGGATGGGCGGGTCATCGCCTACACTGTCGATGGGCTCAGCCCGGGCAATGCCAAAGGCGATCAGGAGGAGGGCCAGGACGAAGAGAATGCCAACGATGTGGTGGGGTTTGAGATGGGGGAGCATCAGGGGACCTCCTTTCCGATCATGGCCATGAAGTCTGGGCGGACCGCATTCTTTACCTCTTCCCAAAACGCTTTGCTGGCCATCTCGTGCGTCCAGACGGGCCTGCCAAGCTTCTTCTCGATGTACTTGTGGACTTTGGAAAAGTCGTCCACGAACATGGTGTCTGTGTAGGCTGTAGCCACGATTTTTTCATACTCAGTCATTGGTGACCTCCTTGGGTTCGAAATGCTCGCATGTCTGAAACGGCAACATGGTGCCGTGCTCTGAGCGGTAGTCCATGCAGTACTCGACCTGCCGGTTCCAGTGTTTGCAGTTTTTACAGCAGTTGCGGTTCTCCAGCTTGGCCAGGCGGTTCAGGATGAGGAGGTCCGCCTTGCCGTCATTGATGTATTCGGAGATGGCCTTCTCAACAGAGGCCTGCATGTCTATTACCACTCCAAAATCACTCCAATCGTAACTATCAGTGTCCCGATCATTGCCAGGATAATGCCGATGCGTAGCAAGAGGGTTGTGCGCGGCTTGAAATCAAGATCTTTTGCGGTGCTGAACAGTTCGGAGCATATCCAGGACACCGAGACCGCGTACAGCACCATCACGATTTTCAGGATCATTCCGAGGCCTCCCTGTCCCAGGCGTTATATGCCTCCAGGTAGTTGACGGTCGAGCAGACCTGCTTGTCGTTCTTCCAGACGTGGTATGTTGGCACATCGCCGCCGAATGTGCGGGCGTCAACCTGCACCCAGCGCTGCACCTTGTACAGGGTGACGCCGCTGCGGTGTTCCATGAGGTATACCCGGGCGCCGTCTGCCAGGAGGCGCTCGGCCCAGACGGCTTCTTTAACCATTGGGCGCCTCCTCCCCCTCCCACATCGGACAACTTTTCCTAACCTTTTCAACCACAATGACAATGTTTTCCTGAATGCACACGCGCCCGGCAGATTTGTCAAAGTGGAAGTTTTGATTTTTGCAGGTGTCACATGGGGTCATTGGGAGGCCTCCATGAGTATTTTCCGAATCTCATCCGTTCCCGGCTTTTTCGGTTGTCTCATCCAGTGGGTCACCTGGTACCCCTCCCTGTCGGTGTCATCAAAGACAAAGGCGCCGGCCACGAAGGTGGCGTCCACGGTATCAACCCACACAACGCCGTCAACCTTGGCGATCAGGGCGGTAACCTTCTCACAGTCCCCTGGGAGCGCCTTTGTCACCGGCACCCAGATGCCGGGCTTGGCGGTCCAGTCATCGCAGGTGTAGCGGGGTATGCCGTGCATCTCACAGGCGAATTCCGGCCCGGAAAGGTACTGGTATTGGCAGGTGTAGCAGTTTCTCATCATACCCGCTTCAGCGCCTCCTTTATCTCCTTAATCGCCTTGTATCCCAGATTTCGCACCTTCATCAGGTCGTCATCGGTCATGGAGCGCAGTTGGCCGATAGTGTAGATCTCTGCACGCTTCAAGATGATGTTAGTCTTGTACGGCAGGTCCAAGAACTCGATGGGCATGCCCTTGCGGTGGACGGTCTCGGTGGTGGCAGCGTCAATGGCGGCGTCAAATTTCATGGGAAATACTCCTTTCTGCGGTGCCCCTCCCACAGGGGGTATAGAGATACCACCCCTTGGGTTACATGTGGTTATTTGGGGCGCTGTGTGGCGGGATCTATGCCCTGCCTTTTGTGATCTCAGCCGTCATGACGCAGGTCTGCGCGGCTTCTTGCAGCTTGCGCAGCGTGGCCAGGAACTCGCAGCCATCCTGGTAGCGCGGGCAGATGCGGCAATCCTGCAGACAATGCTCCATGCCGCTGATGTACTGGCGGACGGTGAGGTCCGTGGAGGGAATGATGCTAGATGTCATCCATATCCACCTCCGCATCGAGGTCCCAGCCATCCAGTGTGGTTTCACAGACGCCGGTATTGTCCAGCGGGCAGGCCACGCAGATAGCGCCGCGGCGGGTGCAGATCTCTGCTACTTGGTCGAGGGTCAGATCTCCCAGTCTCATTTTTTCATTAACTCCTTCCACTCATCCAGATACCGTTGGAACTCCTCCCGGATCACCATCCGCAGCATGGCCACGAAAAGGCTCACCGCTGCCACGATGATTACAGCGATCCCGATGCACTGCAGGGGCGCTAGGATGGAGCCTGCGATCAGGGAGCCGGCCATGACGATCAGGGAGATTAGCAAAACAAGCACAGCGGCGCTGGCCAATTCGGTGAGGGCTTTCATGGTGCCACCTCCGGGTGGTCCGGGCGGTTGGTGGGGGCCTCCACTATAATCGGCTTTTCCGATGTAACAATAGCATCATGATTCGCAAAACGTGTGGCCAGATTGGCCAGGGCGGTTTCCGCCTGTTCTAGCGTTTCGAAGTGTCCGATTTCAGCACACTCATCATCTCCATGATATACCTCGATGTGATAGAGGCCGTCATTGCTTTGGTAAATCTCCATGCAAGACATTTTCTTAATGTTGACGGCCTCTAGCCTGGAGGTAGGGGAAACGCGGTATATGATTATCACAAAATTGCCTCCTTCAGCTCATGCATCAGATCGGCCATGCCATTGTAGATGCTCATTTCCGGCTCATCGTTCAGCTTATTCTGCAGATCTGTCAGGGCTTTGATGGCGCCGTCATTGGACAGGTATACGCCAATCAGGTAGCCTCCAGGCTCTGCTATGACACCCCATTTCTCTTCCCGCTCATGCTTCAGCACATGGAAGCTTGTCAGATGTGCGGTGTTAAGCAGGCGGGGCGGGGTGGTTGCTGTTCTAACCCACATGGTTATCTCCTTCCTGTTCTTGCGCGGTATGCGGCTTTTTGGTCTGTGTGTTTCTGTTGGCAGTATGCGCAGCGGCAGAGGCCGTTCAGCGTTCTGAAGTCTGAGCATCCGCAGTCCACACACTGTTTGGCATTCCGGCGGCGCCAGTACTCAAAGAAACGCCGGCTGCTTGCCGCCCTGGCGTTGGCCTTCTTAACGTCTATGCGGGCGCCGTGAGCGTGGTGGGTGTAAATGTCCTTGTCTGGGTTTGTCATGGTGTACCTCCTGTTATGCCAAATACTTCCTATGGTTGTGGCGCACATCCTCGGTATTGGTCTTTGCGTAGATCTGCGTGGTTGTCAGCTTTTCGTGGCCCAACATTTGGCTTACCTGATCGATGGGCATGCCTCGGTTCAAGGCCACGGTCGCAGCCGTCCGCCTGAAGCGGTGCGGGTGGCAGTTGGCAACACCTGCACGCTGGCCCAGCTCCCGGACGATGGTTTCGATGGCGCTCTCGGTCAGGCGGGCGCACGGCTTGCGCTCGGATACAAACAGCGCCTCATTGGTGTCCGTCCGGGCTGCCAGGTATTTCTCCAGGGCACGTTTGGCTTTGGCATTCAGGTACACTGTCCGCTCTTTGTTGCCTTTGCCGTGCACCACGATGGTGTCATCTTTGATCTTGCCTCGGTCCATGGAGACGAGTTCTCCCACACGGCAGCAGGTAGAGAAGAGCGTTTCAACTATGGCGCGATCTCTCTCCGTCTCGCAGGCGTCCCGCAAAGCCTCCATCTCATCCTCGGAGAACGGTTCCCTAACCTTTTTCTCCTTTTTGATTTCATCGATATAGCTCACGGGATTATCCTGTATGAGCTTTTCCTTGTGGAGCGTCTCGAAAAAAGACTTCAGGTATCTGCGGGTGTTGTCTACTGTGACATTGGTGCATCCGTCTTGCATCCGTTTTGCGAGATAATACCGGACATCATTTGTGGTGATTGTTGGCACGGGCTTTTGAATAAACTCCAAAAACCGTTCGATGTCATACTTGTACGCATGCAGCGTTTTTGGTGATAATCCTTTGATGGCTTTGATCGTGATAAACGTCCTTACATAGCTTTCGTTTGGCTCTGCAAATTCCGTGCTGAGGGCGGTTTCTTCTTTCTCGACCTTCATATCTGCCAGTGCCAGGACAACGGCGGATTCGATCAGCTGTCGTTGTTCGATCGTGGCCCAGGCGGAGCATCGGGAGAGAATGTCCCGGATTATTTTCTGCTTGAGGTCTTCCATGCGGCCTCCATGAACCTCACCGCCATCCGGCCCTGCCAAGCGTCCGTGAACCAAGCGGGAGTGAATCGGAACGTCTGGCCCTCTTGCGGATCCGGACTGATCCCGTCAATGCTCAGTTTCAGCGGGTTGGTCAAGGTGTCAGCACAAACCACGTAGCCGGCGCAGCCAAGCAGGGAAAGCTGGATGTGGCACATCAAGCAGGCGGTGGTGGAGATGTCCTGACCAACGAACAGTACCTGATCGCCGCCAATACCGAGTGCCTGGAGCTCATTCCTGACTGCTAGGAGCGTCACACCGGCGCCGCAGGCGGGGTCTGTGATCTTGCCCCAGCCATGCTTCTTAACGCTTTCAGCGGCGCTCCTGGCCGTCATACTGGCCATTGTGCGGGCAAGGCTGTACGGCGTGAAAAACTGGCCCTTCCACTTGTCGGAGATGCCCAACTCCATGAAGATCTCTCCGAGGAAGTCCTGCTCTGGGTTGGCGTCCATGGCCTTCATGAGATCATCCAACATGTCGGAAAGTCCGACATGTTCCTCACCGGTATAGCGGCCCCATGCGGTGTCAAACTGCTTCTTCTTACCCTGGTCTTCCCGGCCATACTGATCCCATGTGCCACAGAGAATACTGGATGAGATGATCAGAAAATCCTCCCAGACCTGCCACAGGCTGTGGCCGCTGGCGCCGAAAGAGCCAAAGGTCTTTTGGAAGTCTTTGCGGTATTGGTCGGTGAGGCTCATTCGGCGGCCTCCCAAAACGCACACGTCGTCACCGGGTCGGTCTCTTCATCAAACCGGCTGCAGTATTCCGGACAGCCCAGGTCATTCATGCGCACATGCTTGCAGTCCACACAGAACGGCTCATTGTGGCATGGCGTCATCTCCCTACAGTATCCCGTGGTGCAGCACATCGGCCCCAGCAGCCCCGCAAACTCGGGGCACACAGCTTCGACCTTGCGGCACATGTCTCGCACCAATGCCCGAGTCAGGGGGTCAGCCTTGTTACAGAGACGGGCCTCGGCTACTGCCATCAGCTCGGCGGCGTTCATGTCCCAGATCATTTCGACCGGCTCGTCCTGGCGGGCGGCGCCCCTGGAGGGGTTGCTGCGCTGAGATCTCACAAACGGCTGCGCATGCACATGCCGGCAGAGGTGGGTCGAGACGTAGTAGGGCACGGTCAGATCAAAGCTGAACATGAGCCACCGGATCGGGCTGTGTCTGGCCCTGAGGATGCGGTGTTTCCAGTCCTGATCCGGCGGGTTGACGGGGTGCAGGCCGACGGTCACCAGGGCCCGGCGCTTACACTCCATCCAGTCATCCTGGCCGGGGTAGCGGGTCAGTGCTACGGTGTAGGGCGTCGGCGGGGTGTAGGGCATGATTTTGGATTCGGTGTCAGGCATTGTCATTCCTCCTTGTCAAGCCAGTCTTTGTGCCAGTCATCGCACACATTGCAAAAAGCCGTGTCTCGCTGGCGTTTCTGACAGTGCAGTATAAGCGTATTGTACGAATCGTCGTAAATTTTTGAGTATTTGCAGTTAATGCATGCCCTGAGTGTCTGGTTATTCATTCTCTCGCCATAGTTAAGCTCGCGGGGCTTATCCAGGCCAAGCGCCGTGGCACCGTCTTTGATCACCCCGGTCTTGATGGTACCGCCGAGGCCGATGTTGGTTGTGCTTTCCTTCCACCCTGTGCACCACTCCGAGCCATCCAGCGGCTCAGCATGCTCCAAGCACAATCCATCGGCGGTGTATTCGGCGCAGTTCTCGCAGGTGCGGTCAGTCATCTTCATCCCTCACCCATTTCGTGCACAGCTCTACATCGCCAATCGGCTTCGTGTTTGCAAGGCACCAACGTTCTCCATCCTCTTCGCCAAGGTACCATTTGCAGTTGTCACAGTTCGGGCTTTCCATTCGTTTTCCTCCTTTTCGGTTTCCATCGTGGGCACCACGCTCGTGCCACGGTGATCTGCAGGGCCTCCAGGCATAGCAGGCCATCGGGGTCCTGTATGCAGTGGGCGCAGGTCTCGCAGCGGATGCTATCCCCTACTCTTCCAGTTTTCACAGGTCCACCCCGCTTTTACGATTGTGTAGTCCAGCTTGCACACCATTCCAAACTTTTCCTTGTACAGGAATCGGCAGGTGTCGCAGCACTGCTTCATGCCGTCCGGGACGTGCCACATACAGCCTTTGCAATAGTTGCGGTCGCAAGGAGTGGGCTTGGCACAGTTTACCGCCATATCTCTTCCACCCGGCTTTCCGGATACTGGACCGCTTGCGGCGGTTCGCCGGTGCATACCATGGCGGCATGGTACTCCAACATGGCGCCCTCGATGTATGCCTCCACGGCTCCGATCAGACGTTTGATCGGTGTCAACGATATTGCACCCATGCTTTGAAACTCCATCATTAACCGCCCTGTGTCTGTCACCGTGTAGATGATCACACCGCCGAATTGGTTGGTCAGTTTGATTGTCATTTGCAGCCCTCGCAGGTCTGCAACGGCGTTCATGTCATAATCCTCGCAGATGTTCTGCAGCAGTCGCAGACCCTCGTTATACGTGCACATGTTTACACCTCACTCGATCCCGGCTGCCCGGTTATACGTCTCGATGATCATCTGCTTGTCCCGCTTTGCTTGCTCCAGGTCGATCAGCCCGGCGTTGTATCTGCCGTAGAGGTAGGCCGTTGCCTGGAATAACATTGCCTCGGTCAGTAGTAGCCCAGCAGGCATATCCTTGCCGCTCGCCGCTAGTTTCATGAGCTGGTCACGGTCCATGTCCTTGCCGCTCGCTGCCGCCTTAATGATCTCATCTCTTCCCATCATCTGCCTCCTTCATTCCCAAATACCACTCCAGCATGCGGATGGTATTGTCATACCCATGGCACACCGTTGCGAAATACCCTTGCAGGTTCAGATGCTCCAGCCACCACTTTTGAGACTCAGACGGTCTGCCCTTTTCTGTCTTGAGCTCGATATACAGCCCATGGTACCCCCCACGGGCCACTGGCAAGCAGAGGTCAGGCACACCACGCTTCAGGCCGGCGTCATGCAGAGCCTGGCCTTGGCGTCCGGTGCGTTTGCCCTCGTTGGGGATGTGGTAGAGCATTGCAAGCTCAGGCCACTTGCTGCGGACGTCTGGCTGCTGGCTCCAGGCGATCACCGCCTTTTGAATGCCAATTTCGTTATTTACATTTACCGTCTTAGTCATCTATTCAACACCCGATTCAGTATCAAGCTAGCCTGTCCTTTTGTCATACCATCCGTATCAAATCCTTTGCATTTCTTTTGAACTAGCTTTATTTGGTTTTCAGTTGCCGGCTTGTTAGCCCAGCGCTTCATTTCTCGGACGTCCCAAATGTATTGGTCATCCGGATAGTCCCGCTGCAGCTGCTTGTACAGCACATCCAAGGCGGTCTGCATCGGGACGGTCACGCCATTGGAGAATGTGACGTTGCCCAGCTGATCGGCGGGCGGGATCGTCTTCTTAATGCGGTTGCGCAGGTGCAGGGTCAGGCTTCCGTCCGGCTGTCTGAAGAGGTTCATGTTGTGCATGTTGTACTTCATGTCCTTGGCCCACAGGTCCACGATCTGCGTGTTGCGGATCCAACTCTGTGGGCAGTCCGCCGCAGCGGTGGCCAGGTCTGGCAGATCGAACAGCATGCCCTGTACTTCCTTGCGCTTTTGCGGCGGGACGGCATCCAGGTCAATGCCAAGCAGGGACGGCGCGGTCACAAGGGACCGGCTGCCAGTCACGCCCACACAATCGATCAGGGTGAGGCGTTCCTTGCCGGGGTAGAGGCGAAGGCCCCGGCCAATCGCTTGCTGATAGATTATGTCACTCTGCGTTGGCCTGGCCATGATCACCGTCTCCACCCGTGGGATGTCTGTGCCCTCCGTGAAGACCATACAGTTCACGATGCAGGGAATCTCGCCATTGGTGAAGGCCTGGATAATCGCTGCCCGGTCTTTGGTCTCACCGGTTACCACAACGGCGCCGGGTATCTTGCTAGCGATCTCCTGGGCATGCCGGACACTCACCGCAAAGATCAGGGTGGCGCCAACGGCATGCTCTCGGTAGGCCTGGGCAATGGCATCCGCCGTGCCTTCCATGGCCTCATCAAGCTCACCCGGGGCGTAGTCTCCGTTCTGGGTGTGGACCCCGGACAGGTTGAACCCGATGTTGCAGCGCAGGCAATAGATGTCGGAGAGGTAGCCGTGGGTGATACCCCATCGGAGGTCGCGCTGAAAGATGATCTTGTCGAAGACGGTATCAAGGCGCACTCGATCACCACGATTGACTGTAGCCGTGAATCCTATATGATAATCAAACTTAAAATAATCATATATTTTTCTATACGTCTTGCTTGACCCGTGATGACATTCATCTGTGATTATCATCCAGAAATCATTTTCTTTGAACTTGTCCAATCTTCTAACAATGCTTTGAACGCTAGCTGAAACAACTTCTTCGCCATGGCTTGTTTCCTTTGACATCTCGACACCAACCGGACAGTCATAGTATTTAATTGGCTGCCGAACAAGTTCTTCTCTGTGTGAAAGTAGAAGGACCCTCCCACGTCTTTTAATGTTGGTAAAAATTACCGTTTTCCCAAGCCCCGTTGCAAGATTGCAGAGATAACGCCCAGGAGGTGCGTTATTGATTTTCTCAAGGCACTCTTTCTGGTATGGTCTCAATTGGATGTCCATAGACAACTCCATTGTATGGCGCATAGATCGCCCTTTCGAAGCTCCACCCTTTGCAAATTCTACTATTCAGCATATACGGTTTCATACCGAAATACCTTGCCCACTGGGCAACGGTTTTGGTCTGCCCGCAATACTCAATGAACCGGTTTCTTGTGGTGTTGTTCATCTGCGTGAGTGCATCTGCCCATCTGCAATTTTCTGGGCAGTAATCTCCATTCAGGTTAATCCTATCAATTGTCAAGTCTTCTCTGTATCCGTTCGCCATCGCCCACTCTCTGAACACTTCGTAATCGTCCCATTCAGGGCAGATCTTGACGCCTTTCCCGCCGTACTGTTCAAACCGTTTGTTTGTTGGATCATTACAGCGGCGGCGCATGTTCTTCCAGGTTTCATACAGGCGTTCCTTGTGGGCGTATCCGTGTTTTCTTGTCTTGCACCCGCAGCTAACGGTGTGCCCCGTCACAAGGCTGTATCGGTTAACAATGGTTTCTTTTCCACAGTCGCAGATGCATTTCCACATCGTGACCGGTTTAATGCGTTTTACTCCGTTGTGTCCATCTGGTGCCCTTTCGATCACGGTTAATCTCCCAAACTTTCTCCCTGTAAGATCTTCAAACTTCAACTCTTGCTCTCCTTTCTCCAAGTCCTGTGGCCATCTGCACCAAGTATCTGCCCGGTGGTTGTGCTTGGATGGCATCCAGGCATTCGCGTTGGTATGGTCTGAGCTGCGTGGGATCACCTCCGTGTCGGTGCTCTGTCGCAAATGTTGCAGGCTGTCGCAAACACTGCGACAAATTTTTTTGAACTTTTAGGACTAGAAAACCGCCATTTCTACTTGATTTATTACTATTTACTAACTTATATATAATATATAGCAGTTAACAATAATATTGTGTCGCAATGTCGCAGGCAATCATGTGCTATATACGGTGTATGTGTTTGGCGGTAGTCTACTTTTCTCACACATATCCCCCTATATATATGCATTTTTTGCGCCGACAAAGCCGACTTTTGCGACATGCCAATTTTTTAGGAACTTTTCAGGCGGTTAAAATGGTAATTTTACGTCTTCTTGGCTGATTTCTGAACTATTTTGGCCTTTTTCCTGTGTCGCGACATTTTCAGCCGCTTCCTCTGTGTCTGACTTTTTGCCAAGGTTGAAGCAGTAACAGTGAGGCCTTCCTGCACCGACATTGTGTGGAATGGTATATTTCCGCTCTTTCAACCGTCCTGGTGTTACTCTCAGCCGGCCGTTGGATGCCATCGCCGAGATCACCGCCCTGGCGTCAAAGCCGCCTTCCCTCAGGATCCGCTCGAATTCTGGCTTAACGATGTACACATACCCATCTTCGTCCGCAAACCGTCCAATCGTCCTGGGCAGTGTCCGGTCAGCACTTACACCGCCGGCCTGCTCAATGCAGTTGGACTGCTGCACAAGCATGCCCTGCATGTATGTGTAGGCCTTACTTGCAACATCGGCATCATTTCCGCTGGCCAGATATTCGGACAGCTTCTCCACGGTCAATGTTGGCTCTGTCTCGAAGATGTACCCGCTTAGGAGTTCGTCCGCCAGGACGATTGCAGCGCCTGCGTTGGCTTGTTTGCCTGTGGCGCCGCGTCTCAGGGCGTCACACAGCTCGCTGTAGCGGTGACGCACCGCGTCTTTGATTGGATATACCGCCTCAACAAATCGCCGCCCTGCGTGGCCATAGTTTTCCGCCAGCGTGCTGCAAATGGTGCCGACAGTCTTCTCATCAACGATGTTGTGATATGGTTTGATCTCCACATCCAGGATCCGGTTGATGATTCCTGACGCGCTATTACTGTCTGTGATGGATGATTCACCCGATGTGATGATCACGTTACGCCATGCTCTGGTGTGCCGGACGCCAAGTCCCTTGGTCCCCCGACCCTTGCCGAAACCCTCTGCCAGGGCATACACGTCAAACCGTTTCTTCTTGTCATCCTGGTTGCCCAGCTGCAACTCATCCACGATCAGGGGCAGATGGTTGAGAAATGCCGCTGTCAGTTCGAAGCTCACACTGGTGCTGGAGAAATTTCGGATGTACCCGCTGTCCGGATTTGCCCACACGCTGGCTGCCAGTTTCAAGGAGACAGTTTTCCCACTGCCAGACAACGCACTCCAGATGTGGCAGAAAAACGGCTGGCATCGGATGATGTTTAGGAGCACAGAGGCAAACGAAGCCGCAAGGACGATCTGCATCTCGGTGCTGCCGCGCAGCTGGTTGGCTGCGTCCTTCCAGGCCTCGAAGGTGCCAGTTGGTTTGATGGCGTCCAGCATGTCTTTGAATCCGGTCTCATCGTCAAAGATTACTTGATCTGTGTATGGCACAAATCCCAGGTTTTCACCCATCCATCCAAGCCGACCGACAGACCGCTTTTCCGGTATGATCCCATCATTTTTGTGGGTGATGTCATCCAGGTAGTCCGACAGATTCTGCGCGGTCGATGGTGTCACAGATATTCCAAGCCTGGACAGTGTGGACGCAATTCTGAAACTTGAAGCGATTACTTCGTTTGGAACAACTACTGTCTCCCAGTAGTTTTTTCGTTTGTATGCCAACTGCGTCTTGACAGATTTGTCGTCAATGTTGGTCAATGTCGCAATTGGCAGAATTGGATGCTTGCAGGCCAGTTTCTTTCTGCCGTCTTCTTCTTTCCAAATCTCCTGGCCGTCTGTCTGCCACTTGCCAGGATCGATCTCTTCCTGCAGCGGTGAATCTTTGAAGAAAAACGGCACTGGTTCCGTGTATGTATGCGGCTCGACCTCATCTCGGTACTTTTTGAACATTCCAGCAAAGCCGGTGATGCCGTCCTTTTTGGCCAGAGTGATAGCCAGGACACGGGCGGACTCCTGGTCTGCCCCAGCAAACTGAAGAATAAAGTTGCAGACGGTCTTGTCGAAAAAGTCATCCCGCACGAATTTTGCCTCGTTGAAGGACTTGGCCACGTTATCAGGGTGGGTTGGTTTCACCTTGGCAGGCGGTTTGTTTACTTCTAAAAAGGCCTCTATTATCTTGCAGTCCTCTTCGACAACATTGAAAAACCGCTCATCGTTGTTGTCGACAATCTCCGCATCTCCTTTCAAGTGGCTGGACGCCTTTTTTACTTCCTCTGTGATTTTCTCTCCATAACTTGCATAGTCTACTCCCATGAGCTTTTTTAGACGTTCCGACAATTCACTCATGGTTGTACTCCTTTAGTTCATCCAAAATAATTTGTTCAATCAATTCCGGCTCTTCCCGATCCCTCAGTGCCTTCAGCGGGGTGTATTTGCCTTGGCGACTTGCCATATCAATGAGCGCGTCCAGCTCCTCCTCGAAGGTTCCATACTTGTGCATGGTCTTCAGCCAAACCTCCCATTTTGAGGCCTTTTCCCGGTGCGCTGCCGGTGGCGGGTCAAAGCTGCCGTAATCATTCGGCCCTCCCACCGCGTACACATTGCCCACCATGTATGACCGTATCAGAACAGGGTCATGAGTTTCCAGGATGTGTGCAGGGGGGCGTTCACGGTATGCCACCCGGTGCTGCTTTATGAGCTCCAGTAGACGCGGCACGTCCATCTGTTGCACCGCCTGGATAGCCTCATCCAGCCGCCGCTTGTACCCGTCCGCATCGTAGTGCCTCGGCCTGTTCGGACGCTCTGGCCCAAACTCCAGGCCGATGCTGTACTGGCGGTCCAGCTCCCGGGCGGCGTCTATTCTGGATAGCCCCGCCACCCGGGATACAAAATCGATCACATCGCCATGCGCACCGCACCCGAAACAGTGATAGCCTCCATCACCCGGGTACAGTTTGCAGCTGCCAGTCCGCTCATGATGAAACGGGCACGGGATAAACCCGCCGGTGTTGGGACGGTAGCCGTAGATCGGTGCTACATCCAGGCACGACACCCGTTGCCGGATTTCCTGCCAGATGTCTTGTTTCCACACACTACCACCCCCGGTGGGTTATCTAGAACGGTAGCTCCATTTCGTCATCATCCGCCACGTCCTTGAACTTGTCGGTGGGATCTGCGGACACATCACTGCCACCGCCAAGCAGACGCTTCAGCGGGATGATAAACTCCACGTTCAGCCGCTTGCTGATCTTTTGAGTGCCGTCCTTAGCGGCGTACTGCTCTTCCCTGATCTTGCCCGCCACGGCAACCTGATCGCCCTTCTCAAGGGTCTCTGCAATGTCGCACATCTGATCGCCAGCCTTGTACCCGCCCCAAATCACGGCATTGCACCAGTGGGTATCACCGTATTGCTGCCCCTCCCGGGGTTTATCCTTGTCCACGATGATGCTCAGCTCCACCAAGCGCTTGCCATTCGGCTCCCGGCTTTCAGGATCCTTGCCCAGGTAGCCAACGGCGATTGCGTGGCCCTTAGCCGCTAGTTGCATCCGGTGTCACCTCCTCATCGACCGAAAACTCCACGTCCTCGATCACCGGCTCCTCAGCCTCCAGATCGTTCCGGATGCCCTCATCCACGTTGACCGCTCTTGCCACGTCCGTGCGCAGGGGTGCATACTTCAGCACCCGCTTCAGCACGGTCTTTTTTGCCATCTCCTCGAAGTTGTCCACCCAGGGCCCCTTATTCGGGGACTTGGAGAACCTCTGCGCGTGCTTGCGGATATCCTCGATGCTCATTACTTCGAAGCCATACCCGCCGTCCTTGGTGCGGTACATGGCATAGACCCACACCGGTGCGCCACGGTCCTTCATTGCCGGCTTGTGCAGCAGTTTCGGCTCAAGGCCAAGCTCATACTCGAACTCATCGTTCTCATGCACCACCTGCGCGGTGATCGTGCTCACCTGCCCGGACCGATAGGCCAAGTCAATCAGGCCCTTGTATCCGATCACCAACGTTGCCTGCGCGGTACCCTTGCGGTCAAACGGGATGATGTAGCACTGCCCCATGGGCGTGTTGGGCTCCAGGCCCAGCTGAGCAGCGTTCATCATGGCGCCCAAAAAGCTCACCGTTGTGCACTTGGCCAGCGCCGGTGTGGTGCTCAGTGCGGACATGGTCATCCGCGTGAAGCGCTCCGGCGTGATCACCGATGGCAGCGCCTTGGCGATCTCAGGCATCATGCGCTGCACCTGATCGCGCATGGTTGCCTGCGGGGTTTTGGCCTGGACGGCCTTTGCGATAGCTCCCATAATTAGTTAGCTCCTTTCGATTTGCGAGATTGCCACATACTTGTTAGGACTCCTTCAATTTCACAACCCGAAATACACGGGTAGTTGTCTCCTTCAGCAGCTCCGGGTGTTCCTTCTTTACCCGGTCGGTATCCGTGGACATCCGTTTCTGCGTCTTCCATGTCACCTTCCACCCTGGGCAGGTTGCAAGCTCATGGTCCCCCATATCCTGCTTCAGGGTGTTCTCCAGTTCCTTCTGGCGGGTTTCCAACTCCTTGATCTGCTCCTTGGTATCCTGGAGCTCTTGCAGCATTTTTTCCCGCCCGAACAACTGGACGCCGTTCGGATCGCCGCCGCCGAACATGGCGTTCAGGGTCTCGGTTGTGGCATTCAACCCATCCACCGGCGGCGGTGTGTTGGCCTCGACGTAATGCCAGAAGTCCTTCTCTGCAGCCATCAGCGCGTCGATCTCTTCCTGATCCCGTTCAAGCCGGAAGTGCATGAACTCCTTTCCCAGCACAACCACGGACAGGTACCACCGATCGGCGCCGGTGACCGCCATGTAATGCACACACTGGGCGTAGTACTGTTCCGGGAAGACACCGGCCTTGAACTTCTTCAGGTTCAGCCCAGAGGTAGTCTTGCATTCCAGCCCGGCATTCTCCCCGATCACCAAACGGTCGATGTTTGCATGTGCGAACGGGTATGCCGGATTCTTCAGGATGGCATTCTCCCGGCGCACACGTTTGCCGGTTGCCTCAGCCCAGCGGCGGGCCACGTACTCCTCCAGATCGCGCCCTTGCCGCATGGTCTCATTGTCCTCTTTGGGCTGGATGCGCCCTGTCTTATCCGCCCACACACTGTACGGTGATGCATACTGCGACAACCCAACGATTGCCCCGGCATCCGATCCGCCGATGGATCCACGGCGGATGTCGAGCCAATCGGAGTGGGAAAGTGGAAGCGTTGGGGTGCGGATGATGTTCTTAGGCAGTATCATGTGGTGGCTCCTCCGTTATTCTTTTTCGTCATCAGGTCTTCAGGCGTCATCGTCTTTCACCTCCACCACGTCTGCTCGGTCGATGTAGAACACGAGCTCGTTAATTGTGTTCAGCAGATCCTGCACAGCGAAGAGCATGTCATGCAGCTCGTCCTGCAGCGTTTCTTGCACTTCAGGCATCATCGCCCATCGCCTCCTTCACCCGATCGATTACGGCCCAGACCTCTGCGATCAACTCTTCAGTGGCCCACCGCTTTCCACCGTGTCCCGGCATGAAAGCTATGTAGTCCCCATAGTGGGCGTAGTCCCACCCGATCCAATGGGTCCCGCGGGTAACCTCCTCAAACCCCGGCACATGCCCCGCCGAATACGTTGCCCCGCCGTGGCAGTACTCGCTGACCGTGCCCATGAGCTCCACGCCTACCCCGATGTAGCTGCAGGGGTATTCGTGTCTGGACACGATCATGTACTTGATGCCCCGATACCCTCCAAAGTCCAACACCACCGGTGTATCTCCGTTTGCGAGGCGGTAGATCATCTCAGCCATCCTTACACTCCCTCTCCAGCACCGAAATCGTGTGCTTCATTGAGTAGATCTCCTTGCCCGTTGCCTCCAGCTCGTTTCTCCAGGCAACCAGGTTCCATTCGCCTCGTTCGATCTCAACCTTCAGCTGGTCCTGCCGGGCCTCCAGTTTGCGGACGTGGGATTTCAGGGTGTCGATCACGTCATTCATCCTCGACACCTCTCTTTTCCTTGTCCAGCTGCTCAATCACTGCCTCGATGGCACGCATGATCGTTTTCTTCTCCTCGATCGCGTTGGCCATCTTGGCCTCTTCTTCCCGGCAGTACTCGAGGTGCTCCTGAGCATTGTCCATGGCCTCCTTTGCCTCAGCCCACTGGGTTTCGAGGGCCTTAATGGCTTCATCCATTACGCTGCCCCCTCCACAGCCCTGGTCTTGAAGTCCCGGTAGAGCCGTTTCATATACGCGCACACCTTATCGTTTTTCTTCTGCTTGCTTTTATCGGCCGTCAAAAAGTCGTTGATGTCCTCAACGATCTTCTCTCCACCGTTGTTGCGGAGGAAAACAATAAAATCTCTTCCGTCTTCCTTTTTGAGATGCCTCTCGATAAACTTGCCGAAACCACGAACGAACATCTGCTGAGTTGCGATGATCGAGCGCCCGAAACCATCGGAGATCAGAGAGGCAAGCAGATCCAGCTGATCGGCATCGAGGTGCCGCACATCGATCAGATCCAGCAGGGCCCTGGCGCAGTTGATGCAACCAGCCTTGTCGGTGTTCGATGTCCCGCCGAAGTACAGATTGTGGTGCTCGAGGATGGCATCCAAATCCTTCACCCGCTCATCCGTTTTGCGTCTGGCGTAATACTCCTTGGTCACAGCGTTCTTATCGCGCTTGTCATAGAGGCTGATCTGGTTGACCGGCACAACCTTTGGCAGGACTTTCGGCGCGATTTGCGTGTCCTCAGCCAGGAGATCGTTCAAAACCGAAACCGTTGCGTCAATCGCGTCAATCTCCTGCGCACAGTGGTCGATCTCGACCTTGTATCTCTCCATTTCAGATACCAGAAATGCGCGTTTCTGCTTCAATTTTTCGAAAATGTCTGCTTCCATGTTTTCACTCCTTTTTTGTTATTGCTTGTGTGTCAAGTCTGCGATTATTCGCAGAATCTTTTCCCTCTTTTGCTTGTCCAAATCTCCACTCAAATACTTTGACATCGTTTCAGCACAGCACGGCCACGCTGCCGCGATCCGCTTGATCGTTATACCGTTGTCTCTCATCAATTCCCGGATGTCCTCATTCGGTTTCGGTTCGTCATCTTCCTTCTTGCTGTACCTGGCTTTCCGCTTGGCCTCAACCTTTGGATTCCACCCGCATTTCCGGCAGTTGTCAGATTTGTAGCACGCAACACCATCGTTTCGAAAAATGCACATCCGCATTCCGATACTGTCTTTGAGCGCGATATTGACGCACCCGCATGACGGGTGTTTCAGGTTAACAATTTTGTTTCTCGTCATGTCGACCGTGTTTCCGCAGTCACATTGGCAACGCCAGATTATCCCGCCGCCGTGTTTGCTGTCGCGTCCGACCGGCTCAATAACTGTCAGGCTCCCGAATCTCTGCCCGGTCAGGTCCCTGATCTTGAAGGCCTGTCCCACACGCTACTCCCCCTCGATCAGCGCCGGATCGACACACCCGCACCCGTTGCCGGTCCACCAATCCGGGACGGCTGGCTCCCCGGTCTCCGGATCCAGGGCCAGTGCCTGTCCGTCAACTGTCCAGTCCCATTGGTATGGCAGGGCGGACGTTCGGACCTGCGCTTGCACCGGATCGGCGCTCACAGCTGGATCCGCGCCCAGCATCGCCAGGTGCACCAGTGAGACCAGTGCCGCGACAACCAGGACCGCTGCGATGATGATGTACACCCGATCAATGGTGCTGCGCATTCCGCCCCACCTCGATCATTACCCGCGTCACAGCTAGGACGATCACCGCCACCGCGGCGAAACCGCCCAGACCGATTGCCTCGACAATCCCGTCCGCCATGATGGCAAACAGGAACAAAATGGCAACTGCAAGCTCTTGCATCTGTCTACTTCCTTTCATTGGTTATTTTTGCCTCCAACTCCGCCCTGATCTGCCTTGCCCGTGCCCGGTCATCGTCTGTCATGGTGCTGGCTATCTTCCAGACAAGATCAGAGACGGCCTGGCCCAAACGGCGGCAATCATCATGGGTGAGGTGGTGGGAGAGGGTGCAGGGGATGTCTTTCATAGTGGCCTCCATGTGTCTTTTAGGACACCGTGTCCGCAAAAAAAACGTCGATCGGAGACGCGAGGCCCAGCAGATCAACAATCTTTTGGATCTCGGAGAGCGTAAACTCAGACGCTCCCGATGTCTTGCGGTAGAAAGACGCCTTTGACATGCCAATCTGTGCGCACAAATCATCGGTCGAAACGCCTTTTCGCTTCATCTCGTACTCCAGCCTGTACTTGTCCATCTGTTATCACCTCCTGTCCTCGTTACTGGTATTTCTTCCCAACCGGCTAGCCGTGTCCTTTGGGACACCCGCAGGATACCACATTCTCCGGCGGCCGTCAACCCCCAAATTCTCAGATTTGAAAAAATTTTTTCAGATATGCGTTTTGGGGTTGCAAAAATGACACAAACCGTTTATAATAGGACACGTCAGGAGGAGGTGAGAATCTTGGAAAAACCTGGAGAGCTGATCCGAATCAAACGCCAGGAAAAGGGCCTTTCGCTCCAGCAAGTAGGCGATGCTGTTGGAGTTGGAAAGAGCACAGTCAGGAAATGGGAGTGCGGTATGATCGCCAACATGAGGCGGGACAAGATCGCAAAGCTGGCAGAAGTCCTTGATGTTCCGGCAGACTTCCTTCTGACACCTGGCAAACCGCTCGAAGTGGTTAAGGATCAGCAAAGCCCAGGCCCGCAGCCCAGCACAAAGGATCGCGACCGGCGTGATGAGCTGCTGAGGCTGTTCGACCAATTGGACGATGAGGGGCAGGGACGCGTACTCGAGTGCGCCTCTGATCAAATCACCCACGGCAGAGTTAAAAAAAGCGATTCATCTGCTGAGGTCGGATAGCTGAGGGCCACACGAAAAGCCCCCGGGCACACAACCCGGGGGCTATTAAAAAGAAAGGAAGTATTCACATGGTAAAACAACCCACGCGCACCATGGGGCACTACATCGGTTGGGGAGTCTTCTGGCTGATCGTGTTCTTCCCCGTGTCGTTCTACTTCTTTTGGCAGGCCTGGAAGATTTATCAGGCGGACCGCAAGGCCAAGGAGCTGGCTGCCCAGCAGGCCGCGCAGCAGGAAGCCGCCCGTGCACAAGCCCGCGCTGATGCGGCTGCACGTCTGGCGGCCGCTCAGCAACGCATGGACGAATTCCGAAAGCGCCTCCGGGACCGTCAGGACATGCTGCAGGTCGGCTCTTACAAGGAATACCACTATTCCAGCGTGGAGCTCCGTGTCCCGCTTGATTGGTCCGATCGGTTCGACAAAGACTATCCGCCCGCCCAGATCGGGGACGATGTCGAGGTTGTCCTGGAGGGCGATCAGGTCAGGGCGTACACCTGGGATGGCGTTCACCTCGGGGATGTGGTCAACACGCACGCAGACATGGCGCGGGACTTCCTGCCCAATGGCGGGGCCGCCCTGGCGCGGGTGTCGTACATCACGAAATACAAGGTGCGTCTGGATCTGCGGATGTTCAAGGCGGTCAAGTCATGAGAACACCCGCACACAGGCACGCCCCCATAAACAGCACAACTCCCCCGGCAGGAGTGGACTGAGGGAGCTGCGCTGAAGGAAGTAGACAAATGCCCATGGAGAGAAAGAAAGGTGCCGCCTGCTGGCTGCTGCAGGGAAGACTACGCGGTCCCCGGAGCCGGGATGTCTTCCCCACAATCCCGACTCCAGGGAACCAACAACCGCTAGCCCTGCGCAGCACAATGGTACCACAACCACACCGGAAAGGGCAAGGTGATTTTGCGTGAATAATCGTGCTGTTGCCGTCATAGCGGCCGCTATCTACGCCCGCTATAGCTCCGGCAACCAAAATGACGCCTCCATCGAACAGCAGGTCCAGGCCATCCAACAGTACGCCCGAGCCCACGGCATCACCATCGCCGCCATCTACGCTGATCGAGCCATCAGCGGCACCACGGACGCCCGGCCGGAATTCCAGCGCATGATTCGGGATGCATCCAAGGGCAACTGGCAGGCCGTGCTTGTTTGGAAGCTGGACCGCTTTGCCCGCAACCGCTATGACAGCGCCATCTATAAGGCCAAGCTCAAGGCCGCCGGTGTGCAGCTGATCTCCATCATGGAGCCGCTCACCGATGGCAACGAGTCCATCATCCTCGAGAGCATGCTGGAGGGCATGGCAGAGTATTATAGCGCCAACCTCTCTGAAAACGTCAAGCGCGGCTTGGCATACACCGCCCAGCAGGGCAAGGCCATCGGGCACCGGTCCTTTGGGTACCGAAACGTGGATGGATACTGGCAGGTTGACGCCTCCGAGGCAGAGCACGTCCGGCAGATCTACGCATGGTGCATCCAGGGGGACGGTTTCCCAATGATATCCAAGCGCTTGAACGTCATGGGGATCCGGACCATCACTGGGCGGGAGTTTGCTGCCTCCAGTGTCCGGGTGATCCTCACCAACGAGCAGTACACCGGGGTGTACCGTTACCGGGACACCCGGATCGAGGGCGGCATGCCTGCCATCATCGACCGCGCCACGTTCGAGGCCGCACAGAGGGCCATCGCCGCCCGCACAATCGCCGGCACGCATGCCCGGGCGGTCGGGGGTGTGCAGAGATACCTCCTCACCGGACGCGCTGTCTGCGGCATCTGCGGCCACGCATTAAAGGGCTGCACAAGCGGATCCGGTAGGACGTACTACCGATGTGCCGGTAGAAACACCGGCAAGACCTGCCAGGGCAGGCCGATCCGGGCGGACAAACTGGAGGAGGCCGTCCTGGATGCCATCCGATCTGACATCATGGGAGACCTGGAGGCAGTGGCAGACGGCGTGATCGCAGCCCGCAAGCCCACACACAGTGAGTCCCTCCTGGCCGGCCTGCGTGCCCAGCTCAAGGACCATCAGGCGGCTATCGGCAACATCCTGAAGGCCATCGAGGCCGGTGCATGGAGCCCTGCGCTCAACGACCGCCTGGCCGATCTGGAGCGGGAGAAGGCTGAGATCACTGCCGCGATCCAGGAGGCAGAGGCAGTCCGGGAGGACGTCAGCCGGGAAGACATCGTGGACGCCCTGACCCTGCTGGCCGCCGGGGACTGGGCAAACCCGGAGTTCCAGAGGCGCATGATCGCCGCATTGGTGGAGCAGGTGACGGTCTGGCCGGACCATGTAGAGGTTGCAGTCAGGCTGGTACAGGGAGCGCCTAAAGAAACCACGCCTGGCACTCATGATGGCCGTGTCGCTGATGGTTTCTGCTAACGCGAAAATCGACTTCGATGACGCCGATCAGATCGATGCCAAGTACCAGGAAGCCGTAGAAGTCCTTGAAAAGCTCGGTTTCTTTGAAGGCGTGCCAACTGCTGACGCTGCAACAGCTACCGAGACTGAGGACTCTGCAGATGCCACGACAGAGGCTCCTGCTGCGGCAAACAATTTTAGCCCCAAGCTCACCCTCACTCGTGCTCAGCTGGCAGTCATGCTGTTCAAGCTCCGCACTGGCGACAACGGCACTGAAGAGGCTTATGCCAAGTACAAGAACTACAAGACCTACAGCGACACCCCCGCTTGGGCTGCTGTCCACATCAACTACCTGGCAGAAGTCGATGCCATGCATGGCACTGGTAATGGCAAGTTCTCTCCCGATCTCGAGGTAGACGGCTACCAGGCAGTTCAGGCCCTGCTGCAGGCTATCGGCTATGGCAAGCTCGGTGAGTTCGGCGACACCTACAGCGAGGCTAAGCTTCAGGCTGCCGTTCTCGGCTCTCAGAAGGGCATCACCACTGGCATGGGTCTCACTCTCAGCAACATCCTTACCCGTGAGCAGATGGCTGGCCTGATCTTCAATGCTCTGACCGATCCGAAAGCCTACGTGGTAACCCTGAAGGCCGATGGCAAGGACTATGTCGAGGAAGAACTCAACCTGAAGGACACTGTCACTCTCGGCGAAGCCAACTGGGAACTGCATCGCTATGGTATTTCCAGCGGCAAGACCTATCCCTCTGACAAGAAGATCAAGGTAGAGAACGATCCGTTTGGTCGACCCACCAACCCGAAGTGGGTCGCTGTTGTTAAGGGTCAGGATGAGCCCGTTCAGATCGGCACCGAGGACAAGGCTATCGTGTCCTATTACACGAAGGCAGTCACTCGCAGCGAGCTCAAATCCGACTTCTATTACAACTTCGCATTCAAAGATTTGTGGGCAAACACTGAGTACTACGTCGATGGCAAGAAGCTTGATTCTAACGACCCGTGGTCTTATGCTTATAACAAGAACGGTACTCGCGTCAGCGATAACGATACGATCGGCGGCGTTGGCGTCACTGTTGAAGCTTACATGATGGCCGATGACAGAGTCGCTATCGATGATGAGAAGTATGACGTAGGTTCGCTTGGAGACACTTCTCTTAGTGGCACCAACTATACCAATTGGCCCAGAATGAGAGTTGTCATCGTTCACCATTATGCTGCCCTGATTGATGACGCTATCTGGACAAATGGCTACACCTATGGCACCGGCGACGTCTATAAGACTCCTGATCGCCTCTACCTGCCTTATGACAAGTTCAGTGGTTGGGCAGATGACAACTATCTTGACCACACCACTCCGACCTATATCGCCAAGAAGGTTCCTCTGCCTCTTGACCAGGCTGACGATACCTACAAGAAGGGCGATGCGATCTTCTACTCTGTAGCGTACAACAAGGACGGCACCTTCACCGTTCATGAAGACGTTAACCTCACCGATGAGGGTTGCCTGGTACAGGCACCCATTGCGCAGGTTGCACCGAATCGCACGTACATTCGCCTGACCGATAAGGATCAGCCCGCAAATTACATTACCTACTTCATGCAGTATACAACCACTCCGACCTATAGCGTGAGCAAGATTAATACGACTGGCACAACTGCAGTTGATGTCTATCTTGATCCGTTCACCAAGAGCCTGGTTGCACTGATCGTGAGCGATCCTGATCCTGTTGCTCCGCCCACCTATTCTGATGACTACTACTATGTGACAGATGTCGCAGTCAACGTTGGCCAGACAAAGCTGATTGATGGTACCGTTGATTACACGCTCAAGTTTGTGGCAACTGCATACAATGCAAAGACCGGCGCCTCTACGCCCATCGAGCTTCCGTATGAAATCGATGGCACGAACAAGGTGCTGACTAAAGCAACTGATGTCTGGAAGGTAACAAAGATTGCGGATCTCAATGTTAACATTGAAGTTGATGTAACCGGCAAAGTAACAACTCCGAAGTCTGTTGCAGCTCCGTATAGCATTCGCAGCGTTGCAGAGGATGCCGATGCCGATGACTCCTATGTCTTTGACTACGATGCCAAGGTTTATACTGTAAGCGCCGATGTCACCATCCTTCTGGATGGCAACAAGTATGACGTAGTTGATGATGCACATCCGATGGTCATGGTCGATATGAAGACCAAAGAGTTTGTAACGGACAGCCACAAGAATCTCATCTTCTATATCATGGCCGGCGGCAAGCCTTACATTCTCGACCTCTACAGCGGATATGAGACTTCGGACACCGAGGCTATCTACAAGACGATGGCTACCACAACGGTGAGCGTAAAGGATCCTGAAGACTTTAATCCGAACCTCACTTATGATGCCTATTCCACCTACGATGAATTGGTAAATGCCAACAGAGCTTACGCAGGCAAGCGTCCTGAGGACATTGGCACAGTATACACCGCCTGGGGTGCACCTGCCACTCCTGCGCCTGTAGTGACGTACGACCTGGATGATCTTGTCCATCAGTTTATCAAGTATAAAGATGGAGTAGCAACATATCTGCTCACATGGGATGAGACTGATTCCATCGCTGAAGATGATAGCACATCTCAGACAACAAAGTATATCAATTCTGGTATCTTTGATAAGGGTGAGACCAGCTCTGTTGTCAAAGTCAACGGTTGGATCGAGCTCTATGTGAATGAGAACACTCTGGTTTACTCTCTGAAGGGCACACCGGATGGCTATGGCTATAAGGACATCAAGTATGCCGGAACCTACAGATTCAACGAGTTTGAGGCCTTTGGCACGACCGATTCTAATCGCGATGTCTTGGTTACATTAGTCAACGGCAGAGTGAGCTACATCACTGTCATCTCTGATGATGCCGTTGAAAACAGTCACCCGCTGTCCACTGCCTTCTATGGCATCTACTGCGGTCTCGATGAGATTGGCAGCACCACTGTTGTGAACTTTGTCGACCCGAACACCAACACGATGAAGGGTCTGCCTCTCACTGCTTCTGCGGCGATCTATTATAACGATAAGATTAAGAACGCGGATGTCGGCGATGTGCTGAGAATCACAACGGATTCCACCGGTAAGACCATCACTGCGATTGACTGCTACGCTAAACGTGGTACGGTCGTTGAGCAGAACTCCAACTATATTGTCTCCTGGCAATATACCTATGATTATCTCGCGAATAAGTACAATGATGTTCCCGAGAAAGTCCACATGAACCTGTACAACGCCGCCTACTATTATGTGGCCGCAGACTACATCGAGAGAGTCAACCCGCAGAAGGCTGGCGCGAACGATCAGGTCAGTGTGTTCCAGAACTCCAACGGTACCACAGTCGTTGTGATCTATTCGCAGGACTTCCTGGATAGCCACAAGGACGGCGACCTGTTCTACGGCAATATCGATCAATTCTGGGATGGCAGAAAGTAATCTTGATCCTCTGAATAGGGTGAGCAAGACTACTCGGTGAAATCCTAACCCAACAAAGAGCCGGGCCCATTTGGGCCCGGCTCTTTGCGTTGGAATCGATTGATTGGTGTAACTTTGGCGATGCTGCTTGAAAGACAGGACTATGTTCTATTCAAAGGAAAGACTGCAGACCGGGGGACGATCAATACAATCCATCCTCCTCCGGCAGCAGATTCATGATGGATACCTCAAATGCCGTCCGGGTAACCGGCGCTCCGTCTATGATCTTCCGGTACTGCCGGCTCTGCAGCCTGCCCTCCAGGTGGAGCCTGCTGCCCACGGGGAGATCGGCGCAGTGGTCCGCGAGAGACCCCCAGGCGATACAGGGGAGGTAGTCTGCTCTGCCGTAGGGACGGTTCACGGCCAACAGAAGGTCGCAAATCTCCCTGCCCAACGGGGTCCGCCGCAGGGTGGGGTTTCTGCAGATCGCCCCTGCCAGCACCAGGTGATTTACCCCGTTCTCCTCCGCGGCCGGGGCTGCGCTGCGCACCAGTACGGTAACCACCAGCCTGCTGCCCACGCCGGAGCGGTTGTTGTATGAGCGCACCTCGCCCTGCAGGTCCACCCACCGCCCGGGAAGCCACAGTCCCGGATCCGGGGCCGCCATGATCAGGTTCAGCAGGTCGTCTGTCCCGGACAAGCGAGGCACCCGAAGGGGAAGGGTGTAATACGAGATCTGATGATTCTGATGAGACAGAATGGGATAGTCAGCTACCATGCCTCTCAGGCTGATGCGGTTTTCTCCTCGGTACTCTTCCATGGGCGATCACTCCAAAAAGCGGTATCTGCCCCACTATATGCGGTGCCTCCTCAAACTATGCCCGATAGGACGGGGGGTTCCGGCAGAATCCAGCTGAGAGCGGCGGGCTCGAGACAGCTGCAGTGGTTCGGTGCTTGCCCACGATTCAGAACGCTTACCCGCAGAATCAGACGGATCCAGGCCGAAAACGGCCTGTTTGGGCACATTTCCGGGCCTCGTGGAACTTTGGGAAATGCCGAAGAATCCCACTTGAAGATTGCCCGGAAAAGGTGTATAACAGAGGGCGATTCCAGCAAAGGAGGGTAGCGCATGGAACTTGAGCTCACACGCAAGCAGTTTCGCCGCCTGTTGGATCTTGCCTATATCGGCAACTGGATCATCAACTCCACCCGGGGAGAAGATCGGATCAAGGAGTTTGACGAAGTAGAGAGCCTGCTGTTTGCCAAAGCCGCAGCGGAGGGGATGCCCTCCCTGGCAGAGGAGTATGAGGGGGAGATCGTCCCCTCCAAGGCCTTTGCAGAGGGCGGCATCCACGAGGCGATCATGGCGTATGAGGACAGCGTGTTCTTTGAGATCCTGGCTGAGGATCTGGCCCGCCGGGATATGGACGATGTCCCCATTGATGAGAGCAATTACGATGAGCTCTACCAGCGCATCGATGAGTACATCGATGAGTTTGAGGCCCACGGCACAGACAACATCCGCATAGACTGCTGAGAATCAGAGAGGGATCCAAAGGCGCCCCGCCGGCAAACGGCGGGGCGCCTTCTGATCTATTCGGAGGGAAGGGCAGGGGACCTTTTGACTGCAGCCTAGACTTTCCAACATCGATCCGTTTCCAGACTTCTACCAGAGAGAGCAAAATAAGGTTCGCCGAACTGCCAATGGAGATGGGTACCGTTTCCTGGCAGGCTGCGTTCTGAAAGCCCGGAGGTGTCAGCCACATCCGGCGCAGGGACTTACCGCGTTTGCGAGCCCAATCAAGGGGCTCCGGCTTTCACTGGTGCTCTGTCTCTTGCTTTTACGTCCAAACAACGGCATCGACCTCTCATGAAGGGAGAACGCCCAGGTCTCTTGCTGGCGACTTTTCCGCCTATCTATGCGGAAAAACGGGCCATATGCATAATCTGAAATTGCACTTTGAAAAAATATTTTAAGTAGCCTCTAGACAAACCTCTTGCGGTGTGCTATAATCTCAGATGAGCTTGTTCTGAAGGTGCTCCTATAGGCTTTTCTGAACAAAATTCGAAGCTCATCCGCGAAAAACGTTACTCTTCGCGGAGAAAGGAAGATTTCGATTTATGGAAATCATTGCTTGCGAGGTTATGAGATCATCTGGAGGTACACGTTATGTGATACCAGCGAACCTGCCGGAAAGCGTAGTAAGTATGCGGTCTTCCGACCGCAGCATAAGCGGAGACCTGTGTGTCTATAAGCGTTACGGCGCCATGTCTCTTGGAAGAGTCAGACCACTCTATTATAAGGAAATTCCATATATATGCATAGAGATACTTAGAAAGCTAGATCAGAAAGAATGTCAGATTGGCGTTGACGGATTTGCAAGGGTTCTCTCATACGAGCCACTTCCAGTATATGATAGCACGCCGAGAAACCCGAAGGTGACGTGTACGATCCGCACTGGGCTTCCAATGGGCAGACAATCGGGTCGTGTCCTGCTAAGGCACCATAACTGAAAAAAGCCCGGCCGATGAGATGATTCGGCCGGGCTTTTCCAATCAGGATGAGCGCACACAGTTCAAGGTGTGCAGCGTCCAAGGGGTCGTTTTGTATTGCCGTTGGTTCGGTTGCCGGTAGGAGCAGTCTGAGGTGATGGCGGTGGAGCTTGTGTTTTCTCGTCAGGAAACGGACATGGGCCACAGCAGAAAACGGTCTTGCTCCACAGCGGAAAACGGTCTTGCTCCACAGCGGAAAACGGTCTTGCTCCACAGCGGAAAACGGTCTTGCTCCACAGCAGAAAACGGTCTTGCTCCACAGCGGAAAATGGACATGTTCCACATGGAAAATGGACATCCCTGGAAGGTGATGTCTACTATGCTATGCATCACAAACAGGCGGATTATACAGCTGAATAATATTTAGTATAAGCATATATTTTACAATTTTCTATAAAAATAATATTGATCCATATTCGTATATATACAATTCTAGCTGTTGGCATGCACAACAGTCAAAAGGAACAAAGACATGGCTTCCCCCTATGGGGTGCATAATATCACGTTTTTTAGTCAGGCTTTGAGACTGTATCAGAAGAGCCTACCCCCCACATGGCCTTACCAGCTATTCCTGTATCAACAAAAGCGGCGCTATTGTACTCTGGTACCATCTGAAGAGGTGCAGGCACCAAAAACAGGGCGGTGCCCTTCCGCCCCTATCCTTCTTGGATGAGCTGCGTACATTGAGCGGTTTGGAGGCTGCAATCCAGATCCGATCTTGGTGGGGGACCAAAGGCGTTTTTCCCATCAGTTTATTGGGCAAGAAACCGCAATCTCCATCGCTTCGATAGAACGGCTTGCTTTGTCTAGCGCAGCGCCAGTGAAAACCCCGGTACAGCAGTGCGCTACATGCCGCTGCCAAGTTGCTGCAAGGTTACTTCTTTGCCATTGCATTACTTTCCTTGAACAAATTTTAGCTGTGTGACTGTGTGAACAATGATGAGGGAAAGGAGCAAAGCGAGAGCGGACCATATGAGAAGAGCTATTTTGACCTGGATACGGAGGACCGTGAGCGCTGCGTGAGGATACCTGTGTTAAAAATATTAATATTAGATTGATGCGGAATCCTGCCCATCATTAATTGCAATGGCTAAAAGCCAGCTGCAAACCCTCTTTTGATTATCAAATTGATGTTGAATACATCGAATCCGATCCCGTCCATTTTTACGTGTGGACCGTGTCCATTTCTGCCTGTGGATCATATCCGCTCCCTCTTGTGGACTGTGTCCACGTCTACTCGAGGAAATACAGGAGCTGATGCTCTGGGGCGGGGTGGCCGCCAGCGCAGACAGGGCCTGCGGGGGATTCGGAGAAGCGCAGAGCGCGGTAGGGCGAGAACACAAACAGGTTGTTTCATGAGTGGGCACGGCGCCGATGGTTGGCGCTGTGCTCGCTTTCTTCTGGTATATGGATTGGATGGTATGGCGATCCGGTGGATAGGGCAAGAGCAGACGAGCGAGGAGAGCAGTGGGGCTCCGGCGCATTTGGACGGGGAATGCCGGGGCGATATTTCCAGATCGTCCGCGCAGTATGGGCTGTGATATCGTTGTTCCCGTTCTCCCGGCTTCTGATCCTTTTGGCATGCCGTGGGAATCAGCGGGCTTCATTTGGCGGGAGGCCCGGTTCTGCCCTCCTATTGCTTTGTCTGATTCGTGGACCATCTGGAGTGCTGAAGAGGGCTTGAAGAGATGGAAGGAAGAGACGGAGCAGTGGCGGCTTCTGATGCTGGTCCGGAAGGGGCGAAACTGCGCAATCGCGGAGCCACTGTATCCCAAGGGAGAGGAGCGTCACCCGAAATGCGCGGGTAAAGAGACACCCGGACGGCAGCGGTGCTGCCGTCCGGGTGGAATGGACTGGAAAATGTCTGCCTCTGCTATACTCCCGTGCTGTGCTCCCGCCTACTTGCGGTGCCTTGCCTTGGCAGACTGCGGGATCAGAGACAGGGCGGTGAGGCCAACCCCCAGCAGGATCAGGAGGACCGCCGGGAACAGCGCCCCATCCGCCGCCTGGAGGTAGAGAGTGAGGGGATTGTACGTTGAGACCGTCCCTAGAAGGGGAGACAGTGAGCCCGGGTCTAGCAGAATGGGGGAGGTGATCAGCGCCAATACCGGCATGGCTGGAGCCAACACCGGGAACACGGCATGCACCCCGGTCCAGCGGGCGCAGATCAGGCTGAGCCCCACGAGAAAGACCAGCCAGGCCAGGGCTGCGGGAATGGTGCCATCTGCCGGTAAGAGAAGGGCAGTGATCAGGGTGGCCACGGCGATGGGCAGGGTTGCCGCCAGCGCCCTTGGGAGCAGCAGCCAGCCGGCGCCCCGGAGGGGCGCCAGCCGCCGGGCCGCAGCCGTGCGGCCCCAGCGGCCCAGATCCTCAGAGAGAAAGAGAGCCCATAGGAGCAATAGGACGGCGATGATGCCTCTCAATAGGCGCTGGAAGGTGTGGCTGGTGAGAGAGGAGCTGTCCAGGGGCTTGCCATCTATGGTCTCCAGTTCCACGGCGGTCTTTTCATTCTCCGGGAGAGTCTCATGGAGGCGGTCCTGCATGTCCGGCAGGGTCTCCTCCGTGGCGATGCCGCTGTCCAGGAGATACTGCTGGGCGATGGTGGGGCCGATGTACTCCAGGAGACAGGCGGAGGCCGTCTCCTGGACCAGAGGATAGGCGGCGGAGCCATCGGATAAGACCAGCTTGAGAATGCCCTTGGTGTTGAGCGCCATCGCCCGGTCTGCGAAGTCGTCCGCCAGGATGAGGCCACAGTCCCAGACGCCGGCGGCCACCATGCCGTTTATCGTGTCCTGGTCCGCCTGGACGAAGGACACCGTGGTGCCGCTGCGCTTTTCGAGAAACTGCCAGTATCCCTCGGCGTGGGCACTCTCCGGGATGTATACCCCCACGGTTACCGCGCCGCCAGCGTTGGCGGGCTGCAGCTGCCAGACCAGAAGGCCAGTGAGCAGCGGGAGCAGCAGGGCGAAGATCCAGGTGCGGAGGCTGCGGCGTTGCTCCTTCAGTGCCGCCCAGAAGGAGACAAGGAGGAAGTTCATGCCGCCACCTCCCGCTCCGAGACCCGGCGGGCGTAGAGAAGCTGGCAGAGTGCGAAGAGCAGCACCATGGCGATGCCGGTGGCGATCAGTGTGCGGCGCTCCATGGGATACCCGGCACAGCCCGCGGCAAAGGTGCGCATCCAGGAGATGGGGGAGAGCCAGCTGATGTCCCGGATGGCTGCGGGCAGCAGGGCAGGCGGCAGGATGCCGCCTGCCAGCCCTAAGAACACCAGGGCCAGCACAAAGGCCGTGCCGCCGCTGCCCGCCGCGCCCTTACAGAGAAGGCAGCAGAGGGCGGCGAAGAGGGCGCAGAGCAGGGCCATGGGAATGGCGTAGAGGAGGGCTTTCGGGCTGCGGGTGATGGCCCCAAGGCCTGCCGCCAGGATGAGATACAGGGCCAGGCCGGAGGCGGTGAGATCGGAGACGCAGCAGATGCCGCTCTTCCAGCCCACTGCCCGGAGCCTGCGTCTGGCCTGGAGCCGGGACGGGGTGTATAGATCAAAGAAGAGCGGGGCGGCCGCGAGGCCCAGATAGCCCAGGACGCTGAGGCTGTAGTGGAGGGAGACGGGGAGCCGCCCGGCGGCGGAGACCTTCACCTCCTGGAAGGTGCCGTCCCGGTTGAGCACCCATTGGATGCACTTCATGTTGATGTCCAGCAGCACCGTGTTCCAGCTGCGCTCCGTGTACCCCGTCTCCCGGTACAGGTCCAGCACCGCATAGACGGCGGCCTGGGCGGCGGAGAGGAGATCGGTGGCGCTCTGTCCCACCCAATATGTGAGCAGAGACTCCAGCGGCCTGTCCTGGGGCACGGTGAGGCGCACCGCCGGGTTGCTGCCGTCCATGATCCCCTGGAGGAAGTTCTCCGGCAGGGTGAGAATGGCGGACACGGAGCCGTCCCGCAACGCCTGCCTGGCCTCGTCCTCGTCCATCACCTCAAAGGTGCAGTACCGGGAGACGTCCTTCATCCCGCCGATAAACTGCATCAGGGTGGCCGGGGTGTTGTCTCCCTCGGGGGCGGTGAGGGCCAGATGAATGCCGGAGAAGGACACCCCGCCCTGGACCAGGGCGGCGGCCGCCGGCCCTGCCCCGAGGGGCAGGGCCGCACAGAGGACCAGCAGCAGGACCGTGCGGGGGCCCCGGCGCACAAGGGCCTTCAAGCCCTGGAGAGACAGGGTGGCCCAGAGACGAATGGTTTTCACGGGTTTGGAATCAGTAGCCCAGCAGGCCCAGCTGCCCCAGCAGATTGTTCACGGCGGGGTTCGTGTAGAGCATCTGCAGGACAAACTCCGCCAGGTTGCCGATCACCTTTCCGGCCACGTCCTGGAGGTCCTTCTCGGTGAGCTCGTTCAGCATCACTGGGGTGCCCAGTTGGATGCGGTCCGCATAGGGCATGAGGGCGCAGTCCAGGGACACCGCGATCTTGAGCTCTCCGCTGGCGAGGGAGAACTGGCCGTTGGAGACGGAGAGCGTGTCCTCGGTGAGAGAGACATCCCCTTGGAAGGTTGCCGTGAGGGATGTGCCGTCCGATGCGGAGATGGTGCCGGACCACTGGAAGTTGTTCGGGCCCGCTGCGGCGGAATCGGCGGCTCCGGCATCCGCTGCAGCTGCCTCCGCCTTGGGTGCATAGCGGAAACTGGAAGTAAAGGAGGCAAGGACCTCGCCGGTGCTGTCGTCCGTGAGGGTGAAGGCGGTCTCATCGGTGTACACGCCCGATGCGGCGGTGTGGTCCCCCTTTGAGGTGAGGGAGAATGTGGCGCTGAAGTCCTGGGGGGCATCGGCACCGCTCTCCTGGCTCACCCCTTCGGTGCTGCCGCCTGCTGTTGCATCGGCGGCGCTGTCCTCCGCCGGCGCCTGATAGGCGATCTTCACCGTTGCAGACAGGTCGTCCACATACCGCTCTCCGCCGCCCAGGGAGACGGTGCAGTCCAGGGAGACGCCCTGTACCGCCTTGGCCCAGTCCACTTCCATCACCAGGCCGTCCGCCACCCAGACCTGTGCGGTGACGTCCCCCAGCTTCTGGAGGAAGTCCTTCACCTGCTGCAGGGACTCCGCCACGGCGGCGGCCGTCTGCTCGGGACTGCTGGCGGCGAGGGCATCGGAGAGCTGTGTGTCGAACTGATCCAGCATGTTCTGGGGCAGGCCCAGGGAGTGAACCATCTCCTTGAGGGGCTCGGCGATGTCCGAGAGCACGGGGGTGGGCAGGGAAGAGAGGGTGTCCGCCAACTCCTCCATGGCCTTCACCGGGATGGTGACGCTATATCCGGTGCAGGCTGTGTTCCCTACGGTCTTGCTCTCCCCCTCCAGAAGTTCCACCTCCGTCGCGCCCCAGAGGCTGTTGATGGCGCCAGTCACAGCGGCGTTGGTGGCGGCGGGGCCGTACTTGTCCTGGAGGTCTGCCACCAGGTCCTTCGCCTGGTTCAGCAGCACATAGGGCTGGATGCTGAGGTTGGCGTAGCTGCTGTCTACCCCGAGGGTGGACAACAACCACGGGCCGAGGACAGAGAGATCCAGGCCATAGAAGGTGTCTCCGGTTACCGCGGGCACGCAGACGCTGGCCTGGTTGCCCACCAGGCCAGCCTGGAGGGAGAGCAGCTCCGCCGAACCGTACGAGGCGGCCAGCTCCGCGGCGATGGTCTCCTGGTCCAGATTCACATCCGCAGACAGCCGAAGGCCGAAGCTGTTCAGCAGGGAGGGGTCTATGGCGAGGTTCGGGATGCCGGCGAGCTCCTCCAGGGTGAGAGACAGATCAGTGCTGTGGCCGGGGGTCTGCAGCATGGTCCGGATCTCGTCCGAGAGCACGGTTCTCGCCGTGCTGGAGTACGCCTCATAGGACTTGGTAACGGCGGCGATCACATCGGGCTTGTAGTCTACGGGCTCGTCTGAGGCCGGGGGGACGGCGCCGGTGTTCTCCGCGGAGGGGTTGCCTTCTCCGCCGTGGGGCAGCACAAAGGCCACCACCACGCCGATGAGAATGGCCACCACCGCCACGATGCCGATGATCAGGGGCAGCTTGCTCTTCTTTTTCTTCGGGGGCTTGCTGCCGCCGGACGAGGCGGCGGAGCCCCAGTCTGCAAAGGGATCCGATGTGCTGCTGCCGGATGAATACGGCTGGCTGGGGGACGGACTGCCGCTCTGGGTGTCGCTGGTGAGGGCGGCGCCGCAGTACGGACAGGTCTGCTCATCGTCCGGGATCCTGTTCTTGCAGTTCGGGCACATCATAACAATACGATCTCCTTTCTGGGCCGCCGTGCTAGGGCGGCGTCTGTTCTATTCCTCCTGTTTTTTGGGGACTGCTGTGTGGTCAGAGGGTGAGCCTGCTGGTGCAGAGCCGGTCCAGCTCCTCCTGCTGGTGGCTGCACCAGAGGGCCCGGCCTCCGTGGGCGAGATAGGCCTCCATCCAGTCCAGCAGCCGGGGGCAGTACTCCTTGTCCAGGCCGCTGGTGATCTCGTCCAGGATCAGAATGTCCGGGGCGGGGAGCAGGGCCAGGGCGATGCTCACCCTCCGCTTCTGGCCGCCGGAGAGGTGGTCTGTCTGGACGGGGAGGAGGGACTCCAGTCCCAGAAGGTTCAACAGGCCCTCCGGCAGCTTGCCCTTGAGACCGCAGGCGCTCTGCCAGAGCTTCAGCTGGTCTCGGACGGAGATCCCCGGCGCCAGTGCCTCCTCCTGGGGCACATAGCCCACATGACTGCGGAGAAAGCGTCGGTCTCCCAGGATGGACTTCCCCTGGAACAGGATGTCCCCGGTGTCCGGGCGCTCGATCTGGGCGATGCACCGCAGCAGGGTGGACTTGCCGGCGCCGTTCTCCCCGATGATGCCCAGGCACTTGCCCTCCGCCAGGCGGAAGGACACCGGCTCCACCACCGTCTTTCCCCGATAGGACTTGCTCATATTGCGGACTTCCAGCATAACGAAACCTCCCTGGCGCTCCAAATGGTGAGATGGGCTGAGGTTGTGGGGGAGGGCAGATCCGGCGGAAATGGCACTTCGTGTACCATCTGTTCCAGTTCTTCTGTCCAGTACACCCCTGCAATGGGGAGAATAAACCCAAATCATGGACATGATATGAACATCGTGCAAGATTGGTCCGAAACGGACGAATCTGCGGCGGAAAGCAAAACAGCACCGAAGGCCCGCCTTCGGTGCTGTGGGGATGGAACTGCCGGCGGGAAGAGCCCAGTACGGCGGAGCAAGTTGTGTTTCGGGTTGGTCCTCAGCGGATCTTCCGGGCCTCCAGGTAGAAGCGCTTGTCGTGGGCCTCACCCATGGAGAAGGTCTTCCGGGGGAGAATGCCATCGTGGATCACCGCCGGGAAGAGGCCCTCTTTGGCCATGGGCTCCAGCAGGAAGGCCACGTTGCCGGGGAGATTGCCGAACTCCCGGGCCACGTCCGCCCCGTGGATGTAGTCCACGCGGCCGGGGTGCGAGGTGAGGTAGTCGTCCAGGAAGTTCTGCAGCACCGCCACCGGCAGCCGGGCCGAGGCGCCCACCTCCAGGGTGCGCTCGCCCTCTCTGGTCACTACAGTGATCCTGTAGCTGGGACCGTCTCCCACGGGGCAGGCCTCCTGGAAGGCCCGGAGCAGGGCGGCGGGATCGGTGCGGAACACAACCCGGTGGATGGGCTCAAACTGGAGGGAGTCATCGTGGAGGTTCACCAGCTCGCAGAGGGCATACCGGGCTGGGAGGGTGGGCCAGCGGTCCTCCGGGGTGAGCCGCTTCTGGCGCTCATAGCACTCCTTCGCGGTGGCGAGAGAGTGGTTGCCGTCTCCCACCGCAAAGAGCATCACTGGGATGTCCTGGGCATCGTAGCGCTCGGCGAAGGTCTCTTGATCGGCCAGGGCCTGCAGTGCCTTGCCCACCATGGCCTGCTCCTCGGGGCCTAGCAGCCAGCCCGCCACCCGGCCGCCCCGCTCCATCAGGGGGAAGTCGTAGAGGGGCTGCATGCGGTCCTTGCAGGCGGTGAGGGGCTCGATCACGGTGCGCTGGGGGTCGTCGGTGAGGATCATGGCGTGGGGCAGCTCCAGGGGTGCATTCTTGCGCACCTGGACCCGGGGCGGCACCCGGGAGAGCACCACGCCCTCGGTGGCCCGGATGGCGGCGCCGGAACTGGGCTCGTAGTCGTAGGCGTCCAGGTCCAGCATGCCCACGATGCCCCGCCGCACGGCACCGCTGTCCAGGGTGCGCTCCACGTAGATCAGGGCGTTGGGGTACTCCGTGAACACGCCGTCCCGGAGGTAGGTGGACATGGTGTGGTTGATCTCGGTGATGTCGGTCTCCACATGGGGGCCGTCCAGGCTGCTCTCCGGGAGGATCAGCTTCAGGGCAGACGGCGCCCGCCCCACCCGCTGTTCTACCCGCGCCCAGTAATCCGGCTGGGAGGTGTACTGGTCGCAGGCCACCACGCTCCAGAGGGACAGGTCCAGGTCGCGGGGGAGCAGGATGTCCGCGGGACGGAAGGGCAGATTGGCAAAGGGTTCAGACATGGTGCAGTTACCTCCTTCGGATATCGCCCTTCCGGGCGGGTAGTGCTGGGAGACGGGTTTTCAGGTCGTTCCGCTTGTTGTGTGTGTGCTTTTCCGCCTTACAGGCTCTCCTGGATGGCCTTCAACAGGTCTTCGAAGGTGTCGTAGGCGGGGACGTCTGCGTTGGAGGCCTGGATGGAGTCCGGGGCCCGGAACAGGAAGCCGGCCTTGCTGGCCCGGATCATCTCCAGGTCGTTGAAGGAGTCCCCTGCGGCGATGGTCTCCATGCCCACAGACTGCAGGGCCTTCACGGTGGAGAGCTTGGAGTGGGGGCAGCGCATCTTGTACCCGGTGATGGCGCCGTCCGGGGCCACCTCCAGGCTGTTGCAGAAGATGGAGGGCTGTCCCAGCTTCTTTACGAGAGGGGCGGCGAACTGCTCGAAGGTATCGGAGAGGACCAGCACCTGGGTGATCTCCCGGAGCTCGTCTAAGAACTCCCGGGCGCCGGGCATGGGATCGATGGTGGCGATCACCTGCTGGATCTCCTTCAGGCCCAGGTGGTGCTCCTTGATAATGTCCAGGCGGAAGTGCATCAGCTTGTCGTAATCGGGCTCATCCCGGGTGGTGCGGCGCAGGGCGGGGATGCCGCTGGCCTCGGAGAAGGCGATCCAGATCTCAGGGGTGAGGACCCCTTCCATGTCAAGACATACGATATTCATAGGGCAAAGTATTCCTTTCTAGGGGTGCGAGTCGTGCAGTGTACTGCTGTGATTGAGCAGGGTTGTTGTATCAGAGAGAGGCCAGGAAGCGCTCTAACCGCTTCAATGCCTCGGTGAGGTCCTTGATGGACGCGGCATAGCAGGCCCGGACAAAGCCCTCGCCGCCGGGGCCGAAGGCGGAACCGGGGATCACGGCCACCTTCTCCTGGGCCAGGAAGCGATCACAGAACTCCACGGAGGAGAGGCCGGTGGACCGGATGCAGGGGAAGGTGTAGAAGGCGCCCCGGGGCTCAAAGCAGCTGAGGCCAAGATTCCGAAAGCCGTCCACCAGGAATCTGCGGCGGCCATCGTACTCGTCCCGCATGGCCTCGATGTCCGGATCCCCGGCGTTCAAAGCCTCAATGGCCGCATACTGGCTGGTGGTGGGGGCGGACATGATGCCATACTGGTGGAGCTTCGTCATGGCGCCGATGAGCTCCTTCGGGCCGCAGACGTAGCCCAGCCGCCAGCCCGTCATGGAATAGGCCTTGGAGAAGCCGTTGATCACCACGGTGCGGTCTTTCATCTCCGGGAGATTGGCCATGGACACATGGCGCTCTCCGTAGGTGAGCTCGGCGTAGATCTCATCGGAGATCACCAGGATGTCCGTGCCTTTCAGGACTTCGGCCAGGGCCTCCAGGTCCGCTCTCCCCATGATGCCGCCGGTGGGGTTGTTGGGATAGGGCAGCACTAAGGCTTTGGTCTTGGGGGTGATAGCGGCTTTCAATTCCTCGGCGGTGAGGCGGAACTCGTTCTCCGCCCGGGTCTCCACGTAGACGGGGACGCCGTGGCACATGGACACGAGGGGGCCGTAGCAGACGAAAGACGGGGTGGGGATGATCACCTCATCGCCGGGCTCCAGGACGCAGCGGAAGGTGAGGTCCAGGCCCTCACTGCCGCCCACCGTCACCAGCACCTGGCCGATGGGGGCGTAGTCCAGGTGGAATCTCCGATGCAGATAGGTGGAGATGGCCTTGCGGAGATCAGACAGGCCGGCGTTGGGGGTGTATTTCGTGAAGCCCTTCTCCAGGGAGTAGATGCCGGCGTCCCGAATGTGCCAGGGGGTCTGGAAGTCCGGCTCGCCGATGCCCAGGGAGATGCCGCCCTCCATGCCCTGGAGGAGGTCGAAATACTTGCGGATCCCCGAGGGCGGGATGGCCTTCACATTGTGGTTGAGAATCGCTTCGTAATTCATTCCAGAACAAACCTTTCTTCCTGGGCGTCCTGGATGGGGAAGATCAGGTGCTTCTCTTTGTACTTCTTGAGGATGAAGTGGGTGGCGGTGGCGGTTACATCCTCGAGGGTGGAGAGCTTCTGGCTCACAAAGGTGGCCACTTCCTTCAGGGTACGGCCGGAGATGATCACCGTGAGGTCGAAGGCGCCGCTCATGAGATAGACGGACTCCACCTCGTCATATTGATAGATCCGCTGGGCCACCCGATCAAAGCCGTTGCCCCGCTGCGGCGTTACCTTTACCTCGATCAGGGCGGTAACCGCTTCCCGCTGGGTGCGGTCCCAGTCTATGATGGCCTTGTAGCCCAGAATAATCCGATCTTTTTCATATTGGGCGATGGCGGCCTTCGTCTCCTCCTCCGTCATGCCGGCCAGGGCGGCCAGCTGCGGGGTGGTGAGGGTGGCGTCATTCTCCAATAGTTCCAACAGATGCTTCATGAATAAGTGCCTCCTGTGCCCCTTCCTAAGGCGAGGGGCAGAGATGTTGTAGAGTATAAACGGGTTTTGGAAAAAGTGCAATCCCATATGCAGAAAAAAGCGGGCACCTCCTGCAAAAAACCGTGGGATAGAACGCCCAAAAGGGCCATGGGATGGCCCTTTTGGGCGGCAGAGTCTGTCTTCCTGCAGTACTATCATAGAAACCGCGGTCCCGGGGCAACCTATGGGAAATGCGGGAGAGGAAGGATATCGATGGACCGAACGGGGGAGAAGATCGCGGCGGTGGTACTGGCGGCTGTGCTGCTGGGCACCTTATTCATGGGTACGGTATTGCCCTATCAGGCGGTGCGGCGGCAGAGGGACAGCGCCCCGGTGTCTGGCTCTGTGCCCCAGGGGCCCTTTGTGGCCCTCACCTTTGACGATGGACCCAGAACAGAGACCACGGTGCGCCTTTTGGACGGCCTCGCGCAACGGGGTGTCCACGCCACCTTCTTTGTGCTGGGGGTACAGGTGGAGGGACGGGAGGACATTATTCGCCGGATGGACGCCGAGGGACATCAGATCGGTCTGCACACCGCCCACCACGCGAAACTCACCGGCCTCACGGCGGAGGGCTTCTACGAGGAGGTGGACAGCCTCAGGACCACCCTCATGGATATTTTGGGGGAGCGGCACTTCATGCTCCGCCCGCCCTACGGCATGGTGAACCCCTCGGTGCAGCAGTGGGCCGGTGCCCCCATCATCCTGTGGTCTGTGGATCCCCAGGATTGGTCTGACAGGGACTCCGCCCGCCAGGCAGAGCACCTTGTGTCCCGGGCCCGGGATGGGGACATCCTCCTCCTTCACGACATCTACGACAGCTCCGTGGACGCGGCATTGGAGACGGTAGACCGGCTGAGGGAGCAGGGCTTTTGGTTTGTAACGGTGGAGGAATTGTTTGCCTTACGAGGGATCAAGCCGGAGGATGGGACCATCTACCGGTGCCTTCCGCCGGGGAATGCATAGGGCTTGTACGGCCAGCTCCGTGTACTGCCATCCTCGATGCGCCATATGGACTAACACCCCCTGCGGGCCGCAGGGGGTGTTAGTGTTTTCGGGGGTGGTTGTCTTTATCTGTCTGCCTGTCTTAGGGGTTGCCCGTGGTTTGGGCTCAGGCCAGGGTGAGGTCCCCGTCCTTGATCCAGCCGATCTTCCGGAGAGTCTCACAGAAGAGCGGGGCCAGGATGGCGGGGAGGACAAAGGAGATCAGAATCAGCCCCACCCAGTCCATGGGGGTTACCGCTGCTTTCGTGCCGTTTGCCACATCGTTCATCCAGCCGCTCCAGACGCCGATCTGGCCCACGAGGCCGCAGGTGCCCATGCCGGAGGACAGACCGCCGGAGGGGGCGTTCATCTCCAGGTGGAAGATGCAGGTGGCGATGGGCCCGGTGATGGCCGCGGTGAGGGTGGGGGGAATCCAGATGAGAGGGTTCTTTACGATGTTGGGCATCTGCAGCATGGAGGTGCCAATGCCCTGGGACACCAGACCGCCCCAGCGGTTCTCCTTAAAGCTCATCACCGCAAAGCCCACCATCTGGGCACAGCAGCCGGCCACGGCGGCGCCGCCGGCGAGGCCGGTGAGGCTAAAGGCGGCACATATGGCAGCCGAAGAGATGGGGAGGGTGAGGGCCACACCCACGAGAACCGATACCGCAATGCCCATCCAGAAGGGCTGCAGCACCGTGGCGTCCTTGATGAGCTGTCCGAAGGCGCTGGCCAGATTCCCGATGGGCGGGGCGATCAGCATGGCGAGGCCGGCGCCCACAAATACCGTGACAGCGGGTGTCACCAGGATGTCCACCTTGGTCTCCTTGGACACCGCCTTGCCGCACTCCGCCGCCACGATGGCCACGAAGAGCACAGACAGCGGTCCGCCAGCGCCGCCCAGGGCGTTGGCGGCCCAGCCCACAGCGGTGAGGGAGAAGAGCACCATGGGATCCGCCTTCAGGGCCCAGCCGATGGCGCAAGCCATGGCGGGGCCGCTCATGTCCGAGGCGTACTGGCCGATGTTTACCAGGGCCTCGATGTTCAGCTGCTGGCCCAGGGTCTTGATGATGGTGCCGATGAGCAGAGAGCAGAAGAGACCCTGTGCCATGGCGCCCAGCGCGTCCACGCCATACCGCTTCAGGGAGAACTCGATGTTCTTCCGCTTCAGAAATGCTAGGAAGTTGTTCATGGTAGATCACACATTTCAGATAAGATCGGGCGGCTGTCTGCCGGTGCAGGGGAGAGACAGGGCCCGCAGGGGAAGGACTCCCCTTAAGCTGCTATTTATAACACTTTTTAGGGCGGGAGACAACGGAGAAAAGTACCAAAGTCAACCGGAGAGCAGGGGGTTTCCTGTACCGATCAGCCATGAAACGGCCTGAATTTGAGACTTTTGGCGCTCTGTTGCGGGATCTTGCTTGCAGTTTGGCGCCGGCTGGGGCACCGCAGCGCTGAGACAGCGCTGCGGGCAGGAGCGATGGGCAAAAAGAGACCTGACAAAAATGTATACATTTTTGTCAGGCGGGCCTGTCTTCCGACCGACTGTAAGAATAGCACTGGAAAGTGAGCCCGTCAAGGGGATTTGGGCAAATTGGCCCAGTTTTTTGAAATGAAGAAATGTAAGAAAAAACCAGAAATACCAGCTGAGGGGCCTGGCAAAAAAGTATAGGTTTTTGTCAGGGGAGAGGCCGGGAAAGACGGTGCACAGCTTTTGCGTCTGCTCGGAAATCGGGCAATTGCTTTCTGAAATGGGCATGCAGCAACGGAAAATGAAAGAATCTGGCAAGAATTGCTTGCTGGCGATGCCTGGATAGGGGGCATTTCAGGCGGCTGCGCTGTATAAAAGTCTTGCTCTCTCAACCGGTATCCAACCAGTCGCGCGATTTCCAGTTGGAGAAAGACATGGAGGGCACCGATCACTGGTTCGTTGCAATTCCCCACGGTCTAGGGGATTGGCATAGAAAGGCTCCCGAAGGGGAGTACGTACAACGGAGGGATCATATTGTGAGAAAACGTGTTTTGACCTTGCTTCTCTGCGCGGCCATGCTCTTCGGCATGGTGCCCAATGTGGTTGCCGCAGAGGCACCTGCGGCAATCGGCACCGAGCCGGCTGCAGAGGAAGTGTATGCAACGCAGGACAGCACCAGTCCGGAGGAGTGGGTACCTGCCGACATATCCACAGACGAAGGGATCGACAGCGACCCCAGAATCACACTGGCATGGGAAACTGGTTCAGCAGAATGGAAGAACAACAGCTGGTCTTCTGCTCTTCCTGGTGGCGTGACCTATGCAGCCGATACCCATACCCTGACGCTGAACGGCGCGAATCTCTCCAGTCTGGTGCTCAAAGACTTCGGGGATATCCCTGTCGTGGTTCAGGTGCTGGGGGAGAACACAATCAAAAGTTCGATGGATGCCGATTCCAAATATCCATGTCAATTGGAGATCATCAGGTGCAACAATGTCACGTTCTCTGGCGGAGGCAGCCTTTCTATCACGAAAGAATTCACTGGTGATCCAAACATTTTTGATAGCACTGACCAGATGATGGAAGCCCGTCCGACATTTATTGTACAGGACACATACAGCCTCGATCTGGACACAGCCGTGCTCGCGACTGGCCCAAGCAGCAAACTCTGCTTTGACAAAGTCAACATTACCATCGAAGATCAGTTCCAGCAGGCTGAATTGCACCTTTATCATGAATATGATAATGAAGGAATCCTGAACTTTGAGACGGCCTGGATTGCACAGGTTGTCTTTGGCAACATCGCCTTTGTCAACAACGCAACCATGACAATTAACGGCCAGCGTGCCTCCATTATTGACGGCAATGTGACAATCGATGAGAGCAGCTCTCTTACCACAACCTCAGTCGCATTTCGGAGTCACATTGCTACAGACAGCAGTATAGTGACCGTTAAGGGCGAGCTCCATGCCTCAGGCACGCCACTGAAAGCGGGGAATGCGCTTGTAGAGATTGCAGAAGCCGCACATTCGGACTACAAAATCAGCGCAATGGGGCCCACGGATGCGGCCTTGCGCGTTGGGGAGGGCGTGACGCTCCAGATCGATGGCGGATCCGTCTCTGCGGCGAGCAACTTGTACACCCCTTATGGCCTTCAAGTGCAGGGCAGCGCAGTGATCCAAAGCGGACAGCTCACCGTGTCTCAGGAGACCACCGGTATCGAAGGTGAGAATGTGTCTCCGGAGACATTGCCATCCGGAATCATTCTGCAAGGCGGTACTTTCCGGCAACCTGGCTCGTCTGCATAGAGGAGATGGTTTTTTGAAAAAAGTTCTCAAAATTGCCCCTCCAATATGGC
>CANRFN010000028.1 GCA_947629915.1 uncultured Oscillospiraceae bacterium | reverse complement strand
TCCACAGCAACAGCCCTGTATCCTACTGGCCACCGTAGCGGGACGCACATTCCCAACCGGGCTCACCGTACAGTTACTACCGGACCGTCTCAGGAACAGTTCTCAGACCGGCTTCAGGTCTTCAGACACCTGGTCTCCAAGTGGGAGAGCGGCACCAGCGAGCCCAAGGCCAGTGAACTGGTGCAGTGTGCAGACATCTAAGGAACTACACTGGACCGCATCGCCTTTCTCGCTTGACACGCGATAGGATTTCCTTTACAATGATGCCAGATGGCTGCTAGACTGTCCATCGTTGTGTTGAAGCACTTGGCCGGGTCAGCATCGGTCCTGTGTGGAGCAGTTTTTGGGTCTGGACAACCACCACAGGCTGACTAGGCGCATGAGCGCCGAAAGAAAGTGTCTTGAGAGAGCCTCCTGTGCCAGGGAGGCTCTTTTTTTCCGGTCCTCAGTCCAGGGGATTTGGATCTAAACTGCACGCCAATGCATCGCACCCAATACAATGCGCCTGTCCTGAAACCAAAAAGAAGGCACAGAGGCATTACAAGCAGTTTTCCCTCGCAAAAGGGATGCATATCTTTCCCCTACACCGATATACACCGCCTCAGGCAAACCGTCAACCACAAGTTTCATCGCACAACTAACAGCATCAGCGGCATTCCAGCAGGCATCATCAGGGCCAGCGAGCAGTACCGCCAGATAGCACCCCATACATGCTGCATGTCCAGCCACACAGTCTCCATCAGGACGTACGGCATTCTTTTGCCCCCTGGCGCCCCTTGTTCCAGTTCTTGAAACACCCAGCAGAGTGTGGTAGGATAGCAAAGCGATTGCACCCGGAAGAACAGACTGTCTCCGGTCCGAAGAGAGGCGTCCATCACGAGGAAAGGCCGTCACGTCTAGAGCAGCATAGGGTTGTTCTGCCTCCTCTCGGCAAGTTCGGCACGGGCTGCCGCAATTTCGGCATTGATCTCCTCCAATGTCATGTTGGCAGTTCCGTTTCGCACTGTTGCATCACTCAGGTCCTTCATCGCCCGAACCGCCCGTTCACATTTGTAGATTCTCTTCGGCAAAGTCACAGCAAATGGGAAGTCATCCACCAATTCCATCCGCTTCAGAAACATGCATATGGCTGTCTGAGGGCTGAGGGCTGATGCCTAAAACTTCGCAGACCGCAGTCGCCTTGTCCCGCAGGTCCTGCGGCATCGGGATCTCCATTGCCGTTTCACTCCGAGGCGGCTCATTGCCTGGTGCTTTCTTTGTCCGCAAGCTCTCGTAGCCACTCCTCGGCAGCGTCACAGGAAACGGGAGACCGCTCTCAAACACCATCCGCTTCAGAAACAGGCGGATGGCTGCCGGAAGGCTGATTCCGAACCTTGCGCAGATTGCAGACGCCTTTTCCTGCAGTTCTTCCAGTATCTAGACTTCCAATATAGTTGTTTCCATGCAGTTCTCTCCTCCTCGCCCGCTTACGGCCTTCGCCCATGCGAACTCCCACTCAATATTGCCTCTGCAATGAAAGGCGTGGACCCCCTCACAGCAAGCATGCAAGGCCGCGCCGTTCAATAAATATAAATATTATTCCGATAACTCTATTATACACCATTTTGCACCCATTTGCAATCAACTCGACAGCGAAATTTCAGACCACTCTGAGTGAGCAAACCGCAGAGTGCGCAAAGAGCGCACATGCAAGTTCCATTAAGTCCATCTATAAGTAAGGTCACCGCTACAGGCTACATTCCGAAGGCAAGTTGATTGTACTTTCATCCCTTGAAACACCCCGTAGCGTATAGTAGGATGGGCAAAGGGTCGCCCGTCTCGCATGCAACCGGTCTGCATCCGCAGGTGTCCCTATCTATCATCCCCAGCCCTATTCGTGCAAAGGAGGCGCAACATGTCGGAACAGACGGAACGGGAACAACGTGCCGCCATATGGAAGCGGTTCGGCCCTGTGAAAAAGCGGGCTGTCCCCATCTTCGAGGACTGCCTCAACTACCCCATGGACCAGGTGGCAGCTCTGGTGCGGCTCACCTGGGAGATCAACACCCCCAGAGCGGACCTGGAGGAGACAAAGGCCAAGATCGCAGCGTTCGAGCGCCTGCTGGACGGGATTCAGACGGTCCCCAACCCTGTCTCAAGAACCTACCTCTGGGACGGCAACATGCCGGTGGAAACGGTGTACACAGACAACACCGATTGCCGCTATCACCATGACCCCGACTTTCAGCCGTACTTCTTCCCTATGCTGGTGCCGGACCATGTGGAGCCGAAGGGGGCGGTGATCCTCTGTGCCGGCGGGGACCACGCGGAGGCTGTGGTGGCGGAGGCGTACGGCAGCGCCCGGGATTTCCTCGCCCTGGGCTATCAGTGCTTCATCCTCCTGAACCGCACCAACAGGAATCCCTGGACCTCCAAAGAGGCCGGTGCAGATGCCGCCCGGATGGTGCGGATCGTGCGCCGTGATGCCGCCAAGTATCGCATCCGGCCAGATCAGGTCGCCTTTGCGGGCTTCTCCAACGGCGGGCTCACCTGTGAGGGACTGATCCAGTTCTTCTCCGGAAAGCAGACCGTGCAGGCCGCCTTCCCAGACTACAGCCCAGACGCCCTGGACGAGATCGATGCCACGCCGGACGCCTTTCTCTGCATCTATGGTCCCCGGTTCCGGAACGCCCCCTTTGATTACACAGACGTGGTCTATCCGCCCACTTTCTATGCCGTAGGGCGGGAGGACGCCGCTTTGGACAACCTGAACTACGTCTATCCGGACCTTCTGGCCCACGGCGTGGAGGTGGAGGTACACACCTTTGCCGGCGTTCCCCATGGCCAGGCTGGCATGGCGCTGCTGGACGGCTATGTGAAATACCCCAACTTTCAGATGTGGGTGCCGCTGGCGGACGCGTTCCTGCAAAACCTGTACGCGAGAAACCGATAGCGAGGCGCAGATCGTATCACACCGCTGCAAAACGTGCGAAAACACCGCATCACCCGCTGCAAAACGTGAATCGAGGAGAGTTCCAAATGACGAGCACAATTCAAGTGCAGACCGGCAGCGTAAAGTTTCCGGTCTCAGACAGCCTGTATGGCCTGTTCTTTGAAGACATCAACCGCTCCGGAGACGGCGGCCTGTATCCGGAGCTTCTCCGCAACCGCGCCTTTGACGACTCCCTTCTGCCGGACGACCTCATCCCCTATGGGGAGAACGTGAAGAACCAGACCGGTTGGGAGTATGAGATCGGCTATGGCGAGGGACTTCCCCGCTGGCGGAAGGAGCTCCCCCAGACGGACATCCCCGCCTGGTACGCCGAGAACGCCGAGATGTCCCTGGACCAGACGGACACCCTGAACTCCAACCGGAAGGCGGCACTGACTGTGTCCTTCCAGCCCGGCGGCACGGTATCCAACATCGGCTTCTGCGGCGTCCCCGTGCGGGCAGGCGAGGCATACCACCTGTACTTCTTTGCCAAGGCAGAGGAGAGCATCGATCTGGTCTTTTCCCTCCAGGCGGGTGGACAGACCCTCGCCTCCAAGTACCTGGGCGTCCGCACCCGGGGCTATGTCCGCTACGACCTCACCCTGATCCCCGCCGGCACCTCTAAGACCGCGCAGCTGGTGATCGCCGCCCCCAACGGCGGCCAGGTGAAGTTCGGTTTCATCTCCCTGATGCCCACGGAGTCCTATCACGGCCACGGGCTGCGGAAAGACCTCTGCGAGAAGCTGGAGGGACTGCACCCGGCCTTCATGCGCTTCCCCGGTGGCTGCATCGTGGAGGGCTTCTCCAAGTCCACCGCCCAGCGGTTCCAGCGGATGGTGGGGGATGTGTGGGAGCGGCCCGGCGTATACAACCTCTGGGGCTACCACTCCACCGAGGGTCTGGGCTTCCACGAGTACCTGCAGCTCTGTGAGGACATGGGCACAGACGCCCTCTACGTCTGTAACTGCGGGATGACCTGCCAGGCCAGGCGCTGCATCCTGATGGACGACAATGAGATCCAGGAGTACCTGGACGATGCCATGTGCGCTTTGGAATACGCCCTGGGCGGTTCGGATACCAAGCGGGGTGCTCTGCGGGCCAAGATGGGGCATCCGGCTCCCTTCCAGCTGAAATACCTGGAGATCGGCAACGAGAACAATGGCCCCGAGTACGACCGCCGCTACAAGATCTTCTACGATGCCATCACCGCAAAGTACCCGGAGCTCATCATCGTGGCCAACACCCATGTGGAGAAGTCCGGCCTCCCCCTGGACATCGCCGATGAGCACTTCTACAACCGTGTGGAGTGGTTCGCAGAGAACGCCCATTTCTACGACTCCTACGACAGACAGGGCCCCGGCATCTTCGTGGGCGAGTACGCGGTAGTGGCCGGCAACATCCGCACGCTGTATGCCGCCGTGGGCGAGGCCATGTTCCTCATCGGCCTGGAGCGGAACCAGGACATCGTAAAGCTGGCCTCCTATGCCCCGCTCTTTGAGAACGTCCGCTACGCCGCCTGGGAGCCCAACCTCATCGTCTTCGATGGACTGGACAACTACTGCATCCCCTCATACTACGTACAGCAGCTCTTCGCCGCCAACCGGGGCAAGGCGGTCCTGGAGAGCCGGCAGACCTGTCCGCCGGTCTATGCACCCTATCTCAAGGGCGGCGCGTGCATGCTGGGCGATGCCGGCGTGCCCTTCAAGAACCCCAAGTGGAACGGCAGTCCCGTGGCCCCGAACCATGAGCTGTATGGCTGCATCTCCGGCTGTGAAGACGGCGTATACACCACCGCGCCGGACATCAAGGACGAGAACCCCGAGCGGGCTGAGCGCTTCGGCATGACCCACGCCGTGATGATCGTGATGGGTGACGATGAGACCTCCCGGAGCGGCAGCTTCGAGGTGGAGGTATACGCAGACGGACAGCATGAGCTTGGCGTTGGCCTGTTCACCGCCCCGTACGGCAGCGCCCACAACAGCGCAGACAGCCCGTACAACATCTTCTCCGTGCAGCCCGTCCGGTGGACCATCGGCACAGACGGCAAGACCCAGCTCACCGCCGGCGGCGGGCATCACCGCCAGGTGTTGACGGAGGCAGAGGTGTCCGTAGTGGCAGGCCAGTATCACACCATGCAGATCACCGCAGACGGCAAGAGGATCATCTGCGTGCTGGACGGCACCCCCATCCTCACCGCCGAGCTCCCCCATTACGACAGCATCCAGTCTGTGGTCACCGCAGACGGGGACAGCGTCCTCATCAAGATCGTGAACATCGCAGATTGCGAGAACGAGATCCAGATCACCCTGGACTGCGATGTGGCGCCCGCATACACCGCCTCCGTCCTCTCCGGGGATCCCGCAGCCAAGAACACCCTGGTAGAGCCGGAAACAGTAGTGCCCCGCACGGTCTCCTGCACTAGCGCCGGCAAGGCGTTCACCCACACGGTGCCCGCCTGCTCCGTGACGGTACTCAAGCTGCAGAAAGCCTGACAGACAGACAAGGGAACCCATGGGAGCGTTCTGCTCTCCCATGGGGTAAGGGGGATTGACGATTATAAATCTTACAATCAAACCACTGACCCCGCAACTTTCCAGTGATTTCTTTGATTTTTCGAAAACCGGGCATTTACAGACAATTCCCCTTACCGATGCTATTGCTAAATCTATCAGATGACCAAGGCTGAACACCAGACGAAATTCAATCAGGTTGATGCAGCTGGTTTTGGGAAGATATCAAGAGAAATTGCAGAATAGCAAATTGCATCAGGTGCACTGCGGGGCTATTTGGCATATGGGAATGGAGCAGCAATTGGCTGGTGCAACGCAAACAACAAGGCCAATTTTCCAATCGATTCTTGCGGCGGATCTCATTTTCATTCCGATATCCCCAATCGTGAAATCGCAGTGGTCTGTTTTGAGATCGCCCCCAATTTTCGAGGGCAAGGCATCGCAACCGCTCTCTTGGACAGAGTGATCAGTGATGCAAAAGCCAACCAGTATTTGGCCATCGAGAGTTTTCCTGTCCTTCGGGAAGAGAGATACGAATGGGATTGCACGGGGCCTGTTCGTTTGTACGAAAAAGCGGGTTTTGTCATGACAGAAAAGCGAGATGACTTTGTCATTATGAGAAAAGAGCTCAATCCACCAGACAACATCTAATCTCCCGTATCTGTCGTATGCAACGATGAATGCTGACATGAAACGCCGAAACAGGAGGTGCCAATCTTGCCAGACGCCCAGCAGAATAAATGCGTTGCAGCCGTACGCACTGCAGACGCCATCAACGCCATCGAGGGCGTGCCGCCAACAGACTACGCCAAGGCCCTCACCGCCAAGTGGGCCCTGGGAGAGCTCTCCTTCGATGCCGCAAAGGCCGCCCTTCTGGAGCACCACAGGCGTCCCGCGGATCCCAGCTGGAACAAAGGCCGCCGAGACCCATATCTCTATGAGGACATCCCGGTCCTGCGCAACCTGCTGGGCATCCGGGAGGAGGATGCCCTGGACCTGGCGGAGGCGGAGTTGTCTCGGCTGAACATGGCCGGCCTCTATGAAGCCGGTTTTGCGGACTTCTCCCCGGCGGGGCTCTTTCAGATCCACCAGACTCTCTTTGGAGACGTCTACGAATGGGCCGGCAAGCCGCGGGTCATCAACATGATCAAGCGGGAGCGGGTTTTGGCCGGGCAGTCCGTGTGGTACAGCAACGACGAGGACATCCCACAAGACCTGAAGCTGGCCTTTCGGGATCTGCAGAAGGTCCCCTGGGAAACCCTCTCCCGGGAGGAGTTTGTCCACCACCTGGCTAGGCAGTTCCCCAAGGTCTGGCGAGTACACCCCTTCCGCGAGGGGAACACCCGCTCCGTCTTTCTCCTGCTCACCTTCTTTGTGGAGCACTACGGGTACCACATGGACCAGGAGGTCATATACGACTGCTCTCACTTCGCCCGGGACACCTTTGTGATGGCCTGCCTGGACCAGTACTCCGAGTACGAGCACCTGGAGAAGCTTCTCCTGAATGCCATCTCGGAGGAGCCCATCGCCTACGATGCCGCCTTTTTCCGGGAAGCGGCACAGTACACCCCGTAACCATGCAGATTGGAGGTGCGCCCATGATCGAGAAGTTCCCCTATATCAACCCGGAGACGGCACATGCTCTGCTCTCCCGCGTCCCGGAACTGCAGCCCGCCAAACGGGGCATTGATCGGCAGGCGTACCTCTTCGAAGACTACGCCGTCCTCTCCTCCAGCCGGATGAAGGTGCGGAATGTGGTCTTCCCGGACGATGACCTCGCCTACCTGGACGATGTCATCCAGCGGCTGGCCAGGCTCAAAGATGATGGCGTCCATGTGGTCCCCATCCTGGGCTATGTCTGTGATGCCGAGTCCAGAGAGGGCACCGGGTACCTCATCGAACCTCGGGCCAGAGGTTCCGAGCTCTACGACGACGCGGTCATCTGCAAGTACCTCTTCTGGGCTCAGCGCTGCGCCAATGTGTACCTGAAGAGCGATGCGGACCCCGTAGAGTACATTCTCTCCCGGACACACGCTGTCTCCGCCATCCCCCAGGCCCACTTCGATCAGCTTGTCCGGGACATCCGCGCCATCCTGCAGCAGGACCTCGTGATCGATTTTCTGGGCAAGAGCAATTTCTTCTACGATGACCAGTATGGCTTCTCCTTCATCGACCTGGACTGCCACATGGACCACATCTACGATCCCACCGCCGAACCACTTCCCATAGACGAGATCACAGCCATGGGCGCCTTTGTGCCGTGCCACTTCGCATCCAGCACCCGGGTATTCGCCGGCAGTTCCCTGGTGGACGCTGCCATCCAGGAGCTCGGCACTGCAGGTCTGCGGCAGCTGGCCGAGGACAACCTTCGGATCTTCGAGAAGTGCAAGGCCGCGCTGTATCACAACGGCATCCCGGAAGATGTGATTCGGTCTGTTTTGCAAGATGTCCGGGTGTACGGCCAGCCAGGCACCTAACTGAGGAGATGCTTGTCTTGGTATCACTACGCCACTTTACCCCTGCAGACGCCCAAGCTCTGCTGCAATCCCAGTACAGCACCATGACCATCAAACAGATACAGGACATGATCGCCGATTGGAACCAACTCGCCTACCAGGGCAAGTACTTCGAGGTCTTTGCCATTCTCCGCGATGAGACCATTGTGGGCCAGATCTCGCTCTATCAGCACTCTCCCAGTGTCCTTGAGATCGGTCCCGTGGTCTATCCGGCACATCAGAGGCACGGATACGCCAAGAAGGCCATGATGCTCGCCCTGGAGATCGCCAGGGACAAGGGCTATCGGATTGCAGAGCAGCAGATCCGCTGCGATAATACCGCCAGTCTTGCTCTGCACGAAAGTTTGGGTTTCGAGACAGATGGGTACCGATATACCAACAGGAAGGGCCATGAGGTGCTGATCTATCTGAAGTCCCTATGATACAATGGAGGCACCCAATGGAACCCCAAAACGTACTCTCTGCCAAGAACCGATATGAGCTGCGGGCCTGGCTGGAGCGGCACCACGACACCGAGAAAGAGTGCTGGGTGGTAGTGAAGCGAGGACGGCCTGTGGACGATGGCACCTTCTGGTATGTGGATGCCGTGGAAGAGGCCCTCTGCTTCGGCTGGATAGACAGCACCACCAAGCGTCTGGACAACGGCATAACAGTGCAAAAGCTGGCACCCCGGAAAAAGGGATCCCTGTGGTCTGAGCTCAACAAAGAACGCTGCCGCCGTTTGGAGCGTCTCTCCCTCATGACAGACGCCGGCAGAGCCGTTCTCCCCGACATGACAGACGCCGGCTTTGTGATAGACAAGGAGATCCTGCGTGCCCTGCAGGCAGACCCCGCAGTATGGGACACCTTTATTCACTTCCCGCCGCTCTATCAGCGGGTCCGTATCGACACGATTCAGATCAAAAAGCGGCAGCCGATGCTGTTCCAGAGCAGGCTGCAGAAGCTGGTAGACAACACCAGAGCCAGCATCATGTACGGCGAGTGGAACGACAACGGCCGGCTGCTGGAGCAGTAGCCGGAGCGAACAATATCAAACAAGGAGGCAATCCGCTATGCGCCACGAATGCAGAATCACTGTTCTGGAGACAACGGTCTTCCCAGAGCTCCAGGAGAAATACCTGGCCAACCCCAAGTCCGGTCCCTGTCCGTTTTTCAAGCCCGGAGACACCTTCCTTCTCAAGCGCACCCCGGAGCGGGACGACTATTACCACATGCTCAACGGCAAGTTCTGCTCTGAGGCATGGGACGCCATCAGCCGATACGTGTACACCGCACTTCAGGGTGGCTCCATCATGCACGGCTGGACCAACGATGACCGCATGATGATCGCCTGCTGCAACGATGGCACCCGGCCGGTGATCTTCAAGATCGAGCGCCTGGACTATCCGGAGACGGAGGAAGAGCGGATCTGGCTGGAGAAGCAGGACTTCCGCAACACTCCGGAAAACGCATACACCGGCTGAATCCAGGATTGCCCCGGGCTGCAAGGCCATATTCCCTGAGAGGAGGTTACCTGTACCGTCCCTACGGCACAGGGCACACCATGAAAATCACATCCCGCTTTACCATCGCCGTACACACCTTGCTGGTGATTCACTCCTTTCAGGACTCCATGAAAGTAACGTCCGCCCTCATTGCCTCCAGCGTGAATGCAAATCACGTGATCATCCGCCGGATTCTCCTGCAGCTGAAGGCCGCCGGCTTTGTCTCCGTGGCCTCGGGCACCGGCGGCGCCAAGCTCATCCGGGATCCCAAAGACATCACGCTGTATGATGTCTATGAGGCGGTGGACTGCGTAGAGGGGGACCTATTCCACTTCCACGAGAACCCCAACCCCCAGTGCCCCGTGGGGAGGAATGTCCACACCGTCCTGGACCAGCACCTGCAGGAGGCCCAGGACGCCATGGAGGGTGTGCTGAAGAAGACCACTTTGGCGCATCTCACCGCAGAGATGCAGTCATTGCTGTAGGGTAAATGTGGAGAGGTGCCCACAGGGTCAAAGCATGGTCTTCGGGTCGTCAAACCATCGGCGATTCCAGATACGCGTATCTCGCCAATTTTGTTGATCTAGACTTTAACACCTTCAATAAAAGAAGTGCTCTTTCTGCTCGTGAGGAGGGCAGTATATTGCTTACATACCTCAATCCCCAGGATCCATGGTTGAATTATACCGACATCTCTGTAGAAAACTTATTTGTAGACAAATCTTACATCATTCCCGAGGTCATTCGCCACATCAACACCAGAACAAGGTTTCTGTGTGCCACACGCCCGAGGCGCTTTGGGAAGACCGTAAACGCTCACATGATAGCCTCTTTCTTCGGCCGAGCCTTCGACCAGAAGAGCCTGTTTTCCTCCCTGGCTGTTGGGGCAGACCCTGTTGCCATGGCGCACTGTGGAAGGTATGAACTGCTGTACCTGAACATGAGCAAAGTTGCCGAAAACGTCACAGATGGGGGCCTGTACCTCTCAAAGCTGAAGTCTGATCTTTTTCGAGACTTCCGCAACGCCTACCCGAACTTGGCTTTTGATGAACAGCAAGGCATCAGCGCTGCGTTGAACCAGATTTACAATGCAGTTGGCACGCAATTTGTGGTGGTGATGGACGAGTGGGACTATCTCTTCTACCGCGATTGGGCTACTGAAGAGGACCGCACGGCCTACCACTCCTTCCTGTGCGGATTGTTCCAAGATGTGCCTGCGATTGCGCTGGCCTATGTCACGGGCATCATGCCCATGTCTGTCTTCTTTGTTTCTTCCGTCACCGATCTGTTCTCCCAGCACGCGACCCCTGCTGACCCCGTTCTCTCCAAAGCCTTCGGCTTCACCGATGAGGAAGTGGACTCCCTCTACCAGCGGTAACAGTCCCGTTGCATCAATCCGTATGTGACACGCCAGGACCTGCGTGCGTGGTACGATGGGTACAGCGCCCTGGACGGCACTCGATTGTACAATTCCCAGTCCGTCTATTTTCCCTCTCGTTCGGAGTGGCAAGGGAATACTGGAATGAATCCGGCCCGGCCAGGGAGGTCCCAACTGCAATCTCCTGGAATGCGGCAGCTGTACAGGAAGACATCCTCCTGCTGACCGCCGGGGAGCGTGTCCCCATGCAGCTGCGCTTGCAGGGTGTACCCGACGGCGTCTTGCCATCCAGAGACGATGTTCTCAGCCGGATGGTGTTTCTGGGCTTTCTCAGCTATGAAAACGGGTGTGTACGCATCCCGAATGGAGAACTCATGATGCAGTTCAAAGAATAGTGCTTGATCGTGGTCCGGGGGGTGCTTCTGGGACTTGTTCATCTATGAAAGCGCTGTATCCATATTCCAAGCGGAGAGTTCATGCTGCAGCTCTGCGTTGATTTGGTTTGCGTGGAGAAAGGAGAGCCACCCTGGCGGATCTCACCACGAAGATCGCTGCTGTACGGCAAGTGCAACGGCTTTTCTTCGTCCAAAGGCGCTTAGATCAGTGGAGAACCGCACCTCTTCTCGCTTGCTGATAACGTTCAGCATATAGCAACATTGAACCTTGAAATGCAGCGAAAAGTATGCTAGTATTAGTTAGAAGAGTTCAGCTTGCTTTTTACCAGTAGGACGAATGATATTTTCAGTCTTGTCAAAACCCTCGTGTTTCGTAGCACAGTGTCAAAGCAGAAAGATATTCTTGGTACAGTTCTCATTGTGTCTGTTTATTTGTCGACTTTTCTAATAAAATATAAGCATTTCTTCATACTTCAGGGGGGATATTACAATGATAACATATCTCAATCCTTTAGAACCTTGGTCACGTTATACCCGCATTTCAAGCGAGAAGCTATTCGTCGACAAATCTTATATCATCTCTGATCTCGTAAATTCTATTAATACTGAAGCACGGTTTTTGTGTGTCACACGCCCGAGACGTTTTGGTAAAACAGTAAACGCCAACATGATATCCTCCTTCTTCGGCCGAACCTTCGACCAGAAGAAACTGTTTTCCTCTCTGGCTGTTGGGGCAGATTCAGCTGCCATGGCGCACTGCGGGAAGTATGAGCTAATCTATATTCAGGCAAACAAAGTTGCCGAAAACGTCACAGACGGAGAAGTATACCTTGCAAAGTTGAAGGCCGACCTTTTTCGAGATCTTCAAAGCGCGTATCCGGATATGCTTTTTGATCAGAAGCAGGGATTCGGCATAGCATTGAACCAAGTCTACGCTGAATTTGGAGTTCAATTTGTTGTAGTGATGGATGAGTGGGATTATCTCTTTCACAAAGATTGGGCTACCGAGGAAAGCCGCAAAAAGTACATCAGCTTCTTAGGTGGATTCTTCAAGGATGTAGATTCTGTTGCCCTCGCCTTTCTCACAGGCATCATGCCCATATGCGTTTTTTCGAGCACATCCGACACAAACATGTTCACGCAGCACGCAACTCCAAGTGATCCATTTCTAGCCAAAGGTTTTGGCTTTACAGATGCTGAAGTAGATGTCCTTTACCAGCGTTACCGTTCTTCTCACAGCGACCATTCCGTGACGCGTGATTCCCTTCGAGAATGGTATGATGGGTATGTCTGTTTTGATGGGACCAGGTTATATAATTCGCAATCCGTCTATTTCGCCCTCTTCTTTAGCTATATAAAGGATTATTGGAATGACTCAGGTGCTGCAGATGAAATCTATACCGCCGTAAAGCAAAACATCGATGCAGTGCGTGAAGCTGTTGGTTTACTAACATCTCACTACAATGTTCCCATGACATTGCACCTGAAAGAAGCGCCGCACGGCAACCTGGCGTCCAAAGATGATATTCTAACACGGATGGTTTTGCTCGGATTTCTCAGCTATGAGAAAGGCCAAGCCCGTATTCCAAACACTGAACTCATGAATCAGTTTGAGGAAATGCTGAAGACCAAGCCTGCCTTTGACTATATCTACCGTCTCGCGGAGGCATCTCAGCGGATATTAGAGGCAACACTGAGTCTGAACTCCGAAATAGTGGAAAAAGAACTGGAGTACACACATAACACGGAATCTCCTCTACTCCAGTACAATAAGGAAAGTGATCTCTCCCTCGTGGTAACCCTTTGCTACCTCTCAGCTCGTTCAACGTATCATGTAGATCGCGAGCTCAAGGGCGGCACTGGTTTTGTGGATTATATTTTCCGTCCGAAATTCGACTATTCGGAGACTGGTTTTATTCTGGAATTGAAAGTCGATGCCACACCCGAAGATGCCATCCAGCAAATCAAAGACAGAAAATACATTTTATCTTTTGCTGGGAAGCTTGGTGAGAGGCCTACCTATACTGGCAGAATCTTAGGTGTTGGTATTGCCTACGATCGGAAAACAAAGGTTCACAAATGCAAAATTGAAGTGCTGAGAGAGGCGCTTTGAGATCGTTGCTGCCGCAACCTTTCTGCGCTTATCCCATGCACTTCATCCAGGAATATCTCCTTGTTTTCCGCTCCCCTAATCACAGGCTTTGAGGAACGTCCTATCCTGAACCAGCACCTGCAGGAATCCTAGGACGCCATGGAGGGCGTGCTGAAGAAGACAACTACGGAAGATCTCATCACAGAGATGCAACTGCTACCGTAGGGGGACATGGCAGGCAACGTTGTAGTTGTAATAGTATGCATAGATTCGGCTTGGAAGTGATACTATGGCCATCGTAAAGTACACCCACAAAGATGGAACCCAGTACGCATACAGTTCTTTGCCGTGTTGGGACCCAGAACGTAAGCAAAACCGTCCAATTCGGAAATATCTCGGAAAGGTAGACCCCACCACCGGTGAGATCATCCCCTCGTCAGGGAAGCGCGGCCGGCCCATCGGAAGCAAAAAGAGCCAGCCGCAGAACCCCCATAGTGCGGAGGAGTCACAGGAAGCGCAGCAGAGTGCGCCTCCTGTGAGTGAAATCCAAAGTGCGATCTGCCAGGATGCGGAGACTGCAGCGCTGAAAGAGCAGAATGCCAGCTTGCAGGCAGAGGTGGAAGCCTTGCGCATCAGGGTGCAGTACCTCGAACATGTGTTGGCGCTCATCAAAGATCAGGCAGCAAGTGCAGGCGTCTAGGCCACATCTCCCCCGATCTGCAGGGCAAGAAAGAGCAGCCATATTTATCTATCTTGCACAAAACCGGCATGTCTGGCACGCCGGTTTTCTATATCTTTCTTGCTATTTTCCGGTTGCCATTCCCAGTCTCTGGTGCTATACTCTTCGTTGTAACCGAGATAGTTACAACGAAATGGAGGTCTCTCAAATGGCAAACTACAAGAAAGTATCCGTGCCCGATGCGCCCCGCACCGAGCTTCACGACCTGCTGGGTCTCACCGGAGCTGAGGTAAGCGTGAACAGCATGCCCGCCGGCGCTGGCGTTCCCTTCGTCCACTCCCACAAGCAAAACGAAGAGATCTACATCATCCTCGAGGGCAAAGGTACCATGACCCTGGACGGCGAAGATGTGGCTCTCGCCGCAAACGATGTCCTGCGGGTTGCCCCGCCGGTGAAGCGCCAGCTCAAGGCTGCTGCAGACAGCGGCATCAAGTACGTCTGCATCCAGGTGAAGGAGAACTCCCTGGAGCAGTACACCGGCGCAGACGGCGTGATGTGAAAAGATCTGCAAGTACCAAGCCAAGTGAAATGCCCGGCCCATTGGGAGCTCCCAATAGGTCGGGCCTTTCTCTATTCTCTGCACTGGGACACTTCTGCCCTTGGGGCTGTATCCTCGGTGTCAGGAGAGCTGTCCCTGCTGGAACCGCGCTTCTAGGATTGCAGCCGCCTCATCACTTGTGTAGACACGGCCTGCCTCGATGTCTGCGTTCGCCCTTCTCACTTTGTCCTCCACATCCTGCGGGGAGAGATCCTCCCAATTCACCAGGGTGGGCCGGAAAGGCAGTCCCTGCACCCGGATGCTCTCACGGGCAAACATGCGAGCTGCCTCTTCAAAGGTAGTCCCCATGCTGCGGTACAGTTCCTCTACTGCATCCAGCAGTTCCTTGTCCATAGTGATCTCAACAACAGCGTCCATGGCGTTCAACCTCCTGTCCCGGCAAGCATAGCACACTTTGCAGGCACACCTCAAGTGGCTGTAGACATAGCCTGCAAAACTTCCCGCCTCAGGAAGGATCCACACAAGCCATCCGCGAGCAGCCCGCAATTGGAAGACCGCTTAAGCCGAATAATGCACTTATGACGTCTTCTTCCCAATCTCTCATTGCAAAGGACTGCCGAATGTGGTAGGATGGGAGAGGAGGGGCTCTGCTTTTCCAATCCGCTTCTACCGGCCCCCTGCGGGTCCCGCTTTTCCGTTGTCTACCCGCCTCTGCACCTCCCTGCAGAGGCGCTTTCAGTCCACGCATCCCGAGGCCGTACCCACACAGGCACACTGTCAACGAGAATGAAAGAGAGGTGGAACCCATGTCTGCACGCAGCAAGCTCTTCCGCTGGAAGGATCCCTGGGATCACAGCGGTACAGAGGATCTCTTCCTGCAGGCGATGAAAGACAACCTCCAGGAGCAGTGGGAACACTGTCTGGAATACCGCAGCCTGGCCCAGGGCATGGACTTTCATCCGAATCAGCTGCAGACCATGGAGGACTTGTACCGGCTGCCCCCGCTGCCCACCCTGCTCTTCAAGCGGAGGAAGATCTTCGGCGAACCCCAATGGCGGATTGTGTTCCGGGCATCCTCCTCCGGCACCACTGGCCGAGCCAGCGAGATGGGTTTCCGAGTAGGGGACCTGCTCTGTGCCCTGCAGATGGGCCTTCGGATTGCGGGATTCCGGGGACTGCTCTCTCCGAAAGCCAGTCACTGCATATTGCTGAGCCCCAAGCCGGACGGGAAGAAGGCCGCACCCCGCACCGCCTGGGCCGCATCCCTGCTGTCTCCCGTTCGAAGCCGCACCTATGCCCTGCGCCAGGAGGGTGCCAAGCTGATCCCGGACATCCCCGGCACCGCAGACGCCCTGCTGCGCTATGGATCTGGCACCGCTCCCGTGCGGATCATCGGGTTTCCCGCCTTCGCCTGGTTTCTGCTGCAACAGCTGGAGTCCCAGGGAGAACGGCTGCACCTGCCCAAGGGCTCCAAACTGCTCCTCGGGGGTGGCTGGAAGGAGTTCTCCGCCCAGCAGGCTGATAAGAGCACCTTCTACGCCCTGGCAGAGGACCGTCTCGGCCTCTCCGGACCGGACATCGCCGAGTTCTTCAGCGCCGTGGAGCACCCGGTGCTGTTCACGGACTGCCCCAACCGCCACCTGCACATCCCCATATACAGCCGGGTTCTGATCCGGGATGCCAACACCCTGGAGCCCCTCCCGCCGGGACAGCCTGGGATCGTAAACCTGATCACCCCCATGGTACAGGGCACCCCGGTGCTGAGCATCCTCACAGACGACATCGGCATTCTCCACCCCGCTGGAAGCTGCGGCTGCGGCACCATGGACCGAGCCCCGTGGTTGGAACTGCTGGGCCGCGGCGGTATCTCAGACCTGAAGACCTGCGCCGCCGGTGCCGCAGAAGCCTGGAAGGGGGCTGCCCTATGATTCTCGCCAATGGAACGCTGTTGGACTCCTCCCAGTTGGAGGACGTGCTCCAGCACTTACCAGAAGCCCTCAGCACCACTTTGGCCGGTCCGCCGCTCCCGATGCAGTGCACCCTGGATGCCCTGGTGGAGTTGGGACACCGCTTCGCCTCCGGTTTCTACGACAGCCAACTGGCCCTCTTCCCCGCGGAGATGATCGCCCAATACAAGTCCATGGCCGTCTCCCTGCTCACCCGGGAGAGCCTGGAGTTCCGCATCCGCACGGAGCTGGGAGATCTTCTGGATACTCCAGTCCGCACGCTGCACCCGCCTGCCGCCGGTCCCCAGCTGCAGGTACACACCCTTCCCCTGGGGGTCCTGCTCCATATCACCGCCGGCAACGCAGACGGCCTCCCCGCCTTCAGTGTGGCGGAGGGCCTCCTCACGGGCAATATCAACCTGGTGAAGCTGCCCTCCTCAGACAACGGCCTCTCCCTGGCCATCCTCCAGGCGCTGCTGGACATCGCCCCCGCTCTGGCCCCATACCTCTATGTCTTTGATGTCCCCTCCTCCGATCAGGAGACCATCCGCCGCCTGGCCAGTCTATCCGATGCGGTGGCCGTGTGGGGCGGAGATGCCGCCATCGCCGGGGTGCGCCAGTCTGTTCCGCCCGGCGTCCGGCTCATCGAGTGGGGGCACCGTCTGGGATTCGCCTATCTTTCAGGCGATGTCTCCGATGAAGACTTAGCGGGCCTTGCCCAGCACCTGGTCTCCACCGGGCAGCTACTGTGCAGTTCCTGCCAGACGATCTTCCTGGACACAGACCGCATGGAGGATCTCCAGGCCTTCTGCAAGCGGTTCCTCCCCATCTGGGACAGAACAGCCTCTGCCCTTCCCCCGGGAAGTTCCATTCTGGCCCAGGCAGCCCGCACCCTGCAGCGGTACACCTTCCGCCTGGAGTCTTTCCTCCCTCAGGCCAACCCAACCTCCGCAAGCCAGGAGCACCGCAGCGCCTTTTGTGCCCTCTTCCCCCGGGAGGACAGCGCCCTGGAACTGGCCCCCTTCCCCGGCAGCTGTCTTGTGAAACGGTTGCCGAGAGACCAGATCCTCCCGCAGCTGCGGCAGCAGAAGCGCCTTCTGCAGACAGCGGGTCTTGTCTGTCCAGACCATCTCCGGGACTCCCTCACCACCCTGCTGCTGCGGGCCGGCGTATCCCGGGTCCGCACCGCCAGGTCCATGTCTCTCTATCTGGACGGGGAGAACCACGATGGCGAGTACCCCCTCCGCCGGTATCTGCGCACGGCAGATGTAGAGACGTCATCCAGATGAACCCGGACCGTGATCCCTGAATCAGCCGCCTTGCTGGGCTCCAGCAAGGCGGCTGTTGTTCTCTGTGCGCTGATCCCATATACCGCGCACGGCCGTTCGTCCGTTTAGACGTCTTAATCATTTTAATTGTTGTATTTTTTCTTTTCTCTCCAATTGTATCAAATAGGATAGTGTGATAAAGTAAAATTCCAGTGGTTTTCATTTGCATAGGCAAAGGAGGGAAAACGCATGCAGGAGTGCAGAAAGCTCTTGCCGATTGGCGTAGACCGCTTCGAGGATCTGCGCCTCGGCCCGTACTACTACGTCGACAAGTCCGTGTTCCTCTATGAAATCATCGAAAACGGCAGCAAAGTAGACATGGTTCCCCGAGACAGCCAGTCTGGAAAGTCTCTGAACCTCAGCATGCTGCGCCAGTTTCTCTCCATCGGCGCAGATCCCGCTCTATTCGATGGACTTCAGATCACCCAGGACAGGGATTTCTGCGCGTTGCACCAGGGGCAATACCCAGTGCTCTACCTGGATCTGAAAGGGCTCTGTACCAGTGATGGCACCACGATCTGCAGGCAGGCGGACCAGATACTGTGCGCCGCGGCGCAATCTTTCAGCGAACTTACAGCCAGTCCTGCACTGGATCAGATTGATCTCAAGGACTTCAATTCCATCCTGCATCTGCCGGAGATGCCGCGGGATATAAAGACAGAGCAGACATCTCATCAGGTCTTTCAGATGTTCGCTTCCACCATCCTCACCAGATTGCTGTACAAGCACTACCGCAAGAAGGTTGTTGTCCTCATAGATGCGTACAACGACCCGCTCAACTATGCGTACCGCAATGGTTTCTACCCAGAGATGGCGGAACTTGTGAGCGGATTGTTCCACGGTCTTCTGAAGGGAAATGAGTACCTGGATTTCGCTGTTCTCACTGGAAGTCCTCCGGTATCCAAAGAGATCGTCTTCACCGACCTGAACAATTTCGATCTCTGGGACAGCAATTTCAAATTCGTCGGCGAGTATTTCGGCTTCACGGAGGACGAGGTACAGACTATGCTGGCATACTACGATATTCCGGAGAAGATGGACTCCTTGCGTGCAAAGTGCAGCAGCAGTTCTTCCTTCAGCAGGAAACCAGTCTATTGCCCGGGTGACGTGCTGCGCTATGTGGCCCAGTATATCGGGTAAACCATCGCGCCCAATTCCGCGGTAATGAGCGTCTGACGGCGAATATCCCCTCCGCCGGTATCTGCACAGCGGATGTTGAGACGCCATCCAGATAAACCAGAACCGTGATGTATTGCGCTTATAATATATAAAGGAGGGAAAACGCATGCAGGAGTGCAGGAAGCTCTTGCCGATCGGCGTAGACCGCTTCGAGGATCTGCGGCTCGGCCCGTACCACTACCTCGACAAGTCTCTGCTTCTCTACGAGATTATCAAGCACGCCAGCATAGTAAACATGATTCCCCGCCCCGGCCGGTTTGGAAGATCTCTGAATCTCAGCATGCTGCGCCAGTTTCTCTCCATCGGCGCAGATCCCACTCTATTCGAGGGACTTCAGATCACCCAATACAAGGATTTCTGCAATCGGAACCAAGGAAAATACCCTGTACTATACCTTGATCTGAAGGGGCTCTGTATCGGCGATTTCCCCACGATCTGCAGACAGGTGGACCAGATGTTGTGCGCCGCAGCGCAATCTTTCAGCGAACTTGCAACCAGCCCTGCACTGGACGAAAAGGATCTTCGAGAGTACGATTCCATCCTGCATTTGTCTGAGATGCCGCAGGAGACGCAGTGCGAACAGGACTCTTACGTGTCCTCTCAGGCGTGGGCCCCAACCATTCTCACCAGATTGCTGTACAAGCACTATCGCAAGAAAGTTGTGGTCCTCGTAGATGCGTACAACGACCCGCTCAACTACGCGTATTTCAACGGCCTCTACGAAAAGGTAGACAGCCTTTTGCGTGGGCTGTTTCACCGTCTTCTGAAGGGAAACGCGCACCTGCGCTTTGCAGTACTCACCGGAGATTTTCAGACATGCAAAGGGACCGCCTTCGCCGGCCTGAACAATTTCTATCTCTGGGACAGCAGTCGCAGGTTCTTTGGAGAGTATTTCGGCTTCACAGAGGACGAAGTCCAGAGTATGCTGGCGTACTACGGGATTCCGGAGAAGATGGACTCCTTGCGTGCAAGCTGCAGCAGCAGTGCTTCCTTCAGCAGGATACCAGTCTATTGCCCGGGGGACGTGCTGCGTTATGCGGCCCAGTGCATCGGGCAAACCGCCGGCACAATTCCGCGGCGATGATGGCCTGAACAGACTGCTTCCCCAGACTGCGGATGTCTCAGCGCAGGCAGCGCTGCCGTAATGCTTATTTCAGCCCTTCCTTCACACGAAAAAGCCCGGTCCATTGGAGTCTTTCCAATGGACCGGGCCTCATCATTTTCCTATAGATCGCCATATCCCCACTTACTGCACTTGTATAGACAATGTCATACCGTTTTATCCCGTCCACACCGAAACTTCTCTCTCATCATTGCATCAAATTCAGCATCAGTGTAAACGCGGCCAGCATCGACATCGGCCTCAGCTTGCATCATTCTCCGCTCAAACTCCTGCGGCGTCATGTCCTCTAAATATACCAGCGTAGGATAGGAAGGCATTCCTTGCATCTGGAGACTCTGCCGAGCAAACACACGGACTGCCTCGGCAAAGGAAGTACCCATGCTGCAGTACAGCTCCTCAACCTCTGTTATCATGTCATCATCCATCGTGATCTGAACAGTGTTGTTCATGGGCTCAATCCCCCTCTCGCAACTGAAGTGTAATACTTCTGTCCGGCGTTATCAAGAGAAATTCTCGTCTTTCCGGCGGCTCCATTTTGTGTAATAGAGAGACTCCACCACACCGTTTCACGCAGCAATCGCCAATCTTTCAACCGCATGGATATCTTGGCCCGGTCCATTGGGATCCCCCAACGGACCGGGCCTTCTCATTCCTGTGGATTCGCCCCGGACTCACATCCAGAGCTCGCACTCCTTGCGCACCTCGCAGGCCTTCTTGATGGACATGGCCGCCACAGACACCATAGCGCCATTTACCTTCCGGGCCTTCTGGGGACAGATGGAGATACAGCGCATGCAGGCGATGCAGAGCTTCTTGTCCGTCTCCCGGGGCTTGGACGGGTTGATGGCCCCCGCCGGGCACTGTTTTGCGCAGGTGCCGCAGTTCACGCAGCTGCTGTCCCCCTTGGGCACCAGCGGTACCCCAGAGGCAGACTTGTACGGCCGATTCCCTGGGATGGGCAAGGAACCCTTCTCCCAGGGGCCCGCCAGCTTCTGGGCAATCCGTCCGCCATATTCCTTCAAGTTCCGGGTATCTGCAGCATCCGGTCTTCCCGTGGCAAACTGGTGCATGATGGAGTGCTCCGCCACTGCGGCCACCGCCGCTGCGGGTTCAAAGCCGGCTGTCCGGGCCAGGTCCTCCATCTCCACCAGGGTGTCCTCAAAGGCCCGGTTGCCGTATACGCAGAGCAGCACGCAGGGCATCCCCTGTGCCTGGATGTCCTTCAGACGATAGGCCGCCAGAGCAGGTACCCGGCCGCCGTACGAGGGCATGGCAATCACGGCACAGGTGTCTATCCCGCTGAGCTGCATCGGCTGGAACTGATTGTCTGTGAGGTCCACGGTCTGCACCAGCTTTCCCAGGCCCGCTGTGAGCAGATCTGCCGCCTTCTTGGTGCCCCCGGTGGGGCTGAACACGATCTGGATGACGCGCATCGATAATACTCCCTTCCAGGGCATCGCTGCCCTATTCCATTCACTGTTTTCCGGTGGACACCCCCCTGGGGGGTAGTGTTCCTGAGAACTATGATACACCCTGCGGGAGGGGCTGTCAAGGGAAAAGATGGGCATTATTCACCGAGGCACCATTTGGCGATGGCGGTGATCAGCTCAGCCGGCAGCGGCTTCTCAAAGGGGAGGTAGATGGCGCTCTTCTTGGTCTCGTACTCCTGCAGCTGATCCCCAAAGGCCTCGATGGCCTCCGGTCCCGCATACAGGCTGAGATACCCTTTATTTGCCGAGAAAGACAGGGACTTCCCCGCCCTCTCGTAGTACGGCATACTCCAGGCGATCCGAGACTGCACATCCGGAGCACAGTTTTGCAGGAGATCCGCCATTTCCGAGGCATAGGACTGCGCCTCCTCCGGCAGCGCTGCGATGTACGCCGCCACCGTCTTGGGTGCGGCGCCGCAGTAGTGGCCCTGGTTGGTGCGCTTGAACGCTCTGCCACATTTCGGACATGTCCACATGGTTTCTTCCTCCTCCAGCAAGATCACGCATAGCATTCGATGCACCGGAAGTACCTTCCCTCTCCTGGTACGTCCGGCGGTGCGGCTGCAATTCCCCGGGAGACCAGTTCTTCGTTGATCGCCCCAAAGAGAAGATGGTACAGCTCATTGGCGATCTCCAGCCGGTTTACCCTGTGCCGGACTGCGGTGATGTCCAGGGAGCCGGCCAGATCCAACAGGATGGCGGTCGTCGGCACACCCAGAGTCTCCTCCACGATCTTCTCCAGTTCCTCCGCCACGCTCAGTTCTCTGCCGGTATACACCGGGACGCAGAGCTTCCCGTCCCGGGCATACCCAAACCGTCCCAATATGGCCATCACAGAGGGATCACAGCGGCCTGTCTGCACAAGGGAGACCACCTCGGAGAGAAGGGCATCCTTGTCTGCCCTGTGGTTCCACTCCCGCAGGGTCTCTGCGATGTCTGCCCATTTGGCTGGCACCCGATTCTGCTCCATCAGCCGTGAGAAGCGATAGAAATCCAACCGGTCTCCGTTGGCATCTCCGAAAGACTGCAGAGAGCAGCGGTCATTGACGAAGCGGTTGTACGAGCACAGCAGCCCGTCTGAGAGAGACTGCAGTTCTGGGCACTTCTCGTAGATCACACCGAGGTAGTCCAGTCCGCTGGGGTGCATCCTCGATACGGCAAGGACCCCTTTGGCGGAGAGGTAGTCGAAGAAAAGGCCGTTGAAGACAGCGGCACAGAGGAGGTGATACAGGTTTCGCTCCACCGAAAAGCCGTTTTGGATCCCGCTGCAGCAGGCTCGAATCCGGGGCAATTCCGCCTCCAGCCGGTCTGCCAGTTGGACGGCCTTTGCCGCTGTCCCAGCGCGAAGTGCAGCGGCATCTTCCCGGAGAAAAATGGGGCTGTCCAGCGCCAGGATTCCATCCTCACAGCGGAGGATTCCGCCGGCGATCAGCTGATCCAGATGAGCCGTGTCAAATCGATCTGCGCAGGCTGAATAGCTGCAGGTGTTGGCGGGCAATGCAGCAACCCAGGAGAGCAGTGCATCTGTCTTCTCGCCGAGAAAGTTGCGGGGATTGTTCGGATTCTCCGCCGCTCCGTCTGCATCAAAGCACGCATAGAGGAAGTATGAGAACGTCCGCATCTCTGCGTTTCACCTCCAGGACCGCAGCGGAATACGCTCTGGATCTGAACCAGAGCAGTGCCGATACAGCGGGATTTCTCTTCGGCACCCATCCATTATACCAGCAGACCGGGTCAAAATCCACTGCCAAGTCTGCGCTTTCTCGAAGGCACCCACGCAAGCGCTCCTCTGCGGTGCATCCGCCGCACTCTCCCAGAGGCAAAATACCGCCCGGTCCCAGGTGCACACCTGAAACCGGGCGGTCTGCAGTTCAGGACAGGCGCAATGTCCTGGTTTTCATGAATAGGAGGACGGCATGCAAGCGTTTTCGCCAGACATGGCAGTGTGCTTCAAGTATCGGTCCCGGCTCCGCACAAAAGCTTTGCCCCGATCTCCAAGTACGTCTCATAGGCATTCGTAGGAAACGCTTCCTTCCTCTCCTCAAGCAGCTGCAGGAAGAACGCTGGATTGGAATCCAATCTCCGCAGAATGGCATCGTGGGCCTCATCCTGCACCCGGTAGTTCTCAAAGCGCGTGATCGTTTTGGTTCCCCAGCCCAGCAGGCGGCACAGGTTGCGCTGCGATATGCCGTACTTGGCGCGGATGGCCTTGATCTGGTGAGATGTGAGCAGGCCTACCTTCTCCCGGTAGGCGTCCTTCATCGTGGTGTCATTCGCCAGGATCTGCTCCTCATCCGCGTACATTCCGTCTTCCACATCGCAGTAGAAGTACTCTGCAGGATACTCCACCAGGACACCGTTAAAGATATTGTCTTCCCGGAATCGGACCGTCTGTACCGGATGCCGTTTCAAGCACCAACAACAGAGCATATCTGTCTTCGCCAAAACCTCCATCATGCCTCAGTTCCCTTCCCGTATCTGATATTCTCAGATTCCGGTATAAGCCCCAACAGAGGAACTGTCAAGGAAGAAAAGCTGCGAACAGGCCGCTGCCCGCCGCGATAAGAACTGCCCCGGTGCATGCGTGAGCATGCACCGGGGCAGTATCACATAGATGCATAGTGAAAACTCAGATCACAAGGTTCACCAGCAGTCCTGTCACAAGGGAGAAGGCCATCACAAAGGCCAGATACAGCACGAACCGCTTCATGCCCAGGACGATCTTCAATGCCCCCAGGTTGGTGATCTTGGTGGCCGGGCCGGTGATCATGAAGGCGGAGGCGCTGCCCATGCTCATGCCCATGGCCAGCCACTCCCGGATGAGGGGGATGGTACCGCCGCCGCAGGCATAGAGGGGCACGCCGATGGTGGCTGCCATCAGCACCCCGAAGCCCTCGTTGGCCTCGCCGAAGAGGGCGGCGAAGTCCTCCGCCGGCACATAGCGCTGGAACAGGGCGGAGAGCAGCACGCCCAGGAGGAAGTAGAGACCCGTGGCCTTGATGTTCCGGCCCAGGTTGAAGAGGAACCGGAGAAAGAGGTTGGGATTGGTGTCCCGGCTGGGTCTGGGCGCAAACCCCTCAAAGTTGAAGAAGGGCTTGTCCCGATAGAAGATGTGCAGCAGCAGTCCGGCCACAATCCCGCAGATGGTGCAGGAGATAATCCGGATGGCCAATGCTGTGGGTCCCAATGCCGTGGAATACAGGACCAGCTGGGGATTCAGAAGGACGCTGGACATCATGAAGGCGGCCAGCCAGTCCTGGCGCATCCCGCTCCGGGAGAAGGAGGCCGCGATGGGAATGGTGCCGTACATACAGAGGGGCGAGGCCACACCCAGGAGGCTGGCCGGTATGACACCCCAGACGCCCCACTTCTTGTCCTTGATTCCGGCAAAGGCCCCGTGAATGGTGTCCTTGAAAAACACGGACACCAATGAGCCGATCACCATACCCAATGCCCAATACCCGGCGATCTGCCGGAGCTGCACGGTGAAGTAGTACCAGACGTAGATGAATTCCCGGTGGAGTACTTCCAGCATCCGGCACGCCTCCTCTCCTCAGGGCTTCCAACCGCTTTTTATCTGACAAGCATTTTCCCTATACAGTTATTGATATTCAACCCCGATTGATGTCCACCAGGGTGTAGGTCCGGCTGCCCAGGCCGATCTCCTCGGCGTGTTCCAGGGTGTGCAATCCATCCAGCCGCTGTACCCGCTGCTGGAGACTCTCGCTACCCTCTGCGGCAAAGCAGAGGTCTATGGATGCCTGGTCTATGGCCACGGGATCGGTGGAGGCCAGGATGCCGATGTCGTGGATGTCCGGCTCCGCGGGGTTGCCGTCGCAATCGCAGTCGATGGAGATGTTGTTGAGCACGTTGATATAGACGATCCGCTGTCCCTGGCCCAGGTAGTCTGAGACGGCCTTTCCCGCCTCCGCCATGGACTCGGTGAAGGCGGTCTGATCGCCGCCCCAGGGGCTGGTGTGGCTCTTGCCGCCTGTGTGGATGAGGCACTTGCCCTCTTGAGAGCCCAGGCCGATGGAGATGTTCTTGATGGCGCCGCCAAAGCCCGCCATGGCGTGGCCCTTGAAGTGGCTGAGGACAAGGTAGGAGTCGTAGTTGGGGAAATTGGCCCCCACATAGTCCGTCTGAAGCCAGGTGCCGTTCTCCACCGGGATCTGGATGGAGCCGTCCTGGTCCAGGATGTCCACATCGGCGATGGCGGTAAAGCCGTGGTCCTCCGCCACCTGCAGGTGCATGGCGGTCTCAGACCGGGAGCCGCCGTATGCGGTGTTGCACTCCACGATGGTGGCGTTCAGCTGCTGCACCAGGTCTCCGATGAGCTCCGGCCGGAGGTAGTTGCTGGCAGGAGGCTCGCCGGTAGACAGCTTCACCGCCACATTGCCGGTGGGGGTCCAGCCCAGGGCCTCATAGATGGCCACGAGACCCTCCGGGGTGAGGTCTGAGGTGAAGTACACCACAGGAGAATCCCCGTCTTCTGCAGGGGCAACCGATGCAGGCGGCTCTGTAGTCGGCGGCTCCGTTACCGGCGGCGGTGTTACCAGAGGCACATCGCCCTGGGGTGTGACTTTGCCCCCAAAGCCGCAGGCCGCCAGCGAGACGAGCAGCAGGGCAGACAGCAAGAGAGAGATCCGCTGTTTCATATGAGGCTCCTTTCCAGGTGGGTTGTTCCTTTGAGATACCCCAAAATAGGGCCATCCCTATCATACCACAAATTGGCCCGCCTGACCCATAAATTGTGAAAATGCATCGCCCTTTTCGGACTGTATGCGGTGAGGCAGGCGCAGTGTCCCGGCGTCTTCATTCCAATTTTTGGTATTTTTCTTTACAAGCTGTATATTTCCTGGTTTCTATACAATTCGGAGAGGGCAAAATGGGGAATTCGGTCTGAATTCAGGGCTGGCTGTCGAAATCGGGGGCAAAGCTGGCGTAGTTCTCCTCCGTCTCTGGAGTAGGGTTGTAGTAGCGGACATCGCGGTCCAGCTGGGCGATGTCCGCCATATCCTGGTCTGTGAGGGCGAAGTCGAAGAGAGCGGCATTGTCCCGGATGTGATCGGGATTCGTGGATCCGGGGATCACGGCGTGCCCCATCTGGATGTGCCAGCGGAGGATGATCTGGGCCGGAGTCTTGCAGTATTTCTCTCCCAGAGCGGCGAACACTGGCTCTTGAAGCAGGGCCTTGTCTCCATGGCCCAGGGGATACCAGGCCATGGTTACGGTACCGTAGGGGGCCAGGATGGATTTGATCTCCTTCTGGGTGCAATATGGGTGGGCCTCCATCTGGATCACATGGGGCTTTACCGCGCACGCCGCCAGCAGCCTGTCCAGCTTCTCGCCTTTCAGGTTGGAGATGCCGATGGAGCGGACTTTCCCCGCCTGGAGCGCGGCCTCCAGCTGCTGGTACCCCGCCAGGAAGTCCCCTGCCGGCTGGTGGATGAAGAGCAGGTCCAGGTAGTCTGTGCCCAGACGCTCCAGGGTGCGGTCCACCGCGTCTGGGGCGGTGTACACAGTGGGCCACAGTTTGGACACCAGGAAGATCTTATCCCGGGGTACGCCGGACTTCCGGATTCCACGGCCCACGGCCTTCTCGTTCCTGTAGGCGTTGGCCGTGTCCACCATGGGATAGCCGCACTGCAGGGCCTGGCAGACGGCCTCCTCTGCCTGGTCCGGTGTCATGAGAAAGGTGCCAATACCGAGCGCGGGCATTAGTACGCCGTTGGATAAGGTGAGCAGTTCCATTGCTGCAGTTCCTCCTTATATTTTCTTCCCCCACTTTACAGCTTCCCGCCGGGAATGTACAATATGGATTGTGCAATCCAGTATACATCACACGCATACTGAGTCAAAGAGAAGGGAGCACCCTGCCATGATCGAATTCGCCCTGTTGGAGCAGCTGGACGCCTTTGCCCGCTGCGGCACCCTGTCTGCTGCGGCGGAGGAACTGCACCTCTCGCAGCCCTCCCTCACCCGGTCCATGCAGAAGTTGGAGGACCAGCTGGGAGTGTCCCTCTTCGCCCGGCAGAAGAACCGGCTGGTTCTGAATGAGACCGGGGTTCTCGCAGCCTCCCACGCCCGGCGTATTTTGGATTCTGAGGCAGAGATGGAGCGCAGTGTCCGCGCCTACGCCCGCAGCCTCACCGCCATCGCCGTGGGCAGCTGTGCCCCCGGTCCCCTGATGGCACTGCTCCCCCGCCTCACCGGCATCTTTCCCGGGCAGGCGGTGTCCTCCGCCGTGGCCTCGGAGGAGGAATTGCTCCACGGTCTGCAGGATGGCACATACAGCTTCATCTTCCTGAACCATCCCCTGGAGGCGCCTGGACTGGCCTGCCATCCCTATCTCACCGAGCATCTGTACCTCTCGGTGCCCCACTTCCACCCGGCGGCGCTGCAGAAGGAGATCACCTTCGCCGAGATGGACGGGCAGGACTTTCTCATGCTGGCCCAGGTGGGGTTCTGGGATACCCTGGTCCGAAGAGAGATGCCTCACTCCCGGTTCTTTCTCCAGCAGGATCTGGAGGCCCTGGGGGAGCTCACCCGTTACTCCGATCTCCCCTCCTTTGTAACCGATGTCACGCAGCGGGTCCTCCCGGACCGGCGCAATGGAAGAGTGGACATTCCCTTCTCCGATCCCTCCGCCCGGGCACAGTTCTTCCTGGTCTGCCGAGAGGAGAATGAGAGCCGCTGGAACTGGCTGCTAGGTGAGGATCCGCTTCGGTAAGGAGCGTGATCTGGCGGTTCATAGATACCATATATTGGTATTTTTCTATCCTATCTGTATTCTTTTGCCCATCTGTTCCAGTTTGGAGAGGGCAAAGTGGGGAAACTGGGCCTATTCGATGCTCCGCCCTCACCTTGTCCCCCTTTGCCAGTTCATCCATCCACCTCGCAACCAGTGCTTCCACCACACCACAAAAAGCAGACACAGGCTGCACTTTTTTGCTTGCTTTTCGCACCAGTTGGGGGTATTCTGTTGTCAACCAAAATGACCGGTATCCTCCGTTTGCTCACTATCCGACAAGGCAAGGGCTGACACTGATTAGAAAGGGATGATACAGTGAGAATCGACTACTACCACAATAAAAAGAACAATATCACCTATGTGTATCAGGCAGAGAGCTATTATGACCCCGCAAAGAAGCGGTGCGGCACGCGGAGAACGCTGATCGGGAAGCTGGACCCCCAGACCGGCGAGGTGATCCCAACCGGGAAGCGGGGCCGTCCCCGGAAGGAGCAGGACATAGGCGTGGAGAGCGCTGCAATCCCCGCCGAGGACGCCATAGACAGCCCGGATGTCTTCCCGGAGGAGAGCGAGCAAGAGGTGCAAAGCGAGCCCGGTGAGGATCTTGCCGCACTGCAGGCCGAGCTGACCCGCCTCAAGCTTGAGAACCTCGAACTGCGGCGCACCATCGACACGATCGTCAAGGCCGTATCCGGATACAGTGCGCAGTGAGACACCAGACAACAGCAAAGTGCCCCATCCCAGTTGTGATCTGGGACGGGGCACTGGCCATCCAACCGCCTGCTTCCTGGATCCTACAACCCACCCGCGCAGAAGCCCTTCTGCGCGGGCGGGGTTTTCGCCCAATGATTCACCTGTTCCGCTGTTTCTTGCTGTATAGTGCTTTCCCCTTACAGTCGTTCTCTCACTTGCCGAACACCGCTCCTACCGTCTGCATCTGAGCCTCCGTGGGGGTGTACCCCAGCCGGAGCAGGACGATCCCGTCCTCGTAGCCCAGCAGATAGGTCCCGTCTGCCCTGCTCCAGGCCTGTAGGGCGCCCCAAGGGGCAGGATCACAGGCTGCCGGTTCAAAGGTCCCCTTCTGAAAATCGCGGAGCATGTCCTCATAGCAGGTGTTCCAGAGGGCCTTCCACTTCACCGCCACCATGTTGTACTGGAGGGTGGGGATGGACTCCGCGTTGGGGTCGTCCCACCGGGGGTGCTGCTCCGCGTGATAGGTGCCCAAGAAGAGGCTGTCCATCCCGCTGAGCTCCGTGATGTAGCTCTCGCAGGACACCTCCGGCTGCAGGTCTTCCACCCGCAGCGGAATCGCATCGTGATAGAGGTATTGCCTCTCCCCCTGCCACTGGTAGCTGTCCAGCTGCTGGGTGCCATCGAAACCGCGGCTGTTTTTGAATGCCCCGCCCAGGAGCAGCGCCAGGATCAGGGGAATCGCCAGAAAGCCGAGAAAGATGGGGCCGAGACGGATCACCGCCTTGTTGGTCTCCTTGGACACTCCCTTGCGCTTCATGAGCTTCCAGACCGCCGCAGTCCCCAATGCGGCGCCAGGGATGATGATCAGAGAGAGGAGCGAGATGGTGTGGAGCATGGCGTCGCTGCGCTCGGTGCATACAGAGATCACATGCAGGAGAACACCCGCAAGAAGCACCAGGCGCAAAACCAGCTTCACCGGTGCCAGATTCGGCGTGTCCAGAAAGTCCCCGTTGTCTGCCGCCTGCAGTGCCCGCCTGTGCCAGCGGGAATAGGCGATGCATGAGACGCCATAGGAGATGCCCCGGACCAAGAAGAGCAGAAAACCCAGCAGCGCCACCGAGATCGCCCAGAAAATCGTGGGCTGGATCAGCAAGTACACCATATACAGGGCCACCAGCGCCAGACAGCCGATCCCCTGTCTGCGCTCCTCGGTGAGAACGGGCCGCATCGCCCGGTGAAGGTTCTCCACCGCCAGGACGGGGTCCGTCTCAACGGGCACCACGTCCTCCCGCTCGGCACAGAAGATCTGCATCTGGCCGTTGGAGGCGATGCGCTTCCATCCGGCGTACGAGACCAGCGCCTGGTATTCCTGCTCCCCCTCGGTGGGGGCGGGATCGCTCAAGTCTGCATCCGGGTAGTACGTGACACAGAAGCGGACCTTGCCAGGGGTGCAGCGGCGGTAGTGGAACAGCAGTCCCACCCGCTCCAGCATCCATCCCTTCTCCGCCATGCGCTCCAGGTGCCGCTGGATCCCGGTGCGGTCCCACATCTCATAGAGGCTCCATTCCGCGAACTTCTTCATGGCTAATTCCCTCCAAATGCCGCCCCGATGACCTGCATCTGGGCCTCCGTGGGGGTGAACGGCAGGCGCAGGAAGACGATGGTGTCCCCGTAGCACAGCAGGCACTCCCCGCCATCGCTGGTCCAGGCCTGGTCCGCGTCCCAGGGTACGGGATCACCGGAGACGGGGTTTAGAGACAGGCGGTGGAACTTCTGATACATGTCGTTGTACAAGAGGGACCAGAGAGCCTTCCACTTCACCGTGACGCACTCGTACTCCAGGGTGGGGTATTGCTCCTTGTCCGGGTCGTCCATGCGGGGAGACTGCTCCGCCTCAAAGCTGCCCGCAAAGAAGCTCTCGGTGCTGTCCAGCTTCGAGACGTAGCCATCGTAAGCGAGGTCCGGCTGCAGATCCTCCATCTTGAGGGGGAGTTCATCCAGGTAGAGGTAGTACGTGGTTCCGTCCCACCGATAGCTGTCCAGTTTGGTCCCGCCGCGCACACCCGGCCGCTCCGCCAGACCGCTACCCATAGCCAGCACGATGATCAGGGGCACGCCCACTACAAACAGGAAGACGGAGCCGATGTTGAGCACCATCTTGTTGGTCTGCTTGGCCACGCCCAGGCGCTTCATCCCCTTCCAGGCGGCGATCACGATCACCGTGTCGATGGGGATCAGCAGGAAGATCCAGATGGCCTCGTTGAACTGGTTGTTCTGTCCCGTAAAGGCGGCGGCAAAGTATAGGGCAAAGGCCGCCACCAACACCAGGATAAAGGCGATGTTCAAGGGCACCAAGTTCGGGGTGGCAAGGAACTCCCCCTCCTCCGCTGCTTTCCGTGCCTTCCGCCGCCAGCGGGAGTACGCCAGCAGCGAGGAGCCGCTCTCCGCCACCTCCAGCAAGAAAAACATAGAGATCAGCTGGAACAACGGGATGGACCAGAAGCGCACCGGCTCTGTGAGACACTGAAGCAAGCCGTAGACCATCCAGACCAGCCCGCAAATCGCATTGGAGCGGTTGGCAGACAGCCTGGGCTTCATGGCCCGATGGATGTTCTCCACCTCCAGGACGGGGTCCGTCTCGATGGGCACCACGTCCTCCCGGTCTGTGCAGAAGATCTGCATCTGGGCGTTGGTGGCCGCCAGCTCCCAGCCGGCGTACGAGACCAGGGCCTGAAAGTCCTGCTCTCCCTCGGTGGGGGCGGGGTCGCTGGGATCCGCGTCCGGGTAGTAGGTGACGCAGAAGCGGTACTTCCCCGGGGTGCAGCGGCGGTAGTGATAGAGCAGACCGATCCTCTCCAGCATCCATCCCTTTGCCGCCATCTCCTCCAGATGGTGCTGAATCCCGGTCCGATCCCAAAATGCAAAGAAGTGCCATTGCGCAAGCTTTTTCACGGCAAATCCCCTCCTTCAATCATCAGCTTTTTGTAGTCCTCCGCCTGGGCAGAGATCCGCTGATACTCCTCCGCCAGGCGTTTTCTTCCGGCCTCTGTGAGAATGTAGCTTCGCTTTCGCCCCTCTACCTTGGTCTCCCGGATCATCTCTGCGTCCAGAAACTGCTCCAGGAGGTTGTACAGGGTTCCGGAGCCCACCTTGACCCGGCCGCCGGTTAGGGCGTCCACCTGGTCCAGGATCTCCATGCCGCACTGCTCCTGCCGGAGGCACAGCAGCACGTAGAACATCTGCTCCGTGAGGGTCTGGAATTTTAGCCGCGGCATTTGGCATCCCCTCCGTTCCTTCTAATCTCGATATTCGAGATTGCAGGTCCTATTCTAATCTCGAATATCGAGATTGTCAAGGGGGTGAGGAGAGATTTTCTGAGAAAATTTTGGGCGGGCGGATATTGGAGTCTGCGGCGGGCAGAGCGGTACAAATCACACAGCCGGCAGGGCACTTTGGGTTACCCCGCCGGCTGTGTGATTTTGAAAAGGGAAGGAATCGCAAGCGCAGTATGCGCGGATTCGGTATGGGAGAGGAACTGTGCGCTCAGGCGGTCTGCTTCTTGGCCTGCAGCTCCTTGTTCGCCTTGTCCACGTTCAGCATGGCCACCAAGACCGTCATGATCACGGTTATGATGGTGGGAATCCAGAGGTACATGAAGTTGATCATGGAGATGGCGCCGTCGGTCTGCTCGGTGGCTTGGCCCACATAGCCGCCCAGATCCAGCAGGATGCCGCTGAGGGCGGTACCCAGGCCGCCGCCCACTTTAATGCCCATGGAGAAGCAGCTGAACATGGTGCCGTCCAGGTGTACCCCGTCCTTCAGGAAGGTGTATGTGGCCGCATCTGCGATCACGGCGTTCAGCGTTCCCAACATGGGACTGCTGCCCAAGCCTTTCAGGGCGGTGAAGAACAGGAACGGGGCGAAGTTGCCGGAGTAGCCGAAGAGGATTACCGGGAAGCTGCACACCAGGGAGACGATCATGCCGATCAGGTTCACCCTGTAGATGCCGAACTTGGAGACGAGGATCGGGGTGAGGATGAGGCCCACGATCATGGGGATCATACCGGCTATGGAGATCAGGCCGAGCAGATCTGCGCTGCCGAGGGTGTAGATGCAGAAGAAGGTGCCGATGCCTTGGGTGACGCCGGACATGGCGTAGTACACGATGTAGTAGATGAGGATGACGATGTAGAAGCGGTTTCTCAGCAGGAGCTTGAAGTTGCGGATGAGATTGCCTTTTTCCTCTGTGCTGGCAGCGGTATTTGCGGCAGGGGCCGCATCTTCCGGCACTTCCTTCACCGTGAGGACAGCCAGCAGATCAAAGAGGACCAGCACCAAGGAGTAGATGACAGCCACGATTCTCCACCCGGTGACGCCGCCGCCCAGGCCGTTTGCTAGGCTAACGGTTGCGGAGGAGATTACAATGCCGGCCACCAGTGCGAAAATGAAGCGGATGGAGCCCAGCTGTACCCGCTCGCTGGGGTTCTTGGTGATGAGGGCGGTGAGGGAGGCGTAGGCGATGTTGTTGGCCGTATAGAAGATGGCGTTCAGCACGGTGTACACAACGAAGAAGTAGCCATACTGGATCACAGGCGCCGCGTTGGGGACCATGAAGAGCAGGATCTCGCAGATGGCCAGGGGGAACGTAGACCAGAACATCCAGGGGCGGGCCTTGCCCATCTTGTTATGGGTCTTATCGATCAGGGTCCCGAAGAAGATGTCGGTTACGCCGTCAAAGACCTTGGAGACTGCCATCAGGACGCCCACGATGGCGGAGTTCAGGCCGAGAATATCCGTTGAGAAAAACAGGATGAACGTGGCCACGAAGGTATACATGAAGTTGGAACCGAGATCTCCAGTCCCGTACGCCACCTTCTGATACCACTTCAAGTATTTTTTATTTTCCATTTTGCACACTCCTTATCCTTTCATACAGCGGCAGCTCGCCGCGAGTTTCGCCGATCTGAGACAAGAACTCCCTGCCCGCCCGGTGCGGTCGGACACCTGAGGAACGGTTCCGGGCAGCATCGCCTGCACCGCGCAGGCAGGGATATGGGAAAACGGGATAGGTGCGTTTTGGTCTTACAGCGTAACCACCACAGACTTCAGGTCCTGATTGTCTGCGCTGGAGCCCGCATATACGGGGTAGTCCATGCTCTCCAGCTCCCAGCGGCGGTACGAGAGGTTGTACCACTTCAGCTTCTCCAGGGGGACGGTGATGGTGACAGCCTCGGTGGCGCCGGCCTTCACGGAGACCCGCTGGAAGCCCCGGAGCTGCTTCACCGGGCGGTCCACCTTGGAGTTCTGGAAGCCCACGTACACCTGGACCACCTCATCGCCGTCCCGGCTGCCGGTGTTGGTAACGGTGGTACGAACCACCAGATTGTCTCCCTCCACCGCTGCGGTAGGTGCTGCGATCTCGAAGGTGGTGTAGCTCAGGCCGAATCCATACGGTACGAGAGGCTTCACACCGTTCTTCTCCAGGCGGGTGTAGCCGTGATAGTACTCATAGTACTGATCGGTGGCCTCCCAGTCCACATGGGGCAAATCGCTCTCCTGGTAGGGCACCACATAGGGCAGCTTGCCGGAGGGGTTCACATCGCCGTACAGGATCTCGGCAAGTGCGGTGCCGCCCTCCATGCCGGGGTAGTACGCCATGAGGATGGCGTTTACCTTGTCGTACCAGTCGGTCATCATGATCATGTTGCCGCCGATCAGCACAACCGCAGAGTTGGGGTTCACGGGGCCAACCTGCTGGAGCAGCTCGATCTCATCTGCGTGCAGGCCCAGGGACTCCTTGCGGTCTCCGCCGGTGGCGCCCAGGTAGTTGGTGTCCTCGGAGCCGGAGACGAACTCGCCCTCATCATCGTAGTTGTATCCCACTACAAACACCACGGCATCGGCCTCGGCCGCCAGCTTCTTGGCGCTCTCCAGGTCCGAGCCATCGTTGTATATGGTCTCACAGCCGGGATTCGCCTTCTGCAGGCCCTCCAGAGCGCTCACGGTATAAGGAGGACGGACCCAGCTGGACCCCTGGTCGCCGATGTTGGGCTTGTCTCCCAACTTGCCGATCACCGCCACTTTCTTCACAGCGTCCCGCTTGAGCGGCAGCACGCCGTTGTTCTTGATGAGGGTGATGCCCTCTTCGGCGGCTTTCTTGGCCACGGCGATGTGCTCCGGGCAGCCGATTACGGACTCATCGTACTCTTTGTGGCCGCGGTCGAAGGCGATGAGGGTGCGGACAATGCGCAATGCGGCATCGTTGACCCGGGACTCGGGGACAAAGCCGTCCTCCACAGCCTTCACCAGCTTCTTGCCGAACCAGTCCGTGTACATCATCTCGATGTCCTGGCCGCCGTTGGCAGCCTCTACGGTGTCCCGGACGCCCCAGACGAAGTCGGACATGACGAAGCCGTCGAAGTCCCAGTCGCCCTTCAGCACCTCGGTGAGCAGGTAGTGGTGGTGTCCGCAGTGCACGCCGTTGTACCGGTTGTACGCGCTCATCACACTGCCAGCGCCGGCGTCCACGCAGTCCTTGAAGTGGGGCAGGAACACCTCTTTCTCGGTGCGCTGGTCGCAGGTCACGCTGCACTTGAAGCGGGCATTTTCCATGTCGTTGAAGGCGAAGTGCTTGACGCAGGCGATGACGTCCTCGTCCTGGACGCCGCGCACCAAAGCGGCGCCCATCTTACCGATGTGGCAGGTCTCCTCGCCGTAGGTCTCCTGGCTTCTGCCCCAGCCGGGGTTGTACGGCATGTTGATGCAGACGCCGGCGAACAGGTTGCCCTTGTACCCCCGGACCTCGCGGCCGATGCAGTGGCCGATCTCCTCCTCCAGGGCGGGGTCGAAGGTGGCGCCGCGGAGCATCGAGACGGGGAAACAGGTACTCTTCCAATTTCCGCACACCACGCCCCGGGGACCATCGCAGAACAGCATCGGCGGTACGTTGTGCTCCGGGAGGCCGCCTGCGTCATAGGGGGTGACGTTGTAGTGGTTGTCCGGATTCTGCATGGCCTCTGCCATGGCTGCCAATGCCTCCGGCGGCATGTTGGAGAAATCCAGATTGCCGCTCATCAGCCAGACCTTCTGCTCCAGGGTCAGCTGATCCACGATCTTCTGTGCCTCTTCCGTGAGGGACAGCCGGTATTCCTTGGTTGCTTTCATGGATATCCGTCCTTTCATTTCGTTGATGGGTCATCGGTGGGTTGAGTCTCGATTTGCGGTAACGTTACCGCTCTGGCGCACAGTATAGGCCCCGTTTGTGGAAACGTCAACAGGGAAAATGGCCAGTTTGTGATATTTGGTATTTACAGCAATTTATCTTCGGATTTTCCATGCTTTTATTGTTCGTTCTCACAGGCTTTTTTCTTTGTGTCATCGCCTTCCCGTCCCGGTGGCGCATGAAATTTGCACAATTCCCCTGAAAATTCCAGATCAACCAACGTGGTCTTGTTCCCTCACAGATGCGGTAACGATACCGCACCAGAGTAAAACACAAGGGCGCCCGGCATGGGTGCCCTTGTTGCTCAGACGTTCTGGCGCATGCGGATGCTCAGGGTGGTGTAGCGGTTTTTCTCCGCTGGAGCAGTCTTGTATACGAGGTACTGATACAGGATCTCCAGAGGCAGGGAGCCCTGGCGCTCCGGCTCCTGGCAGATCGTGGCCGAGATTACCCCGTCCCGAAGGAGTTGTACTTGGCGATCATCCAGGTCGTTGGTGATGATGCGGATGTCCGGGTTGCGGGCGGACTCCTTGATGATCTTGCAGGCGCTGGAATCTCCGGGATTCACCAGATAGATCACATCCAGCTCCGGGTGGTCCCACAGGGTTTGATACACCATGCGCTCTGAGAGGTTACAGCAGGTAGCGGTGATCTCCATGCGGGGGTAGTGCTCCGCCAGCTCCCGCTGGAATCCCAGCATACGGCGCTGGAAGCTGGGCACATTGCCCCCGTCCACGGACAGCACCCCCACTTTGCCCCGCTCATTGGTGGCCATGGCACAGAGTCCCGCCGCCATCTTGCCCGCCTGGACGTAGTCGCAGCCAACATAGGCCAGGTACTTGCTGTCGTCCAGGGGGAGGTTGTAGCAGACGACGGGGATGTCCTTCCCATGCGCCCAATGGCACAGTTCCTGGATATAGGGATCGTCCGGCAGGCCCGGCACGGCAATGCCGTCCGTCTGGTAGGTGGCGAGGTCTATAGAAAGCGGTGAGAATTGGAACGGGACGAAGGATACCTCCACACCGTACTGGGAGAGCTCTTCCGCCTTCTCCTTTGCGCCTTTGAGAATGTCCAGGAAGATGGGCCCCTGCTTGGACTCAATGATAAAGAAGGAGAGCTTCCATTTCTTCTTCCTCAACACCAGCCCCTGCCCCACGCTGTTCGGCGTATAGTTCATCTCTTTGGCCAGGTCCAGGATGCGCTGTCTGGTCTCCGGTGCCACCCGTCCGCGGTCGTGAAGGACCCGGTCTACCGTGGCAATTGCAACGCCGGCCTTCTCGGCGATATCCTTGATTGTGGCCATGGTACGGCTTCCCTCTCTCCAGGTTTCAAGATGCTTGGATTCTCTCCGGGGCAAAAGGGCGTCCCCGGGAGACACCTGCAGAATCATAGCATATTTTTTGGACTGCTTCAATCGGAATTTCACCGCGACGGCGTTCGATCCAGCCGAGCTCAAGTATCCCCAGGCACTGATGCGGCAGGGCTGCGAGAAGTTGGTCCTGTTTGGGTTGGCTTGAAACGGCAAAGAGGACTCTGTAGTGGAGTCCTTACCCAGCATCGAGTACGCAGTCAAGTTGGTCCCGGAGCAAAGTGAAACGGCACAGCATCTGGCGCACTCTCTGTCTGTCTCCATCTCATTTGCAGCATCTACATTGGCACTAAGCCTAACCGGGCAGGTCTTGCACGGTGCAAAACCTGCCCGGTCGTTTCTAGAGTAAAGGCGCATCTGATGCACTCACACCATCCAGACAGGGACAATAAGATTATCTTTATCAAACGCGCTGAACTGTCTAGCCGTACACAGCACTGCACCGGTACCCCGCTGCAGAGGGAATTTATCGATGACGTTAAATGCGTTCGTGATCCGCTTGTCTGGCAGCGAGGTTTTCTTTATCTCCAGCGGGTACAGTTTTCCATCATATTCCATGACAACATCAATCTCGTTGCCGTCGCGGTCTCGATAGAAATAGAGGTACGGCTCCAGCCCGGCATTCTGGTATCCCTTTGTGATCTCTGAGATCACAAAGTTCTCCAGCAATGCGCCATTCATGTTCCCGATTTCAACAGATTCAGGTGTACTCCAGCGCGTGAGATGGCAAACCAGCCCCGTATCATAGAAATAGAGCTTTGGTGTGCGAATCGTGCGCTTGAGAACATTGTTGGAGTAGGGATGAAGCAGAAAGACGATCCCTAATGTTTCCAGGATATTGAGCCATTTTTTTGCCGTAGTGACATCAATCTCCGCATCATCCGCCAGAGACTTATAATTTAGAATCTGCGCACAGCGAGCGGCAGCTGCTCGGATAAACTTGAGAAAATCCAGCGCATCAATATCGCCTGAGATATCCTTTACATCCCGCGCTAAATAGGTAGATATATAGGAAGAGTAAAAGATTTTGCGATTTGGAAACATACCGTTGATGACACCTGGCATAGAGCCGCGCCAGATCCGCGTATACAGTTCCGAGATTGAGACCGGCTCGATTTGCCTCTGCTCCTGCAGCAGGCGGTCAAAATCTGTGGTAAAGTGAGCATTGGGGGCACCGATGATTTCCCTCTGAGAAAGCGGTGGAAGGCATAGCAACGCCACCCTTCCAGCCAGGGACTCCTGTACGCCCTTCATAGCGCGATAGATTTGTGATCCGCTCATCCAGAAATCGCCGGGTCTGTAATGTTCATCGATGTGAATCTTGATATACGTGAACAATTCTGGTGCGTACTGCACCTCATCAATTAGAACCGGAGGCGGGTAGCGCTGAAGGAAAGTGGGCGGATCCGTCTTTGCCAGTTCCCTGTCCTCAAGGTTGTCCAGAGACACAAAGGAGCGGCCAATGTTTTCTCTCTCTAGAAGCGATCGAAGCAGAGTGGTCTTGCCGGCTTGCCGCGGTCCTGTGAGCAGGATCGCCGCATAGGACTGGGTCAGTTCCAGGACAAGGTCCTCCATATGCCGTTTGATATACTCCATAATGCACCTCCCAAAAAAGAGACTGCGGTCTAATCTGCCGTCTCACTCATTATAGTCGAAGCCAAGAGCCATGTCAATATGGTTTCGGCAAAAAAATGGGTTCAATTCAGATTTGCCGTCACTTGAATGGTGTTTTAGCCGGAAGCCTGGCCGCAGCCACAGCGAAAGACTTTGTCTTCATTGCCAGGAGTTTTCAATGGTTTATACCCGCAAAGAGCGGGGAGCCATCACGGCTCCCCTCCCTTGTGTCATGCATATTATAAGGTAGGCCTACCCGCTGATTCGAGCGATCTTCTCCCGCAGGCGGGATACCATGTCCGCGTACTTTTCTCGACTCACCAGGATCTCGCCGTCATAATCGCGGAAGGAGACACCATACCGCTTGGACTCGTTGTCTGCGTGGACAGCGGACACCTTCGATAAGTTCACGATGAAACTTTGGTGACAGCGATAGAACCCTCTGGGCTCCAGCATGGCCTCCAAGGCGTTCATCGTGTACCCCATGAGCTCGATCACCTGACCGCTCTCCGTTACAAGTTTGTTGCTGCGGCCGATGTGCTCCACAAAAAGGATGTCCTGCAGCGGGGTGAGATGATATCCGGTTTTGGTCTTCACCATGATAGAGCGCTCCGCGGACTCGTCCCGGATCTGCTGGAGTTCGTGCACATAGGTGAGCTTGTTCACCACCATCTGGAGCCGCAAAGCATCAATGGGATAGGTGAGGAAACCGGTACACCCGGCGTGCCAGGCGTAGATGGCATAGTCCGCCTCGGTACTGTAGATCACAACCTGCACATCCGGGTGCGTCTGAAATAGTACCGTCCCCAGGTGTCCGCCGTCCCCGGTGATGCGGGGGTCCGCCGGCTGCCGGTTTGTGAAGACTACGTCCACCTCATGGGTATCTACGTAGTCTATGGCCTGCTCGGCGGTATCCACCTCACCCACCAGTTTAAAGGTGCGATACAGCGCCAGGAGGTTCCAAATATCGCTCCGGATTGCGGTGTCGCTCTCCACAAGCAGCAGCTTCACTTCTGCCACGATTGATACCTCCTGTGCGCTGTATTTTGGGTTGGATCAGTGGCCGAACGCCTCAAAGATCTCGATGATCTCCGCCTGCTCATCCTCTGGGACCTGTTCCTGGCCCCACTCGTAGAAGTGCAGGGTAAACGGTCCGTTTACGGTGAAGTAGCCCACCTGGCCATTGACATAGGTCATCATGCCGGTCTTAGCGAGCATGTCGTACTCCTCGGCGTAGGTCTCGTTCACGGCGTCCAGGTCGTAGTGGACGATGTCGATCTTGTCGCCAAAGCGGTAGCCGGACATGCCCACGGCGTCCTCACCGTAGTTGATCTTGATGTAGTCATTGGCGTCCACGCAGCCGTTTTCGGCGAGATAGGCCGCCAGGTCGTCTAGGGTGGCGGTCCACACGGGGTCGGAGCGATCGTCCGAAGAGCCGCCGCTGGAGGCAGAGCTGTCATGACCAAAGGCCTTAAAGTCCTCCATAAGCTGGTTCACATCGCCGGCGAAGTCCGGACCCACATGCAGGCCGAAGGGTCCGTTGCCGGTGAGGCTGTAGGCCACACTGCCGTAGATGGTCACCACGCCGGTGTTCTCCTGGAGTTCCTGATACACCCGGTACTCCTCGCTGCTCTCGTCCAGGTTCTCAAGATCCCACCAGGCCATCTCCAGGCCGGAGACCGTGATCATGTCAGATGCCACGCCGCTTGCCAGCTGTGCCCGATTAGATGGATCCACATAGCCCTTCTCTTCCAGGTAACTCACCAGGTCATCCAAGGTCATGGACCAGACGGGGTCATTGCTGGAGTCCTCATTGCCGAAGGCGTTGAAGGCGTCCAGCATGGCGGCCACATCGCCGGTATAGAAGCTGGTGTTGATGGCAAATGGGCCATTCCGGGTGACATTCATAATGTGGCCCTGTCCATAGAGATTGATGTTCTCCCCGTCCTCATAGGCGGCCTTTTCCATGCTGCCCTCTTCTAAATTGTCCACATCCCACCAGTAGATCTCACAGGTGTTGTAGAGATATCCCTCGGTGGCCACACCGGCAGCCAGGGGCAGCATCTCGTCCCGGTTCCACAGTCCCTTGGACTCCAGGTAGTCGATGAGATCGTCCATGGTCATGTTCCAGACTGGGCTGTCCTTCGGAGTGCCGCTGGGATCCTCTGCCCCGGGGTCCACAAAGTCCGGGGACGCGGCCACAAATGCCAGGGTGCCGATGAAGGCTACCACCAGCAGGATGGAAAAGATGATAGTAAAGCGTTTCATCTCGCTGCCCCCTCTCCAGCCAGGGCGTAGCCCTGCTTCTCCAGGTAACTCCGATAGGTGGGACTTGTTTTCAGCAGCTCGTCGGGGGATCCCTGGACCTCCAGGGTACCGTGATCCAGCACAATGATGTGATCTGCCTCCACCACGGAGCGCATGTCGTGGGCTACCACCACGATGGTGTGTCCCTTCAGGTTCTCCCGCACGGAGCGGAAAATGGTGGTGTCGCTCTTGTGGTCCAGGCTGGCCCCGGCCTCGTCCATCAGCAGATAGGTGGGCTCGGTGAGCAGCGTCCGGGCGATGGCCACTCTCTGGCGCTGGCCGCCGGAGAGGTTCTTGCCACCCTCGCCGATGTCCGTGTCATAGCCGTCCGCCAGCTCCTGAATGAAGCCGTCTGCATCCGCCATCTTAGCGGCGACAGTGATCTGTTCGTCCGTGGCCTTCGGCGCCCCGTACATGATATTACCACGTACCGTGCCGGAGAACAACGGGTTGTTTTGCAAGATATACCCGAATTCTTTCCGCAGTGCGTGAGGTGCCATGGCGGCCACATCGTTTCCGCCCATGCGGATCACGCCGGAATCGGGCTTGTACACACCCTGGAGCAGCTTGAGCAAGGTGGATTTGCCGCTGCCGTTGCTGCCGATGAGGGCGGTGATCTTGCCCGCCGGGATGGTAACGGAGAGGTCGTTCAGCACGGGGTGGGCTTGATCGTACCCGAAAGTGACGTGCTCCAAAGTGAGGTCCCCCACCTTTTCCGGGGCACTCTCGCCCTTGTCCAGCTCCTCTTGCGGACCTTCCAACATATCGCCCACATACTGCAGGGCGCCCTGGGTGGCGCGGAGGGACTGATATTGGGTGAGAATCTCAGAGGTATACTGGTACACGCGGTTCAGATAGGTGTCGAAATCGGTGATGCCGGTGGACTCCATCTTGCCGGCGCGGATCATGCTGGAGCCGGCAATAGCGGTAAACACCGTGCCGATCCGGTTGTACAGGGAGAAACATGCCACCTGTATCTGTCCCATGATGGCGGAGTACAGGTCCGCCTTGAACTTGGCGTCAATGGCCTTCAGGCCGGCCTCTTCCTCCTGGTCCTCCATGGCACGGGTTTTCACATTCTTGGCTGCCGTGACATGCTCGGAGAAGTACTCTGTCATGGTGCGAAAGCTAGTGACGTTTCTCTTATAGACCTCGTGTTCCACACGGCCCACGAACGTGAACACCAGAATGCCCAGCGGGATGATGACCACCAGGATCACAGACATGGTGTAGTTCTGTTTGATGACCTCGATGATGGCGCGGGCCAGGGAGTAGATCGAGGAGACCACCAGGAAGATCATGGTGAGCAGCGTGCTGGCTTGCCCCACATCGCTGGTGATCCCGGAGATCAGAGCAGAGGGCTGCCGTCTGTCCACCTCTTCCATGGGCAGGTGCAGAATCTTATTCCACACCGTCTTCCGTGCCCGCAAGGTCACCTTCAGCGAGGCGATGCCGCTGAAGAAGTTTTCCAGGGCCGCCACAATGCTGCTGGCAATATACAGCAGAGCGAAGTTGATGATAGTGCTATTGAACAGTTCGCCTTTGTTGAAGGCGATGGTGAATTCCGCCTGCCGGATCAGCAGCTCGGAGTACACCAGGCCCAGCACCAGGGAGATGACGTACATCCACCATGGGATCGAGAACCGGGTGTAGAAGCGGATCAGGTCCTTCAGGGAGAAGGAGTAGCGGGACTTTTTAACCTTCTTCACTTTCTTCTCACTCATCTCAGTCCGCCTCCTCTTCCTTCATCGACATCATTTCCATGCAGAAGGGGTTGGTGGCCAGGATGACCTCCCGGTCTCCTGCCGCCTCCACCGCGCCGTCCCGCAGGACGATGATATAGTCTGCGTTGCGAATGGTCTGCCCATCGTGGGCCACAAACACCACGGTCTTGCCGGCCATCACCTTGCGGATGCCGGTCCAGACCCGGTCCTTGCCGTCGATGTCCATGGCTGCGGTGGCCTCATCCAGCAGCAGGAGATCCTGTTGCCGGAGCAGCGCCGATGCCACGGTGAACCGCTGCCGCTGGCCGCCGGACAAACTGGCGCCGCCCTCGCCTACGAAGGTGTTGTATCCCTCCGGCAGGCTCTTCACGTAGTCCAGGATGCCGGCGGTTTCGCAGACCTCGTCCAGTTCTGCGTCCGTGGGACTCCGCTTCAGGCCCTGGCACAGGTTGTCCCGGAGGGTGCCGGCGTACATCACGCACTCCTGCGTCACGTAGGACATGGCCTTGCGGTATGTGGCCAGGGAGTACTTCGCCGTATCCTTGCCCCCGATGGACACCGTGCCGCCCTGGATGGGATAGAGCCGGTTGATCAAGTTTAGGATGGTGGATTTGCCGCTGCCGGAGGGGCCCACGATGGCGGTGATCTTGCCGGCGGGGATGGTAATACTCAGGTCTTGGAACAGCGGAACCTCGCCATAGGAGAAGTCCACATGGTCCAGGGTGATCTCGCCTGCCAGATTTCCTGCTGCCTCACCGGTCTTGGTCTCCTCGCTGGGTGCGTCCATGATCTGGGATACCCGGTCCGTGGCGCCCTGGATGGACTTGAAGGACGCCCAGTAGCCCAGGTAGTCGGCCAGCAGGTTGCAGAGCTGGGAGGCAAAGCCGTAGTATGCGATCCACTCCGGCAGGGTGATGGCACCGGAGGCGTAGAATCCGCGGCCTACCATGATGGTAACGATGGTCTGCAGCAGATAGGCAATGGTGTGCATGGGCTGAGAGATCTGGCCGATGGCGGTGCTCATGACGCTGGCCTTGTAGCTGGCCTCCATCTTCTCTACGCCTGCCTGCAGTTCGCTCTCCTCGGTGCCCATGGTCTTCACAAGCATCATGTTGCCGGCCTTCTCAGAAATGGCGGCGGTGAGCTGGGCATTGCGCAGGTTGATGAGGTCGTTGAGGCCGAAGTTTAAGCGGCCCATGATGAAGTTGAACACCACATACACCGGCAGGATGGCCACGAGAGACCACATGAGGGCGGCATCGTAGGTGCTGATCTTCTGAAGGATCATCCAGGAGGAGTATGCCCCGGTGATGATGGGGATAATGATCCGCATGATGAGGTTGCTGATGGATGTGGTATCCTGGGTGATACGGGAGATCATCTCTCTGGGGCCGCCCTCATCGTAGAAGGACAGAGGCAGCCGGACGGCCTTACGCCACACCATGCGCCGGAGATTCCGGTTCATAAACGCTGTGCAGACATTTGTTACGATGCCGCTTAACGATCCCAGCACTAGGCTGATGATGGTAACCACCAAAAACGGGAGCACAACGGTGCCGAAGTCCACCTCACCGGCATACAGCTTGGCGCTGTACTCGGTGGCGCTTACGCCGATGTTAATGATGCCGAAGCTGAACGCCAGATCCAGAGCGATCCACAAAAAGGGGAGCCGCGCCTGGAGCAGCATGTGGAAGAAGCGGCGGAAGCTGCCGTACTTCTTGCGGAAGATTGCGCTGAATTCCATGAACTGATTATCCCTCCAATATCGAAAAAGCCCCTGCCTTATTTTGTATTGGAAAATAAAGCAGGGGCCGTTCCTTGCGTGTTATTGTGGATTACTCTTTGGGCAGGGCTTTGAAATCGGCCAGGACATCGTCCTTCTTGGCGTAGTCCTCGGCAAAGGCGATGGCAAAGCGGCCGCTGTTGGCTGCGGGTTGGAAGATATTGGCACCGCCCATGATGACGATGGTGCCGCCGCTGGAGGCCATGCTGTTGTAGGCTTCCTGGTCTTTGGCGTTGGGATCAAACCAGACCAGCCAGAGACCGCCCCAGTCCTCTGCCTTATCGCCGATGGTGGAGAAGGGCATGTCGCCGCCGGTGTTGTCCTGGACATAGCCGGCAGTGGTGTTCATGTCCACGGGGGTGGCGTCCTTGGCGATGTAGCCCTTGTCCTTCAGGTAGGCCACCATCTCATCGTAGGTGCAGGTGTTGGTGTTGACAGGCGTCACCTCTTTGCTGCAGGCTGCAAAGAGGGCAACCATCAGCACGGCTGCCAACAGTGCGCACAGGATTTGCTTCATCTTTTTCATGTCAGACCCTCCCGGATCGTATTTCTCCGGGCCGCCCGTTGGACGCCCGTTGCGGGGATTTTATCACTTTTTCGCTTTAAAGGAAGAGCCCTTGCGCATAATGTCCCCAGTTCAGCCCATATTGCCCGATTTTCTGCGGATTCCGTCCCAAAAAGGCCGTCCCCCTCAGGCGTACATGTGTTCCGCGAGCACGGACTTCACGTCTTCCGCCTGCATCACGCCCACATGGGACGCCACCAGCGCCCCGTCCTTATAAAAGTGGACCGTGGGCACCGCCCGGATGCCCAGTTTCTCGGCGATCTCCGGGTTCTCCGTGGTGTTCAGCTTCACAATGTTCAGGAAGGGAATCTCCGCCTCCAGGTCCTCCAGGATCCGGGAGAACAGTTTGCACGGCACACAGGTGGTACCGTAGAAGTCCGCGACCACAAAGTCCCCCTGGATGAGATCGTTGAAATTGCTCTTGTCTGCCGTTTGAATCATCTCAGCACGCCCCCTGATTGAATTGTTCCCGGATGACGCCGTTCAGCGTCTGCAGAGCCAGGTTATAGTACGCAAAGAACTCATAGGAGGAGTAGGTGTTGATCTCCCGCACCGCCTCCTCGGTGTAGCCCCAGGCCTTCTGCTCCTCCTGCAGCTGCTTCTCATACTCCGCCTCGCGGGGTGCAAAGCCGGTCTCCTGGGCGAAGCATCGGCCGATGAGGTGCATGCAGAGGGTCTTCCAGGCAGACGCCTGCTCCATGGCCACCAGTTCAAAATAGCTCTTCACCGGAATGCGCCCCTCGAACTGCTCCGGCGTCATCTCCTCCAGCACCATGCCCTCGTGCCGGCTGATGGCCCGCAGCCGCTCCAGCCGGAGATCTACCACATGCTGCCAGTCCTCCTGATAGAGGACGAACTCAGACTGAGCGATCATCTGATCGATCAAGTAGTGCTGGGGCTCATAGAGCACATTCCAGAACTGCTCTTCCCTCTGCTGCTCCATGAGGTATGCCCTATATTCCTCTACCGTGTGCACCTCCGGAAGCTCCAGCTTCTCCACCATTTCATCCGTGAGCGCAGGCACGATCTTGTTGGTCACCTTCATCAGCGTTACGGACACCGCGCCCTCCTGCAGGGTTGTCTCCCGGGTCTCCCCCACAGACATTCCAATACAAAGCGCTTCCAGATCCCGCTGGAACATCCCGCTGCCGGCCACAAACTGCACCTGATCCCTCTGAAACCGCGGGCACGGGGAGGACAGCTTGCAGACCACCACATCGCCGGAGGAGACGGTAGTCCCCTTCTCCCAGCGGATGTATGGGTTCAGCAGCCGCTGCAGCTCCCGGTCCAGCTTCTTCTGGTCCAGGGCAAAGGGCTGGAGAATTCCGGCGAGGTCCACCGCCCGGGGATCCGCCAGGGTGAGTACTCTTGATCGCATTCCTTAACCTCCTGCTTGTCTCCGTCCGGCGCACAGCGGTGCGCCGGACGGATTCATTCGCATGGGCAAACTATACAGCCTTCGCCTTCCCCTGACAATCCTCCCGGACCAAATTGCCCGATTTTCCGCCGATACCGTCCCGGATTCCGGCTTTTCTGTCTCTTCCGGAAATGCATGCACTGCCCGGTTTTGTGCCCAAAACCGGATACTTGCAAAGATGGGGCCGATCACCCTGTCAGCAGACAGACATCCTGCGTTCAGAGAGTGAAACGTTTCACGCCCTGAAAAGACAGCGGCCGGCGAGGCGCTTCGCCCCGCCAGCCTCAAAAAAGCTCGATTCCCTTTTCTCAACGCCTGCCCTACCGGCACACCTTCTGCAGCCCCTCGTACATCCTCTCAGACACCGGCGCCGGCACCCCCAGCCGCCGGGCCTCCCGGACGAGGTACCCGCTGAAGGTATCCAGCTCACAGCGCCGCCCGGCAGACACGTCCCGCTGCAGGGAACTGGAGGCATCATAGCCGTAGCCGTTGTAGAACTTGTCTACGATGTAGTCCCGGTGTGCCTGCGTTACCGGGATCCCCTTGGCCCGGGCCACCGCACAGGCCTCATCGATCAGGTCCTCATACTCCTTGGCCTTCACAGGGTCCTCCCGGAGGGGGCCGATGGTGGTGTTGTAGAAGGCGGTCTCCACGTTGTACGCGCAGTTGAGGATGTACTTCCGCCAGATCTCCAACTCGATGTTCTCATCCGCCGCGTGTTTCACCCCGGCCAGCTTCAGAACCGCATCTACCGTCTGCACCGCCGCTTTGCTCCAGGCATCCCCGGACTTGGTCCCCACATGCAGGTCCACGATATCCCCCTGCTGGGTGATGGAGTAGTCTGAGCCGGCGAAGGTCACGATGTAGATGAGGGCGTCCAGCACAATCCCCTTGTCCAGGTACTGCCGCACCCGGTCTCCGCAGTCCACCCCGTTCATCACGGGCACCAGGACGGTATTCTCCGTAACGGCATGCTGCAGCTGGGCACAGGCCTCCTCCAGGGAGTAGTTCTTCACACACAGGAAGATGATGTCCTGGGGCTTCATCTCCTCCAGGGTGCAGACCCGCTCCGGGTGAACGGTGATCTCGCCATCGTTGTCGCTGTGGAGGATGAGCCCTTTCTCCCGGAGAGACTGTCCCCTGGCGCACCGGGCACCCAATGTGAGGTGGGGAAACTGCCTGCCCAGCATACCCGCCAGATATCCTCCCACGCCGCCGATGCCTGCCACGGCGATTTTCAAGTCCTTCCACTCCACAGCGAATCCGCCCCTTTCACGATCTCACTCCGGCGGCACTCTGCCGCCGGAGGTTGGACCCTATCATAGTACGGGGAGGGGGAGCGGTCAAGAGGGAGGGAGAGAATCATGGTGTGCGGTCTGATCCGCCCTTTGATTTTGTTCGGGGATGTGATAAAATCCCAGTACAAACCTGCATTGCGAGCCAGAGGGGGCCATACCATGATATCCGTCTTTGACATCGAGAAGCTCCGGGAGATCCTGAAGGACTTCTACGAGATCAGCCGTATCCGCATCACCGTCTTCGATGAGACGTTCAACGAGCTGGTGTCCTATCCCACCAACGTGGCACCGTACTGTGAAGTGATCCGGGGCAGCATGCAGGGCCTGGAGGCATGTCTGTCTTGCGACAGGCGTGCCTGCGAAGTCGCCAGGACCAAGCGCACCACCCACATCTATCGGTGCCACGCCGGACTCACCGAGGCCGTGACGCCGCTCTATGTGGGGGATGTGCTGGTGGGGTATCTGCTCTTTGGACATGTCTTCAGCTATCCCAACTATGCGGAAGGTCTGGCGGCGATCTCCCGGCTCACTGCCGCCCTGCCGGTGGACCGGCTCAAACTTCAGGAAGCCCTGAAGAAGGCCGTGCCCAATGAGGAGCACTATGTGCACTCCGCGGCGCATATTCTTCACGCCGTTGCCTCCTACCTTATATTAGAGCGGATGGCCATCCTGAAGGAGGATCTTCTGGCAGTCCGGCTGGACGCCTATCTCTCCGCCCACTTCACCGAGCGGCTGAACGCAGCAGACCTGGCCCAGGCCCTGGAGATCGGCAAGACCCAGCTCTATGAGCTCTCCCACAAGCTCTACGGCAAGGGCACCGCGGCCAGAGTCCGGGAACTGCGGATGGAGAAGGCCAAACAGCTGCTCCGGGACCAGCAGGAGCTCCCCTTGGCAGAGATCGCCGGCCAGTGCGGCTATGACGACTACAACTACTTTTTCACCGTGTTCAGCCGGGAGGTGAGGTGCACCCCCAGCGCCTGGAGAAAGGGACAGGATGCCTGAAGCGCGGAGGCAGGCCCCGGAATCTCTACCGCTGTGGAGATTCCGGGACCGCTTTGGTATGGGGTGGGCGTGTTGTGCCCCTAGCAGAGATCAAAACGGCACTTTTTGAAGACATTAGCCCTTCATCTAAGCAGGCTTCACCTATATAAGCGGGGTTTAGCGGTTAGATCTTTCAGGTGAATCTTCTGAAAGTGCCGTTTTATTCTGGGTGCTTTCAGCCTGGTATCAACCTCATCGACACCCTGCAATGCGGGCAATTCTATCGAAGATCTGATCTCACCAAAATCAGCTTGCGCACGTGCCCTTACAACGCACCAATCCCTAAGCAGCCATTGTAGCCGTAGAGCTCAGAAAAAGGCCGCTCCGAGACAGGATGAGCATGTTGTGCCGATCAGAGAATAAAACGGTATACAGGCTTTCCTTTTTGACAACTCCCCACGGCTAAAGCCGGGGGATTCTTGTTTCATCGACCACTGCCTGCCGAAGCAGGTCTTACACGATCTCAACCAAGCGTTAGGTTCGGATGTGCCCCACCCTACCGTAGAGTTTTCGCTACGCCAGACGGCGCAGTCTTTCACTAAGTATCCACAGACCCGTTTCCCGCAGCCTCTGCCGTTCCTTCAGCAGGCGCAGGCCCTCTTTCAGGATGTTCTTTGCTGCGTTCACATCCCGGTCATGGTGTGCCCCGCAATGCGGGCATACCCACTCCCGTACGGACAGGTCCTTTGTGCCGGACCACTGATACCCGCATTCCGAACAGAGCTGGCTGGACGGGAAGAATCGGCCTATCACGACTACCTCTTTCCCGTACCATTTGGCCTTGTACTCCAGCTGACGGCGGAACTCACCCCAAGCCGCATCTGAAACGGATTTGGCGAGATGATGGTTCTTGACCATATTCTTCGGCGCAAGGTCCTCAATGCAGATGATGTCGTTCTCTCGGACGAGCCTCGTAGACAGCTTATGCTGCATGTCGAGCCTTTGATTGGCAATCCGCTCGTGTAACCTCGCAACCTTGATTCTTGCCTTCTCCCAGTTTTTGCTCCCCTTTGTTTTTCGGGAGAGCTCCCGCTGAGCTCTGGCAAGTTTCTCTTCGGACTTTGCAAGGTACTTTGGATTCGAGAATTCAACTCCGTTGGACGCAATTGCATAGGATTTGATGCCCAGGTCGATTCCTACTGACTCCTCGGTTTTGGGCAGAGGCTCAATGTCTACATCGGTGCAGCAGATTGATACAAAATACTTCCCGCTCGGATTCTGGCTGATGGTTGCGGAAAGGATTCTGCCACGTACTTCTTTGGAAATTCGGCAGTCCACCTCACCTAATTTGGGGAGTCGAATTGCTCCATCCAGAATTGCTATGTTTGCCTTTATGCACTTGCTTTTGTAGCTCTTCCGGGAGTCATGCTTCCTCTTGAAGTTTGGGAAACCTGGCGTTTCTCCTTC
>CANRFN010000027.1 GCA_947629915.1 uncultured Oscillospiraceae bacterium | reverse complement strand
TAAATTTCGGCGTTTGGTCACATCCCTCCCTTCCAAGCATCGGAGGGGATGTGGTCACCTTTTCGTGGAAATTCACGACCCCGCGAAGCGGTTAGTTCAATTTTTTTTTACAATTTCGCTGCTGAGTTTTCCGAACGCACCCCGGATAGCTGCATCACTAGTGGAAGAAAATGCCTTTTCTGCAGTATCAAGATCCTCCAGATAGCCTTGCATGGTTTCAATGTTAAACTGCTCAATACTTGGTAATGCATCCTTCAATTCAGCACTTTCTTCGAATATAACGCCATTTTCGTCTTTTACCCTAATGGTTACTTCAATATCGCATGTTTTGCTGCCATTTTCCATTGAGTTTTCCTCCCATGTGATTTTTAAAGGAATTATCGATGTGCATTTAGTGGGGGTGATCTTAGCGTCCGAATCATCTTCAACCAGGTTTGTTGATTCTTTCTTGTCCTCATAAATTTGCTTGACGTCTTGCTGTTTCACTTCTCCTTTGACTAGGGAACCAATCCTTTTCCTGCGTTCATCCAATAAGTGAATGCCCTCTTGGCGTAAATACCGTATAACAATATATATTGGAACATCTAGTGCTTCGGCGAGCAATTTGCCAGTCCAGTACAATTGATTATTTGGAGGTGGAGTACCAAGCATCTCCAATAACTGCTCCCGAAAGGGCGCTCCATACATCCCACCCGATATTCCTCGAGGCAGGTTCTTGAGCCCGGCGATTCCACTTTCCGAAAAGCGCTGCCTCCATTTGATAATGGTTGCTGGACGCCATGAGTGCCTGCTTGCGATGTCTTTGATCTGTTCTTCCCCCATTGACTCAAGCACCATGGAAGCACGGAGTGCTATGCGTGGATTCGACTGATCATTTGCCAAATCCTGGAGTTCATTAAATACTTCTTTGGAACACTCTATTTTCGCTGCGACCCGCGACATCCTTCCAACCTCCTTTAAATACGCTCTTAGAGTATATCATGCATGACGGTTAGATGCAAGCAAAAAAAGAGAGCGGAGCCAACTATCTCCGCTCGATGAATCTGTTCAATTATATCCTGCGTCTGCAACCGGTACCCCAGCTGAGCGATCCAGAAGAAGAGCTTTCCGGCTCTCGCTGCATAAGGCTACGCCATCATCCGCATTCTGGCCAGTGGCACGCACCTTGTGCTGTATCAATCGCTGCCAGCCCTACCTTCCAACCGCACGGCTCGCATAATTTCCGCCCCTGGGACATACAGTAAGGAAAAACGCAGCTTGAGGAGGCAGCGCCATGCAGTATCCCGCGGGTCCAGGAAAAAAGCAGCGAAAGGCGTATCCCCGGTCCCATCCCCGGCGGACGGCCCAGCGGACCGCACCCTCCCGGAAGAAGACTGCGGACTCCGCCCAGGCGGACGCCACCCGGCGGATGCTCTGGCAGCTGATGGCCAGTATAGTGCTCTTTCTCGTGGTGTACATCGGCCGCGGCGTCTCCCCGGACGCCCAGGAGAGCTGGCGGGCCGCCCTGGAACAGGACGTGGATTTCTCCGGCGTCTTTCAGGCGGTCTCCGAGGGGGAGACGCCTGCCCGCATTCTGGACAATCTCTATCAGCAGCTGGTGCATCCAGGGGCTGATGCGGCCACCTCAACCGAGGGGACAGGCCTGCCGGACGCCAGGGCCCTCACGTTCCAGGACGCGGTGCAGAGGAGCACCGCCCGCAGGATGGGCATCTCCTCCCTCCAGCAGACTCTCTCCGGCGGACTTGCGGCCCCCGGGGCGTCTCAGGCGTCTCTTCCGGATGCCTCCCCATCGCCTGCAGCCGAGGAGACGCCGGTGCCCACGGACGCCCAGCCGCCGGTCTCAGCCACGCCGGAGCCCACTGAGACCCCAATGCCTACCCCGGAACCAACCCCCACGCCGGAGCCCACCCCTGTCCCCACCGAGCAGGTGGTCACCGCCATGGCCCAGGAGTATAATGAGGCGGGGGAGAAGCTGCCCTCCAACGTGAGCATGCAGTACTACCCCCTGGGCCTCGCCGAGACGGTGAACCCGGTGGACGGCCCCATCTCCTCCACCTTCGGCTACCGGATCAGCCCCATCACCAACCGGAAGGAGTTCCACCTGGCCCTGGACATCGCCGTGCCGGACGGCACCCCGGTGAAGGCCTTTGCGGACGGGGTGGTGGAGTATATCGGCAAGAGCGATGACTTCGGGCTCTACCTCAGCATTCTCCACGACAACAACGTCTCCAGCTTCTACGCCCACTGCAGCGAGCTGCTGGTCCACCAGGGCATGACGGTCTCCTGCGGGGAGACCGTGGCGTACTCCGGCCACACGGGAAACGTCACAGGGCCGCACCTCCACTTTCTCATCACGAAAGACCACATCCGCCTGAACCCCATCCACTATGTGGACCTCTGATCCCCGGCAGCGGCTGGAGGTGAGCCCCGGATTCTGGCTCATGGCGGCGGTGGTGTTCTGGCTGGACGAGGGGGTGGGGTTTCTGCCCTGGGGCGTGCTGGCCTGCATCCTGCACGAGGCGGGCCATGTGGCCGCCGCTGCGGTCTTCGGCGGCAGGGTGGGGCGACTGCGCCTCTCCGCCACCGGGGCCGAGTTCACCATGGTCTACGATGCCCCGCTGTCCTACGGCAGGGAGAGCCTGGTGCTGCTGGCGGGCCCGGCGGCCAATCTGCTGGTGGGCGGCATGGCGGCGGCAGGGAAGTGCTATCTGCTGGCCGCCATGAACTTTGCGGTAGGGGGATTCAACCTGCTGCCGGTGCTGCCTCTGGACGGGGGACGCCTCCTCTTCGACCTCCTGGCAGACCTTTTGGACCCGGACTGGGCGGAGCGCTTTCTCACCGCCGCCGCAGGAGTGCTCACCGGGCTTCTCGTGGGGGTTGGCATGATTCTCGCCGCCAATGGCCTCAATTTCACCCTGCTGGTGACGGCCTTGTGGCTGCTGCTCTGCACGATCCGCGGGGATTCCGGAGCTGGGAGACGGCCTGTTTTGTGAAAGAGAGGGAAAAAATCCCGCCAAACGGCCGGAAGTACGTGCAAATCAGAGAAAAAAAGTGCTTGCATTGGACAATTCCCCATGTTATACTCTACAAGTTGAACACGGGCGGTCCTCTGTGCGGCCACAGGGCATGGACACATGAACGCCTGCTAACAGGAGGAAAACAATCATGGATCTGATGCAGCAATTCACCCAGAAGTACATGAAGGAGACCCCGCCTGCGGTCAGCGTGGGCGACACCGTTCGTGTGCACATTCGCGTAAAAGAAGGCAACCGCGAGCGTATCCAGGTCTTCGAAGGCACTGTGATCGCCAAGAAGCACGGCGGCGTGGAGGAGAGCTTCACCGTTCGCCGCATCTCCTATGGCGTAGGCGTGGAAAAGGTATTCCCGCTGCATGCTCCCACCATCGAGAAGGTGGAGACCATCCGCCGTGGTAAGGTTCGCCGGGCGAAGCTCTACTACCTGCGGGACCGCGTGGGCAAGGCCGCCAAGGTCAAGGAAAACCTGTAAGACTGTTTTCAAGCAAAAGGAGCGGTTCTTCCGCTCCTTTTGTGCTATTCTCATCCTGCAGGAGGGCTTTTCTTGAACATTCAGTGGTATCCCGGACATATGACGAAAACCCGCCGCCAGATGGAAGAGGATATCCGCCGGGTGGACCTGGTGGCAGAGGTGGTGGATGCCCGTATCCCCCTGTCCAGCCGAAACCCGGACATCGATGCCATTGCCGGCGGCAGGCCCCGGCTGATCCTCTTCAACCGCACAGACCAGGCAGACCCCAAAGAGACCGCCGCGTGGATGGCCCTCTATCAGCGGGACGGCCTGGGTGTTCTGGAAACAGACGCCAAGAGCGGCAAAGGGGTATCCAGATTCTCCGCCACCGTGCGGGAGGTCCTGAAGGACAAAATCGAGGCCTGGAGGGCAAGGGGCCAGGTGGGACGCCCGGTGCGGGTCATGGTGGTGGGCATCCCCAACGTGGGCAAATCCACCTTCATCAATAAGGTAGCGGGCCGGAAAACCGCGAAGGCGGCGGATAAGCCAGGCGTCACCCGGGGAAAGCAGTGGATCTCCATCGATGCCGGCCTGGACCTCTTGGACACCCCGGGTATCCTCTGGCCCCGGTTTGAGGATGAGACCACCGGACTTCACCTGGCCTTCACCGGCGCGGTGAAGGATGAAATTCTAGATACAGAGACACTGGGATGCCGCCTCATGGCCCTCTTGGCCCGGCGGTATCCCGATGCGCTGCGCACCGCATACAAGCTGCCGGAGCTGCCCCCGCGGCAGGAGGAGGAGAACGACACCGCCTATGGGTACCGCATTCTGGAGGCCGCAGCCGTCCGCCGGGGGATGAAAATCTCCGGCGGAGAGGCGGACACCGAGCGGATGGCCCGAGTGCTGCTGGACGAGTTCCGGGCAGGCCGCCTGGGCCGGTTCACCCTGGAGCCGGCAGAGGAGGGCGGCCATGGCTGATCTCTGGCGCTACGAGCGGGAGGCACACGAGGCCGGGTACGTGGCCGTCTGCGGCTGCGATGAGGCCGGCGCCGGCCCGCTGGCGGGTCGGCTCTACGCCGCAGCGGTAGTCCTGCCGGACGGCCTGGAACTGCCCTATCTCAACGACTCCAAGCAAGTCACCCCCGTCCGCCGGGCCAAACTCTTCGATGAGATCAGGGAGCAGGCCATCGCCTGGGCCGTGACCTGGGTGGAGCCGGAGGAGATCAATGCCACAGACATCCTGAGCTGCCGGATGAAGGCCATGCAGGACGCCTTTGCCCAGCTGAATCCCCCGGCGGATTTCGCCCTGGTCGATGGCAACCGGGACCGGGGGAGACGTCACGCCATCACGGCGCCCCACCGGCTTCTGGTGAAGGGAGACAGCCTCTCCGCCTCCATCGCCGCGGCCTCTATTCTGGCCAAAGTGAGCCGGGACCGCCACATGGAGGAGATGGATCTCCAGTACCCCGGCTACGGCTTTGCCCAGCACAAGGGATACGGCACCGCCGCCCACTACCGGGCATTGGAGCAGCTGGGCGCCTGTCCCATCCACCGGCAGAGCTACCTCAGGAAGTTCTACGCCGAACAGGCGCAAATGCAGCTGGACGGGTTTGCCGTCCCGGAGGAGGAGCGCACATGAAACTGCCCATTCCCGTCTTTGACGCCCACTGCGACACCATCGCCCGCATTTTGCAGACAGGGGAGAGCCTGGCCGATGCCGGCGGCATGGTCTCATTGGACCGCGCCGAGGCGGCATTCACCGAGTACAACCAGATCTTTGCCCTCTTTGCCACCGGCGAGCATGTGGAGCCGCGATATCACCAACTGCTCCGCTGTTTCCGGGAACAGATGGAGGCCAACCAAGGGAGAATCCGCCACTGCCGCACCCCGGAAGAGGCAGAGGCAGCCCACCGGCAGGGTCTGGCGGCGGCGTTTCTCTCCATCGAGGGGGCGGAGCTCATCGGCTGCGACATCGCCCGCCTTCAGGAGGCCAAGGACGCCGGGGTGGTCTGCATCAACCTCACCTGGAACCACGCCAACGCCCTCTCCGGCTCCCACATGGACCGCCCGGAGCAGGGGCTCACCCAACAGGGCAAGGACTTCGTCCGGGAGATGCGCCGTCTCGGCATTCTCCCAGACGTCTCCCACCTCTCTGAGCCGGGGTTCTGGGACGTGGCAGCCCTGGGCGGGCCCATTCTCGCCAGCCATTCCAACGCAAAATTTGTCTGCGGCCACTCAAGAAACTTGACGGATGACCAAATTACTGCGATAATAGAGAGCAGAGGCGTCATCGGGCTGAACTTCTACCGGGACTTTCTGGGCGGCGAGGAGAGCCTGGACACCGTCCGGCGGCATCTGGACCACATTCTCTCTTTGGGCGGCGCCCAGTGCGTGGCCCTGGGCGGGGACTGGGACGGGTGCGACACCATCGATGCCCTTCCCGCGGTGGATGCCCTGACCGGCCTGTATGAATACCTCACCCAGCGCGGCTATTCCCAGGGGCTTCTGGAGGACTTCTTTGCCGGCAACCTGATGCGGCTGCTCCGCACAGCGGCAGAGGGCGCCGCGCTCTGAGCAAGCCATCTACACATCCCGGCGCCGTGGGCCGGGAAAATACTGATATGAGGGAGGCATGGCGCTTCCTCCCCCAGGCGATGCCTCGGGGGTATCTGCGCCAAATTCTATGAACTATCTGAGCACAAGAAACAAGGATTTGCGCATTACCGCAGCCCAGGCCATCGTCAAGGGACTGGCTCCGGACGGCGGTCTGCTGACCCCTGCGGTGGTGCCCCGTCTTCCCGCCAGCGCACTGGACACCCTGAAGGACATGTCCTATCAGCAGCGGATGGTCTATGTGATGAACGGCTTTCTGGAGGGCTTCTCCAGCTCCGAGCTGTCCTCCTATGCAGACGCGGCCTACGGCGGGGTGAAGTTCTCCGATCCCGACATAGCGCCGGTACGGGACATGGGAGACGGCTCCTGGTGCCTGGAGCTCTGGCACGGCCCCACCTGCGCCTTCAAGGACATGGCCCTGCAGATCCTGCCCTACCTGCTGGTGGCCTCTCTGGGCAAGAGCGATGAGAAGCGGGACGTCTGCATCCTGGTGGCCACCTCCGGCGACACCGGCAAGGCCGCCCTGGAGGGCTTCCGGGACGTGGACAAGACCAAAGTTCTGGTCTTCTATCCCAAGGACGGCGTGTCCGACATCCAGGAGCTGCAGATGCTCACCCAGGAGGGCGGCAATGTCGCCGTCTGCGCGGTGAAGGGCAACTTTGACGATGCCCAGACCGGCGTGAAGAAGCTGTTCGCCGATGAGGCCCTGGCAGCAGATCTCACCGAGAAGGGCTACTTCCTGTCCTCGGCAAACTCCATCAACTGGGGCCGCATTCTGGCCCAGATCGTCTACTATATCTCCGCCTACTGCGACCTGCTGCGCAACGGCGCCATCTCCCGGGGCGAGGAGATCAACTTCTGCGTCCCCACCGGCAACTTCGGCAACATCCTGGCCGCCTACTACGCCAAGACCATGGGCGTGCCGGTCCACCGGCTGATCTGCGCCTCCAACAGCAACAACGTGCTCACCGATTTTCTGAAGACCGGCGTCTACGACCGCAACCGCACCTTCTACAACACCATCTCACCCTCCATGGACATCCTGATCTCCAGCAACCTGGAGCGGATGATCTTCGAGATCTCCAACCGGGACGACCGCAAGGTGCGGGAGTATATGAATCAGCTCAGCGAGATCGGCAGCTACCGGGTGAGCTCCGCCCTCCGCGCCCGGATGCAGAACCTCTTCGCCGCCGGCTGGTGCGATGAGGACCAGACCCGGGCCAAGATCGCCGAGATGTGGGAGCAGAAGCACTACCTCATCGACCCCCACACCGCAGTGGCCTTCCATGTGCTGGACGAGTACCGGGCCGAGACCGGAGACCGGGCGCCCACCGTGGTGGTCTCCACCGCCAGCCCCTTCAAGTTCTGCAACAGCGTGCTGGATTCCCTGGGCATTCACGAGCACCGCAAGGGCCTGGACGTGCTGGACCAGATCGCCGAGGAGACCGGCGTGCCGGTGCCGGCGCCGCTGGCCAGGCTCCGCGGCCGCCGTCCCCGCTTCGGCGCCGTGGCGGAAAAGGGAGAGATGGAGCAGGTCGTGCGGGACTTCCTGAAGTAAATTCATGGCGTTATATGCCATCGGAGACACCCACCTGGCGCTGGGCAACCCCTCCAAGACCATGGAGGTGTTCGGCGCCGGCTGGGAGAACTACGTGCAGCGGCTGGAGGAGGGTTTCTCCCAGGTCTCGGAGACAGACACCGTGGTGCTCTGCGGGGACATCTCCTGGGCCCTGGGCCTGGAGCAGGCCAGGGAGGACTTCGCGTTCTTAGACCGGCTTCCCGGGGAGAAGTGGATCATAAAGGGAAACCACGACTTCTGGTGGAACACCGTGACCAAGATGAACGCCTTCTTTGCGGCCAACGGGTTTCACACCCTGCACATCCTGCACAACAATTGTACCTTCTATGGTGACATCGCCCTCTGCGGAACCCGCGGCTGGTTCTACGAGGAGAATGGCACCCCTCAATCGGAAAAGGTCTTCCGCCGGGAGCTCATCCGGCTGGAGGCCTCGCTGAAGGCGGCAGGGGAGCACGAGAAATACTGCTTTCTCCACTACCCGCCACTGTACCAGGGATACCGCTGTGAAGAGGTCCTGGAGCTGCTGCAGCGCTACCAGGTGCGCATCTGCTGCTACGGCCATCTCCACGGCAACAGCCACCGGCTGGCGGAGACCGGAGAGCGGGATGGTGTGCAATATCGCCTGGTTTCGTCGGACTATGTAGGATTCTGCCCGAAAAAAATTTCAGATTGAGTAGAAAAAGCAGTGGAATTTCTCGGTTCCATCTGGTAGAATGCGAGATTGCTAGAAAGTCGGGACGCGGTGAGAGGTACCGTAGGTCCCTTTGGAGGAAATACAATCATGACAATCAAAAGCGTAGAAAAGCAGGAGAATTTTGAGGTTCACATCGTTGCCGTTGTGGACGCCAAAACCTTCAACAGTGCAGTGGATAAAATCTACCGCAAGAACCGCGGCAGCATCCAGATTCCCGGCTTCCGCAAGGGCAAGGTGCCCCGCAAGATCATTGAGCAGTTCTACGGCGCCACCATCTTCACCGATGACGCCGCCGATCAGTGCATCAGGGAGGTCTTCCCCGAGGTCCTGAAGGAGTCCGGCGTGATGCCCGAGTGCCCCGCCGGCGTGGAGGGCACCAACATCGCCGAGAACGGCGATCTGGAGATCACCTATGTCTGCACCGTGATGCCCGAGCAGGAGCTCACCGGCTATCTGGATCTGCAGATTGAGAAGAAGGAGATCCCCGTCACCGAGGAGGACGTGGATCAGGAGATGAAGAACTATCAGCTCCGGGCCTCCCGCCTCGTGGAGAGCACCGAGCCCTGCAAGGACCAGGATGTCGTGGAGATCGATTTTCAGGGCACCATCGATGGCGTGCCCTTCGAGGGCGGCTCCGCCAGCAACTATGCCCTGAAGCTGGGCTCCAACACCTTTATCCCCGGCTTCGAGGACCAGCTTCTCGGCCACTCCGCCGGCGATGCGGTAGACGTCACCATCACCTTCCCGGAGGACTACCAGGAGGCCAGTCTGGCCGGCAAGGAGGCCGTCTTCCACACCCTCATCCAAACCGTGAAGTACACGGATATGCCCCCCATGGACGATGAGCTGGCTAAGGACGTCTCTGAGTTCGACACCCTGGAAGAGCTGCGGGCAGACACCGAGGTCCAGCTGAAAAAGCAGGCCGCCGTCAACGCCAACAACCAGTATGGCATCGCTATCCTGCAGGCCCTGAAGGACATGGTCACCGTGGAGATTCCCGCCCAGATCCTGGACTACAACGTCAGCCAGGAGAGGGAAGACACGGAGAAGAAGCTGAATAGCTACAACCTGACCCTGGACGTCTACGCCAGACAGCAGGGCGTCACCCCCGCTGCCTTCGAAGCCGAATGGCGCAAAGAGTTCGAGGAGCAGTACAAGGAGTTCATTGTTCTGGACGCCATCGCCAAGGGTGAGAACCTGGAGGCAGACGAACAGGACATCGAGGCAGACAACAGAGACTTCTCCATCCGCGAGTCCAAGCGCCGCAAGGCCCTCAAGCTTCTGGAAAAGCACTACGGTTTCTCCGCCAACATGGGCGAAGAGGAAGCGGGAGCAGAAGCGATGGAAGAGGCGTCCGATGAAGAGCCCGTTGAGGCGTCCGATGGGGAGCCTGTTGAGGCACCCGATGAGCAGCCCGCTGCGGAAGAGGAATAATTTCCTTTTCCCTTTGGGTATAATGTCCGCAGCCAGCGAACGATATCTGGAAGGAGTAATTTCATGAGCCTGGTTCCCTATGTAATTGAGCAGACCGGCAGAGGAGAGCGTTCCTACGACATCTTCTCCCGTCTCTTAAACGACCGGATCATCTTCCTCGGCGAGGAAGTGAACCCCACCACCGCGTCCCTGGTGGTCGCTCAGCTCCTGTATCTGGAGTCTCAGGATCCGGACAAGGACATTCAGTTCTATATCAACAGCCCCGGCGGCAGCGTCACGGACGGCATGGCGATCTACGACACGATGCAGTACATCAAGTGCGATGTGGCTACCATCTGCGTGGGCATGTGCGCCTCCATGGGTGCCTTCCTGCTGTCCTCCGGCACCAAGGGCAAGCGGATTGCCCTCCCCAACGCGGAGATCATGATCCACCAGCCCTCTGCCGGCACCCAGGGGCAGATCACCGACATGGCCATTCACCTCAAGCGTTTGGAGGCCATCAAGGCAAGGCTGAACGAGATTCTGGCCAAGAACACAGGCCGCTCTATGGACGAGGTCGTGGCCGCCACCGAGCGGGACAACTTCATGAGCGCCCAGGAGGCCCTGGAGTTCGGCCTGATCGACAAGATCATCGAGCACCGCTGATGCCTGAGAGTCCCCTGCGGCGGGAGGGCACGGCCTCACTCGCGCAGAGGATTCCTGAAAGGATGATTTTCATATGCCAAAAGATAATCACAGGTCCGTGCGGTGTTCGTTCTGCGGCAAGCACCAGGAGCAGGTAGAGCGGATCATTGCCGGACCCGGTGCCTATATCTGCAACGAGTGCGTGAACCTCTGCGTGAACATCCTCAACGATGAAGAGGAGAACAAGCCGGTCAACCTGGCTGACATGCCGGATGTGATCCCCACCCCCAAAGAGATGGTCTCCATTCTGGACCAGTATATCATCGGCCAGCAGGCGGCCAAAGAGACGCTCACCGTGGCGGTGTACAACCACTACAAGCGCATCTACTTCGGCGGCGGGGACGATGTGGAGCTCCAGAAGAGCAACATCCTGATGGTAGGCCCCACGGGCTGCGGCAAGACCGAGATGGCCAAGACCCTGGCCCGGATTCTGCGGGTGCCCTTTGCCATCGCCGATGCCACCACCCTCACCGAGGCCGGCTACGTGGGCGATGACGTGGAGAACATCCTGCTGCGCCTGGTACAGGCGGCGGACTACGACATGGAGCTGGCCGAGCGTGGCATCATCTACATCGATGAGGTGGATAAGATCGCCCGCAAGAGCGAGAACACGTCCATCACCCGCGATGTCTCCGGCGAGGGCGTACAGCAGGCACTGCTGAAGATTCTGGAGGGCACTGTGGCCAATGTCCCGCCCCAGGGCGGCCGCAAGCACCCCCACCAGGAGTTCATGCAGGTGGACACCAAGAACATCCTCTTCATCTGCGGCGGCGCCTTTGAGGGCCTGGACCAGATCATCGAGCGCCGGCTGGACCAGAAGACCATCGGCTTCGGCGCCACCGTGCGCACCGCCCGGGATCGCCTGGATGTGGATATCTTTAAGGACATACAGCCCCACGACCTGCTGAAGTTCGGCCTGATCCCCGAGCTGGTGGGCCGCCTGCCTGTGGTGACCACCCTGAAGGCGCTGGACCCCCAGCAGCTGGTACAGATCCTCACCGAGCCCAAGAACGCCCTGGTGAAGCAGTACAAGAAGCTCCTGGAGTACGACAAAGTGGAGTTGGAGTTCACCCAGGAGGCCCTGGTGGCAGCGGCAGACAAGGCGGTGGAGCGCAAGATCGGCGCCCGCGGCCTCCGCGCCGTGCTGGAAGAGGTCATGACGCCCATCATGTACGAAGTGCCCTCGGACGAGAGCATCGTCAAGGTGACCGTCACCGCAGAGACCATCCGCGGGGAGAAACCCCCGGAGATCGTGCGGGACAGCAACAACGCCCGCCCCCGGCTGGGCCACGCCCAGCTGAAACCGCAAAACGGGGGCAGAGTCCGCGCCAGGGGCAACGTGTCCTGACGCATACAAAAGGGAAGACGGGAGGGGCGGATGTTCCGTCCCTCCCGCGCTATTTTGAAGGAGTGATTTTCGAAATGGGCCAGGAAGCCGTACAGCAGCCAGAACAGCGGGTTCTTCCGGTACTGCCTCTCAGGGGACTGACGGTGTTCCCTCTGCTGACCCTGCAGTTCGACATCGGCCGGGAGTCCTCCATCCGGGCAGTGGATGCCGCCCTCAACAGCAGCCGGGAGATCTTTTTGGTGACCCAGCGGGACCTCACCACGGAGATCGTGGACTTTGAGCGGCTCTATAAAATGGGCACCATCGCCACCATCAAGCAGATTCTCCGCCTCCGGGACAACTCCATCCGCATGGTGGTGGACGGCATCTCCCGGGGCCGGCTGATCGAGGGGGTCTCCCGCGATCCCTATCTCACCGCAAAGGTCCAGCCCATCCAGTCTCAGGAGCAGACCCGGGCCCTCACCAAGCGCCAGGAGGCCGCCATGCGCACCATCCTGATGATGGTAGACCACTTCCGGCAGCTCTCCGATCGGGTGAGCCCGGACCTGCTGGTGCGGATGATGGACATCAAAGATCCCGGCCACTACGCGGACTGCGCCGCCCAAAACCTGCCCCTGCGGTTTGAAGACAAGCAGGCGCTGCTGGAGGAGACCCGTCCCGCCGGCCGGATCGCCCTGCTCACCAAGGTCCTCAACCGCGAGGTGGAGATCATGCAGGCGGAGTCCGACATCAACGCCAAGCTCCGAGACCAGCTGCAGTCCAATCAGCGGGAGTACTACCTCCGGGAGCAGATTCGAGTGCTGCAGAAAGAGCTGGGGGACGGGGAGGATACCGAGGAGATCCAGGACTACCGCCACCGCATTGAGGCGGCCAATCTGCCCCAGGCCGTGGCGGAAAAGCTGAACCACGAGCTGGACCACCTGAAAAAGCAGCCCTCCGGCTCCTCGGAGGCCGCCCTGCTGCGCAACTACCTGGACACCTGTCTCGAGCTGCCCTGGTCTGTGAAGAGCGAGGAGGACATCCAGGTGTCCAAGGTGGAGGAGGCTCTGAACCAGGATCACTACGGCCTGGAGAAGGTGAAGGAGCGCATCCTGGAGTTTGTGGCGGTAAAGCAGCTGTCCCCCTCTCTGAAGGGACAGGTGATCTGCCTGGTGGGCCCGCCGGGGGTGGGGAAGACCTCCATCGCCATGAGCGTGGCGGGAGCCATGAACCGCAAGATGGCCCGCATCTCCCTGGGCGGCATCCGGGACGAGGCGGACATCCGGGGCCACCGGAAGACCTACATCGGCGCCATGCCCGGCCGCATCATCGCCGGCATCCGCCAGGCCGGCACCTCCAACCCGGTGCTGCTGCTGGACGAGATCGACAAGGTGGGCTCAGACGGCCGGGGAGACCCCGCCTCAGCGCTGCTGGAGGTGCTGGACGGCGAGCAGAACAGCACCTTCCGGGACCACTTTTTGGAGATCCCCTTCGACCTCTCTGACGTGATCTTCATCACCACCGCCAACACCACCGAGACCATCGCCAAGCCCTTGCTGGACCGGATGGAGGTTATCGAGCTGCCCAGCTACACGGACAACGAGAAGCTGCAGATTGCAAAGCTGCACCTGCTGCCCCGGGAGCTGAAGCGCCACGGCATGAACGGCAAAAACCTGAAAGTGTCCGATGACGCCATCCGCGGCATCATCACCCGCTACACGAAGGAGGCCGGCGTCCGGCTTCTGGAGCGGCGCATTGCCGCCATCTGCCGCAAGGCCGCCATCGAGATCGTCCGGAGCAACAAGAGGACCGTATCCGTGGGGGCAGGGGACCTGGAGAAATTCCTGGGCGCCCCGAAATACATGGACAGCATTCCCCAGGAGGAGGATTTGGTGGGCGTGGTAAACGGGCTGGCCTGGACTGCAGCCGGCGGCGAGCTTCTCCAGGTGGAGGCCAACGCCGTCCCCGGCACGGGAAAGCTCACCCTCACCGGCAATCTGGGAGACGTGATGAAGGAGTCCTGCGAGGCCGCCATCACCTTTATCCGCAGCCGGACAACGCAGCTGGGCCTGGCCCCCAACTTCTACAAAGAGCAGGACATCCACGTCCACTTTCCGGAGGGCGCGGTCCCCAAGGACGGCCCGTCCGCCGGCATCGCCATCACCACGGCGGTGGTATCTGCCCTCACCGGCATCCCTGTGCGGCAGGACATCGCCATGACGGGCGAGGTAACCCTCCGGGGCCGGGTGCTGCCCATCGGCGGACTCCGGGAGAAGACCATGGCGGCCATGCGAAACCACATCTCCACGGTGCTCATCCCCCAGAAGAATGTGCCGGATCTGGAGGAGATCGACCCGATGGTAAAGGCGGCCCTGCACTTCATCCCGGTGGGTGAGGCGGATCAAGTGCTGGCGGAGGCCCTCTGCTCCCAGCCCCTGGCCTCGGACACCGCCCCCATTCTAAACCTGCCGTCCATCGCAGGGACCGCTCCCGGGGTCCCCCTCACCCAGTGAGGTGCCCATGAGCATCAACTGGAACAAGGCCGAGTACGTCCGCTCCGCCGGAAAGCCCCAGGACTTTCTCCACGATGGCATGCCCCAGGTGGTGTTTGCCGGCCGGAGCAATGTGGGGAAGTCCTCGGTGATCAACCGGATCGTAAACCGCAAGAACTTTGCCAGGGTGGGGGCGGTGCCTGGCAAGACCACGCAGGTGAACTACTTCCGCATCGAGGGCCGCTTTTACCTGGTGGACTTGCCGGGGTACGGATACGCCAAGGTGTCCGCCGCGGAAAAGCAGCGCTGGGCAGTGCTGATGGAGCGGTGGTTTGCCGAGCAGAAGGACCGCTCCCTCAATCTTCTCATCGTAGACGCAAGACACAAACCCACCCAGGACGACCGCACCATGTCCGACCTCCTTCTGCAGGCCGATGGACGCTATGTGGTGCTGGCCAACAAGCTGGACAAACTGAAAAAAAGCGAGATCGAAGGCAACCTGGCGCTGATCCGCGCCACCCTGGAACTGCCAGAGTCTGTAAAGGTAATTCCCTTTTCAGCTGAGAAAGGGGACGGCAAGGCAGAGGTAATCGCCGAGATCGCGCAGTATGTGGAGGGGAAAGCATGAGATATGTGCGTATCAAGACCCCAGAGGGCGCCCGCTGGGGCGTCCTGGAGGACAACACCGTAAAGCTGTTGGCCACAGCCCCCTATGAGGCCCTGGCATACACCGGGGAGACCTGCCCGCTGGACCAGTGTGACCTGCTGGCGCCGGCAGAGCCCACCAAGATCCTCTGTGTGGGTAAGAACTACGCCGAGCACGCCCGGGAGATGGGCGCCGAGCCCCCGGGATTCCCGGTGCTCTTCATGAAGGGGCCCAACACGGTAAACCACCCCAACGGTGTTCTGCACGCCCCGTCCTTCGTCCAGCGCTTCGACTACGAGGGGGAGCTGGGCGTGGTGATCCGGCGCAGGGCAAAGGATGTAAAGCCTGAAGACTTTGCAGACTATGTGCTGGGCTACACCTGCCTCATCGATGCCACCGCAAGGGACATCCAGCAGCACGATGGGCAGTGGACCCGCGGCAAGTCCATGGACGGCTTCTGTCCCATGGGCCCCTGGATCGAGACGGACCTGGACCCCGCCCATCTGGAGCTCACCACCCGGCTGAACGGCAAGGTGGTGCAGCACGGCTACACGGAGGACTTCATCACCCCGGTGCCGGAGCTCATCGCCTTTATCACCGCCGCCATGACCCTGGAGCCCGGCGATGTGATCGCCACCGGCACCCCCGCCGGCGTGGGCCCCATGCACCCCGGGGACACCATCGCCGTGGAGATTTCCTCCCTCGGCACCCTGCAGTGCGCCGTTCGATAACCCCGAGCGATGCAACCAGATCGAAACCAGACAGGAGATGTTTCCCGCAGAACCCCAGGGGAGCGTCTCCTGTCTGCGCCTCATTGAGCCCCTGGTGCGCCAACCGCCTGGGCACGGCGTAATCCATTAAATTCCAACAATACCGAACAGTGTCAGACATATATTTACATTCATACATGTGGAAACCATCTCTGGCAGTCGAATACGCAGAGTATGATGAAATTTTCACGATTCCAGCTTTTTCGAAAAATTTTTCTTGCCATTTCACATAGAATCGTGTATAATCTCTAGCAGGTACTTGTGCACCCTGATTCTGTGGGGAGGTGGTTTCTGTGTATCAGGTAGGCGACAAGGTGGTTCACCCCATGCATGGGGCAGGTGTCATAGACTCCATCGTGCAGCAGAAGGTAGCCGGGAAGGTACAGGACTATTACATGCTGAAGCTCTCCACTGGGAGCATGATGGTGATGATTCCCACCGCCACCAGCGAAGAGATCGGTGTGCGTCCCGTGGTCTCCAACGATGAGGCGGCAAACATCATGCAGGAGATGCAGTCCATCACGGTGGATATGACCCAGAATTGGAATCGCCGGTATCGGGAAAACATGGTGAGACTCAAGAGCGGAAATTTACTGGAAGTGGCAAGGGTAATCAAGGGGCTGATGGCCAGGGAGGCCGAGCGCGGTCTGTCCAATGGGGAGCGGAAAATGCTCCACATGGCCAAGCAGATTCTCATCTCTGAGCTGGTTTTGGCCAGGGACGTGCCGTACGAGACCGTGGAGGCCGAAGTAGACCAGCTGTTAAGCGGTTCATAACAAACGATGCAAAAGGAGCCTCAGGGCTCCTTTTCGCAGGTTAATCGGGGGACGTTTTGCATGGATTTCCTATCCAAATTCCGTAAGAAGGAACCGGAACGCATCTGTACGGCGGTGATCGTGGCCGCCGGCAGTTCGGCCCGCATGGGCTTTGACAAACTCACGGCAGAACTGGCGGGGGAGCCGGTGATTCTCCGCTCCATCCGCGCCTTCCAGGCCGCGCCCTGTATCCAGGAGATCGTGGTGGTGACCCGGGACGACCTGATCGGCCCGGTGGCGGCCCTCTGTAAGGAGAACGGGCTGGACAAGGTCTCAAAGGTGATTCGGGGCGGCGCCACCCGCACGCAGTCCGCCCGTCTCGGCACCCTGGAGGCCCGCCGGGACGCCAACCTCATCGCCATCCACGATGCCGCCCGGCCTCTGGTGCCCGCTGAGGTGATCCAGGCCGCGGTGGAGCAGGCGGGGAAGAACGGCGCCGCGGCCCCGTCCATCCCCCTGAAGGACACGGTAAAGCAGGTGCAGGGCGGCATCGTGAAGACCACCTTGGACCGGTCTCTCCTCCAGGCCGTACAGACCCCCCAGGTCTTTGACGCCGATCTCATCCGGGCGGCCCTGCAAAAGGCCCTGGACGACAGGGCAGACCTCACAGACGACTGCATGGCGGTGGAGCGCCTCGGCATGCAGGTGGTCCTCACCCCGGGCAGTGAGCGAAACATCAAGCTCACCACGCCCCAGGACCTCACCCTGGCAGAGGCCATTCTGGACCGGGAGGCGCTGGGCTGATGCGAATCGGACACGGATATGACGTACATCGAATCGTAGAGGGCCGCAAGCTGATCCTGGGCGGGGTGGAGATCCCCTGGGACAAGGGCCTTCTGGGCCACTCCGATGCCGATGTGCTCACCCACGCGGTGATGGACGCCCTTCTGGGGGCAGCCGGCCTCGGCGACATCGGCGGGGCGTTCCCGGACACCGACCCCGCCTACGAGGGCATCTCCAGCCTCATCCTGCTGGGGCGGGTGATGGACATGCTCACGGCCCATGGCTTTCGGGTGGGCAACGTGGACGCCACGGTGATCGCCCAGCGGCCAAAGCTGGCCCCCTATGTGCCGGAGATGCGGCAGAAGCTGGCGGAGGTGATCGGCATCCCCGCCCAGCGGGTGAACGTAAAGGCCACCACCGAGGAGAGACTGGGCTTCACCGGCACCGGCGAGGGCATGGCCGCCCACGCCGTGGCGCTGCTGGAGGAGACCGCGTAGCACCCACCCGGCCTTCGTTCAACTTCTTTTCAGACTGGAACCTGCGCCCCTCCCGGAGCATATGCTGCACTGGGAGGGGCGCTTCGGCGTCTCCCTGCGGATGGCCCCAGGCCATCCGCTTCGGAAAGGAAGGCTGGGCCGATGGTTCACTACTTGATTCTCTGCCGCTCCCTGACCTACGCGCAGCGCACGGCCCGCATACTGGAGCGGGGAGGGATTGCCGGCACCGTGATGCGCACCCCCGGGCGCATTGCCAAAGACGGCTGCGGATACTGCGTGCGGGTGGGGGAAAAGCGGCTGGCAGACGCCCTGGTACTGCTGCGGCGGGAGGGTTTGCCCCCGAAACAGGTGTTTGTCCAGTCCGCGGCCGGGGAGTACAGCGAGGCGGTGCTATGATCTACCTGGACAGCGCCGCCACCACACTGCAGAAGCCCGCGTCTGTGCCCCGGGCCGCCGCCTGGGCCATGACCCACCTCGCCAGCCCCGGCCGCGGCGGCTATCCCGCCAGCGCCGAGGCCGCCGATGTGATGTTCCATCTCCGGGAGGAGGCGGCGTCCCTCTTCGGGGTGCCCAACCCGGAGCAGGTCATCCTCACCGGCAACGCCACCCACGGGCTGAACATCGCCATCCGGTCTCTGGTCCGCCCGGGAGACCCGGTGCTGCTCTCCGGCTACGAGCACAACGCGGTTACAAGACCCCTGCGGGCCGCCGGCGCCCGGATCTTTGTGGCCCGCAGCCCCCTCTTCGACCAGGACGCCGCGGTGGAGGCCTTTGCCGAGGCCCTGCACACCCCCATGGCTGCAGTGGTGTGCACCATGGTCTCCAATGTGTTCGGCTTCCTTCTGCCCATAGACCGGATCGCCGCCCTCTGCCGGGAGAAGGGGGTCCCCCTGATCGTGGACGCCTCCCAGGGGGCCGGCACGCTGCCGGTGGACCTCGCGGGGTGGGGCGCCAGCTTTGTGGCCATGCCCGGGCACAAGGGCCTGTATGGGCCCCAGGGCACCGGGCTCCTCCTCTGCGGCGGGGATGCTATGCCGCTGCTCTACGGCGGCACCGGCAGCCTCTCCCGGCAGCAGGAGATGCCGGACTTCCTCCCGGACCGGCTGGAGGCGGGCACCCACAACGTCTGCGGGGCGGCGGGGCTGCTGGAGGGGATCCGCTTCGTCCGGCGAAAGACCCCCGGCACAATCCTCCGCCACGAGATGCAGCTCACCCATCGGCTGGCAGGACAGCTGCAGGGAATTCCCGGCGTCTCGGTCTATCAGGGGCCCCACATGGCGGGGGTGTTGTCCATCACGTCGGAGGGCATGGACCCGGAGACCTTGGGGGAGCGGCTGGCCGGGCAGGGAATTGCGGTGCGGGCCGGACTCCACTGCGCCCCTCTGGCCCACCAGACGGCGGGGACGCTGCGGACCGGCACGGTGCGCTTCAGCTTCTCCGCCTTTAACCGGCCGGAGGAGACGGATGCCGCGGCCTCAGCGGTGCGGCGCATCCTCCACACCTGTCCAAACCGGCATCCCGGCTGACGCGATCCAGGCTGAAACGGCGTTTTCCCGCGCCGCTTCAGCCTCTTTTTGTGAAAAATGGCGGAAAATCAGGCAAAAAGCCGCCTCTGCTTGGAATTGTGAAATTTTCACCATTCCCTTGCCATTCTCAACCGGTATATGATATAATGCTGCAGCGTCTGGCAACCTACCTGGCTGCCACACGCTGCCCGTAGGACTTCGCCAGTGCGGAGGGGGGATTGCGCTATGCCTGAGTTCAGAGAAACGCTGCAAAACATCATCAAGGCCTTTCCGGAGTACTTCTCGATGATCGGCATTGTGGACGTCATCGACATCGTGATCGTGGCGTTCGGCATCTTCATGCTGCTGAAATTCTGCCAGAACAGCCGTCTCGGGCAGGTCATGCGGGCCCTGCTGCTCCTGGTGGCCTTTATGGTGCTGGCCAACATCATGCAGCTGCGGGTCACGCGCACCATCTTAAACGGCGCCATGGGCATCGGCTTTCTGGCGGTGATCGTGATCTTCCAGAAAGAGATCCGCCTGATGCTGGAGAAGATGGGCAGCGTCCGCTTTACAGACCTCATCATCGCCTCCAACGAGGAGGACGACACCATCCAGGCCATCGATGAGACGGTGAAGGCCTATACCGCCTTTGCCAGGGAAAAGGTGGGTGCCCTCATGGTCTTCGAGCGGGACACCGTGCTGGACGACATCATCGGCAGCGGCACCCGCCTGGACTGCCGGATCGATGAGGAGCTGTTGAAAAACCTCTTCTGGAACAAGGCGCCCCTCCACGATGGCGCCATCATCGTCCGGAAAGGCCGCATCATCGCCGCCGGCTGCACCTTGCCCCTCACCGGCATGGCCCTGGACAAGGAGCTGGGGATGCGCCACCGGGCGGCCATCGGCTGCAGTGAGAGCAACGATGCCGTGGTGGCGGTGTGCTCGGAAGAGACCGGCACCATCTCCGTGGCGGTGGGCGGCACCATCACCCGCCGGCTCACCCCGGAGGAGTTGAAAGAGAGGCTCACCCTGGAACTGGTCCGGGATGAGAACAGAGGTCCCGAAAAGGAACCGAAACGGGCACCGAAGGCCAAGCCGTTCGGCATCGGCAACGCCCGGAAAAACGCCTGATCCATGACGGAACAGGACAAGGCCAAAAGGGCGGTGAGGCAGATGCAGGCACAACAGCAGAGCGGTGTTCCCCAGCAGACGGCGAAAGAGCCCTCCCAGCCGTCTCCGGAGGGAGACCGCAACAGAGAGGGCGTCTTGAAAAAGCTGCGCGACACCATCAAACGGATCACATCCAGCAACATCTTTCTGATTCTGGTCTCTCTGGTGATCTCCTTTTCCCTGTGGCTGTACTACACCTCGGGCTCCACCGAGCCGGAGTCCAAGACCATAGACAGCATCCCGGTGACCTTCGCCGGCACAGACGTACTGGAGGAGCGCAACCTGCGGATTCAGGGGGACTACACCGTATCCATCACGGTGCGGGCGGTGCCCTCCATCCTGAGCAACCTGGACCGAAACACCCTCACCGTGACCGCCAACGTGTCCGGCATCACCACAGACGGCACCCAGACGGTGGCGTACATCGTGAGCCCGCCCAGCGGCATCAGCCGGGACGATGTCTCGGTGGAGTACGGCATCAACGGCAGCTCCCTGCGGGTGGACGTGGCCCGCACCAGCTCCCGGGAGATCGAAGTGGTGGGCCGCTTTACCGGCAGCGCCGCGGAGGGGTATCTGGCCGGCGTGGACAGCGACTTTGTGATCTACCCCAACAAGATCACGGTGAGCGGCATTTTGGAGAACGTGAACCAGATCCGCTACGCCGTAGTGACCATCAGCGACACCGAGCTCACAGACACCGTGACGGGAGACTTCCCGTTCCAGCTGGAGTCCCCGGCAGGGGATGTGCTGGACATGGATGCCCTGGGGGTTGTGGCCAGTGAGGACACGGTAAACGTCACCTTCCCGGTGCAGGCTGTGGCCCAGATCCCCCTCACCGTGAATCTCATCGATGGCGGCGGCCTCACCGCAGACAAGGTGGAGCTGGAGATGAGCGCCACCAGCATCACGGTAGGCGGGTCTCGGGATGCGGTGGAGGCCATCAAGGCCTCCGGCGCCATCACCCTGGCCACCGTGGACCTGGCCGCCGTCTCAGACGGCGATGTGCTCACCTATCCCGTGCCCCTCTCCGATGAGCTGAACAACGTCAGCGGCGTGCGGGAGGTGACGGTGGCCATTCACTTCAAAGAGCAGCTGGAGACCCGGACCTTCTCGTCCTCCAACATCAGCTGCATCAACGTGCCCGAGGGCCTGGTGCCCAACCTCATCACCCAGGTGGTGGATGTCCAGATCCGGGGCCCCGCAGAGATCCTGGACCGGATCTCCGAGGAGAACATACTGATCTCCGTGGACTGCAGCGACCCGGGCCTTGTGGGCATGTACTCCATCTCCGCCACGGTGCAGCTGCACATCCCGGAGAACCGGGACGTGGTGGGCGTGCTTACCGCAGACTACCGGGTCACCGTGGAGCTGACGCAGTATGTGCCGGAGCCCTCCCCGGAGGGCGCGGAGGAGCCGTCTCCCACGGCGGAAGGCTGATGTTCGGGTACGTCAGGCCGGCCCTGCAGCAGCTGGACCCGGCCCAGAGGGAGCTCTACCAGGGCGCCTACTGCGGCCTCTGCCACGCCATGGGGCGGCGGCACGGCTTTCTGGCCCGGCTCACACTGCAGTACGATTTTACCTTTCTGGCCATTCTTCTGGCGGGGGAGCAGACCTGTACAGACTGCCGCCGCTGCCCGGTACACCCCTTCCGAGCCCCCCAGGCCTGTCTCACAGGGCCGGGGATGGATGCGGCGGCGGATGAGAGCATCCTCCTCACATGGCACAAGCTCCGCGATGATGTCTCAGACAAGGGGCCCATCGCCGGGCTTCCCGCCAGGTTTCTGTCCCTGCTCTTCCGGCGGGCATATCGCAGGGCAGCTGCAGCCCGGCCCGCCTTCGATGCGGCGGTGCGGGAGCATCTCACCCAGCTCAGCGCCCTGGAGGCGGCGCAGTCGCCAGCGCTGGACCGGGTGGCAGACACCTTTGCCAGCATCCTCGCCGCCGCGGCGGCGGAGCACCCGGGGGGACCCCGGATGCGGCGGCCGCTGGCCCAGCTGCTGTACCACACAGGGCGCTGGATCTACATCGCAGACGCCTGGGATGACCTGGCGGAAGACCGGCGGGCGCAGCGGTACAACCCGCTGGCCGCCCGCTTTCCGGAGGGGGTCTCCCAGCAGCGGGAATACGTGGAGACCACCATGACCCACTCCGTGCGCCTTGCGGTCTCCGCGGCCAATCTCATGGAGCTGGGGCCCTGGACCCCGGTGGTGGAGAACATTCTCACCATCGGCATCCCGGCGGTGCAGTGTGCCGTGCTGGACGGGCGGTGGCGGGAGATGCAGCGCAATTCCGGCAGGGGCCGAAAAACAGACAAAGGAGCGCTCACGCATGCGGAATCCCTATGAGGTGCTGGGGGTAAGCCCCGATGCCAGCGATGCTGAGATCAAAAAGGCCTATCGGGAGCTGGCCCGGAAGTATCATCCGGACAACTATCAGGACAATCCTCTGGCGGACCTGGCAGAGGAGAAGATGAAGGAGATCAATGACGCCTACGACGCCATCACCAAGAGCAGAGAGGGCGGAGGATACAGCGGCGGCGGGTATGGCGGCGGATACAGCAGCGCCTCCCAGTCCAGCTACAGCAGCCAGGGCAGTTCCCAGGGCAGTTCCCAGAGCAGCTCCGCCGTCTATCAGCAGGCCCGGCAGCTCATCAACAGCGGCTCTCTGGATGCCGCAGAGCAGCTGCTCCAGGGCAGCGGCATGAAGACCGCCGAGTGGTACTTTCTCATGGGAAGCATCGCATACCGCCGGGGCTGGCTGGACGAGGCCCGGCAGAACTATCAGATCGCCGTCCAGATGAACCCGCAGAACATGGAGTACCGCCAGGCGCTGGCCATGATGCAGCGGGGCGGGTACAGCTATCAGCCCCAGTCCGCCGGCTCCAGCTGCGATGCCATGGACTGCTGCACCACCATGATGTGCCTCAACTGCCTCTGCGGAGGAGGCCGCTGCTGAGATGCGCCGGGGAAATCAGAACCGTACCGCCGCCTTTTCCGCGGTATTGGGCGCCCTGTCTCTGCTGTTGCTATGGGCGGCCTCCGCCATTCCCAGCGGCAAGCTGGCTGTGACCGCCCTGGCGGGCATTCTCCCGGCAGGGGCGGTGATCTCCGCAGGCCTTGGGGCGGGGTTTCTCACCTGGGCTGCGGTGACCCTCCTGGGGGCTCTGCTGGTGCCGGACAAACTGTTGGTGCTGCTGTATGGCATCCTGCTTGGCCTCTATCCCATGATCAAGTCCCTCATTGAGGGCCGCAAATTTCCCAAACCGGCAGAATTTCTCTTGAAACTGCTCTTTTTCAATCTGGCGCTCACCGTGACCGTTTTTGCCATGGGCAGCGCTCTTCTGGGCATGCTTCCCCAGATGCTGCAGGCCTGGTGGGCCATCACCCTTCTGGGTAACGCCATTTTTCTCGCCTATGACTACGGCTTCAGCCGTCTCATTGCATTTTACCTGGCCCGCATCGACCGGGCCAACCGAGGATAGGAGTGGATTCCGATGGTCCGCAGCATGACCGGCTATGGCCGGGGAGAACAGAACTTTGACGGCTTCCGCGTCACGGTAGAGCTCAAGTCCGTAAACAACCGCTACCTGGACTGCACCGTCAAACTGCCCAGATCGTACATCTTTGCAGAGGACGCCATCCGCTCCCTGGTGCAGCGCCGGGTGAGCCGGGGCAAGGTGGACGTCCTCGTCACCATCGCCAACGAGAGCGATGCCGCCACGGTGGTAAAGGTGAATGAACCCCTGGCCCGGGGCTATCTCCAGGCCATGAAGACCCTGTCTGCGCTGGAGCCGGAAGTGGTATCCCTGCGGGTGTCCAGCATCGACCTGGGCCGCTTCCCGGACGTGCTCACCGTGGAGAAGCAGGAGGACGACCTGGACGTGGTCCGGGAGCGGCTGCTGGCGGTGACGGAGCTTGCCGTAGCGGACTTCACCGCCATGCGGGAGCGGGAGGGCGCCAAGCTGAGAGAGGACATTCTGCAGCGGGCCGCCACCGTGGAACAGCTGGTGCAGAAGGTGGAGGAGCGCTCCCCCCAGACGGTGGCGGAGTACCGGAACAAGCTGTACACCCGGCTCCAGGAGGTGCTCCAGAGCACCCAGATCGACCAGAACCGGATCCTCACCGAGGCCGCCATCTATGCAGACAAAGTGGCGGTGGACGAGGAGACCGTCCGGCTCCACAGCCACATCGCCCAGCTCCGGGAGCTGCTGGAGGGAGATGGGGCAGTGGGCCGGAAGCTGGACTTCCTGCTCCAGGAGTTCAACCGGGAGGCCAACACCATCGGCTCCAAGTGCACAGACCTGGACATCACCCGGGTGGTGCTGGACATCAAGGCGGAGCTGGAAAAGATCCGCGAGCAGATTCAGAATCTGGAGTAGGCCATGAAGCTTGTGAACATCGGATTCGGGAATCTCATCTCTCCCATGCGGGTTCTGGCCGTGGTGAGCCCGGAATCCGCCCCCATCAAGCGGCTGGGCCAGGAGGCCCGGGAGCGCGGGGTGCTGATCGATGCCAGTTTCGGCCGCAAGACCCAATCCGTGCTGGTGCTGGACAGCGGACATGTGGTATGGTCCGCGCTCCCCTGCGAGGAGATCGGGCAGCGGTTTTTGGAAGCCCAAAACAGCAAAGACAATCGAAAAGAGGAGGCCGCCCCATGACGGCAAGTACAGAGAAGCGAAAAGGGGATTTGATCGTGCTCTCCGGTCCCTCCGGGGTGGGGAAGAGCACCGTCATCCGTGAACTGCTCTTGATCCGCAAAGATATCCATTTCTCCGTCTCCTACACCACCCGCGCCCCCCGTACGGGAGAGCGGGACGGCGTGAACTACAACTTCATCTCCGAGACGGAGTTCCAGCGGATGGTGGATGCGGAGGAGCTGCTGGAGCACGCCGAGTACGTGGGCCACAACTACGGCACATCTTGGAAAGTGATCCGGGATCACCTGGACCAGGGAGACGACGTGCTGCTGGACATCGATGTACAGGGCGCCCGGAAAGTGCGGGAGCGCTGCCCCGAGGCGGTGTTCATCTTCGTACTCCCGCCCTCTCTGGAGGAGCTGGCGCGGCGCCTCCGCGCCCGCGGCACGGACGAAGAGGACGTCATCGCCCACCGCCTGGAGCGGGCCAAGGAGGAGTGCCGCTACTGCGATGTCTACGACTACCTGGTGGTAAACAACGAGGTGAACCGCACCGTACAGGAGATCCTCTCCATCTTGAACGTGTACAGCATGCGCTCCACCCGCCGCATGCCTTTTGCAGAGCGGGTTTTCCAGAGCTCCACGGAGGACGCCCTGGCGGCAACCGCCCCCGGCGAAGAGGCCAAGCCCTGAATTTGATTCTAGCAAGGAGAGTATTACTATGTTACTTTACCCAGCCATCCGGGATCTGTTGGACAAAGTGCCCAGCCGCTATCAGCTGGTGAATCTGGTGGCAGCCCGCGCCAGAAAGCTGTCCAATGAGGCAGAGTTGGAAGGGAAACCGCTGGAGGAGAAGGCCGTCTCCCTGGCGATTAAAGAAGTGGAAGCCGGCATCCTGAAGGTAGAAGAAGAGCCCGAGGAGATCGAGGAGCCCGAGATGTTCGAGGAACCCGAGGACCCTGTAGAATAGAGAGATTGCGGCAAGCGGGATGGACACCCGCTTGCCGTTTGTAAAGGAGTGGTACTGTGGCAGATATCGCAAAGATCGTGGTGGCTGCGGCCCCCTATGCCATAGACCGTCCCTTTGACTACAAGATCCCGCCGGCCCTGGCGGGGCAGGTGCAGCCCGGCATGCGGTGTGCCGTGCCCTTTGGCGGCGGCAACCGCACCAGCAGCGGCATCGTGCTCTCGGTGGGCGCCGGCGCGGACAGCCCCAAGCTGAAGAGCATTCTGGCGCTGCTGGACGAGGAGCCGCTGCTGGGCGGCAGTTTTATCCCTCTGGCGCTGTGGATCCGGGAGCAGTATTTCTGCACCGTCTACGACGCCTTTCGGGTGATGCTGCCGGCGGGGCTCTGGTACTCTCTGGAGGACCGCTGGTCCGTGTCCCCGGAGGTGAGCCGGGAGGCGGCCTATGAAGCCGCCGGCCGCTCCGCCGCCGCCGCAAAGCTGCTGGATATGCTCTACGCCACCGGCGGCTCCGAGCTGGGAGACATCCGCATCGCCTTCGGAGAGGCCAACCCGCTGCCGGTGATCCGCAGCCTCCGAGAGAAGGGGATTCTGGTCCAGGAGACCAGCACCCAGCGGGGCATTGGGGACAAGACCGAGCTGGTGGCGGAGATGAAGCTGTCTGCCCAGGAGATCATGGCGGCGGTGGAGCTCCGGAAAAAGAGGGCCCCCATGCAGTACGCTGCCGCAGAGGCCCTCTGTACCGTGGGACGGGTCTCCGCCAAAGAGCTCTGCTACTTCACCGGCGCCTCCCTCCAGACCCTGCGGGCTCTGGAGGAGCAGGGGCTCATCACCCTCACCCGGAACGTGGTATACCGCCGCCCGCCCATCCCGGAGACCGCAGACGCCGCGCCCATCGTGTTAAACCGGGAGCAGCAGATCGCCTACGAGGGCGTTCTGGCGGAGCTGCGGCAGCCCCGTCCCAGAACCGCGCTGCTGTACGGCATCACCGGCAGCGGCAAGACCCAGGTCTATCTCCAGCTGATCCACACCCTTCTCGCCAGGGGAAAGAATGCCCTGATCCTGGTACCGGAGATTGCCCTCACCCCGCAGGTGATGCGGATCTTCACCTCCCACTTCGGCAAACAGGTGGCCATTCTCCACAGCTCCCTGTCTCCCGGACAGCGCTGCGATGAGTGGCGCCGGTGCAGGCGGGGGGATGCCCGGGTGGCGGTGGGAACCCGCTCAGCGGTGTTCGCCCCCATGCAGAATCTGGGCATCATCATCCTGGATGAGGAGCAGGAGCCCACCTATAAGTCAGAGCAGAATCCCCGCTATCACGCCCGGGACGTGGCCCGTTACCGCTGTCTCAAAGAGGGCGCCATGCTGCTGCTGGGCTCCGCCACCCCCTCGGTGGAGAGCATGTACCACGCCAAGGCGGGGGACTATCTGCTCTTCACCCTCTCGAAGCGGTACAACGAAAAGCCCCTCCCGCCGGTCACCATCGTGGACATGAAGAAGGAGCTCCGGATGGGCAACTTGAAGGCCATCAGCGGGCCGCTGCAGGCCAAGCTGGAGGAGGCCATGGTCCGGGGGGAGCAGTCCATCCTCTTTCTGAACCGCCGGGGCGCGTACAAGATGGCCACCTGCGGAGAGTGCGGCGATGTGCCGTCCTGTCCCCACTGTTCCGTCCACCTCACCTATCACTCTGCCAACCAGCGGCTGATGTGCCACTACTGCGGATACTCCGAGCCCCTGCCCAAACAGTGCCCCCACTGCGGGGGTGCCTGGGTGTTCTCCGGCACCGGCACCCAGCAGCTGGAGGAGGAGCTCAAAGAGACCTTTCCCAACGCCGAGGTGCTGCGGATGGATGCGGACACCGTGTCCGCCACCCACACCCACGAGGCGATCCTGGAGAAATTCCGCCGGCAGAACATCCCCATCCTCATCGGCACCCAGATGGTGGCCAAGGGGCTGGACTTTGAAAACGTCACCCTGGTAGGAGCGGTGTCCGCAGACCAGTCCCTGTACAGCAGCAGCGTGCGGGCGGGGGAGCGCACCTTCTCCCTGCTCACCCAGGTGTGCGGCCGGGCGGGGCGAGGCGGAAAGGCCGGCGGCGCCGTGATTCAGACCTTTACCCCGGAGAACAACGTGATCCAATGCGCCGCCCGGCAGGACTACGATGCCTTCTATGAGCAGGAGATCGCCCTGCGCCGGATGCGGGACTTTCCGCCCTTCAACGACTTCTTCGTCTTCTCCATCTCTGGGGAAAACGAGGATGCCGTGCAGAAGACCTGCATCCACCTGCGGGACAGCCTGGGTGCGATTCTCCGGCAGCCCCAATACGCAAACTTCCCATACCGGCTGCTGGGGCCGGCCCCTGAGCCGATCGCCAAGGTGAACAACCGCTACCGCTATCGGCTGATCCTGAATACCCGAAACCAAAAAGAGATTCGCCGTCTGGTGGCATCCCTGCTGCAGCAGGCCCAGGCAGACCGGGCGAACCGGGGGGTCTCCGTCTTCGCGGACATCAACCCCCTGGACTGATGAAGGAGAATGCACATATGGCAGAGAGAACCATCGTAACCAGAGGAAATCCCATTCTGACCAAGGTATGCCGTCCCGTGACGGAGTTTAACGACAAGCTGCACACCCTGTTGGACGACATGCAACAGACCCTCACCAAAAACGATGGCTACGGCCTGGCGGCCCCCCAGGTGGGGATCCTCCGGCGAGTGGTGGTCCTGCTGGACGAAGAGGAGCAGATGGTGGAGCTGGTAAACCCGGAGATCACCGCCACCTCCGGCTCCGAGGTAGACTACGAGGGCTGTCTCAGCGTCCCCAACATGTACGGGCTGGTGGAGCGGCCCACCGAGGCCTCTGTCCGCGCCCAGGACCGGAATGGGGCCTACTTTGAGTTCACCGGCCACGGCACCACCGCCCGCTGTATCTGCCATGAGCTGGAGCACCTGGACGGCCACCTCTTTGTGGAGCACACAGACCGCCTTGTGACAGGCGAGGAGATGGACCGGGAGCGGCAGGCAAAAGAGGAGGCCGAAGCCAAGGAACATGCCCGCAGGCAGCAGCGTGCCAAAGAGCAGCGTGCCAGGGAGCAGCTCCACAGCAGCAAGAAGAAAGGAAAGCGCCGCAAATGAGAATTGTCTTCATGGGAACGCCCGCCTTTGCCGTGCCCTCCCTCCAGGCCTTGCTGGACAGCGGCCACACGGTGGCGGGGGTTTTCACCCAGCCGGATAAGCCGGTGGGCCGCAAGCAGCTCCTCCAGCCGCCTCCCGTAAAGGAGACCGCCCTGGCCGCCGGCATCCCGGTGTACCAGCCCACCACTCTGAAGGACGGCGCCGCCCTGGAGATTTTGCGGGGACTGCAGCCGGATCTCATCGCCGTGGCGGCATACGGCAAGATTCTGCCCCCCGCCATTTTGGAGCTGCCCCGGTACGGCTGCGTAAACGTCCACGCGTCTCTGCTGCCCAAATACCGGGGCGCCGCGCCGATCCAGTGGTGCGTGCTGAACGGAGAGCGGAAGACCGGGGTTACCATGATGCACATGGCCGAGGGCCTGGACACCGGGGACATCATCACCCAGGCGGAGACCCCCATCAATCCCAACGAGACCGCGGGGGAGCTGCAGGACAGGCTGGCGGTGATCGGGGCCAGGCTACTGGTGGACACCCTGCCCGCCCTGGAGGCCGGCACTGCCCCCAGGACCCCGCAAGAGGACAGCCTCTCCTGCTACGCCTCCATGCTCACCAAGGCGCTGAGCCCCATAGACTGGAACAAATCCGCCTGGGAGATACACTGTAAAGTGAGAGGACTTGCCCCATGGCCCTCCGCCACAGCGGTGCTGGACGGGGTGCACTGCAAGATTTTGAAGACCGCATGCCGAGACCGGCACGAAAATGTGCCCGCCGGCACCGTGGTGCAGGCGGACAAAAAGGGCCTTTTGGTGGCCTGCGGAGACGGCTCCGTTCTGGAGATCCTGGAACTGCAGCCGGACGGCAAGAAGCCCATGGCCGCAGCCGCCTTCCTGTTGGGTCACCCGGTGAAGGGGACGCTGGCATGAGCGCCGTCTCCGGCCGGCAGATCGCCGTCTCGGTGCTGGTCTCCTGCGAGAAGGGCGCCTGGTGTGATGAGGCCCTGCGCCGCACCCTGCAGCAGGAGCAGCCGCCCCGGGTAGAGGCAGCGCTGGCCACCCAGCTCTGCTATGGGGTGCTGCAGACCCGCATGAGGCTGGACGCCCACCTCACGGCCTTTTCCAAACGGCCGCTGGAGCGCCTGGATCCCGCGGTGCGGGCCATTCTCCGCACCGCCGCCTATCAGATGCTCTTTCTGGACCGGATTCCCGCCTGGTCTGCGGTGGATGAGGCGGTAAAGCTCACAAAGCAGCTGAGCCGGCGCCCCACAGACCCGGGGTTTGTAAACGGCGTACTCCGGAGCCTGGAGCGGGCAATGCCGCTGCAGCCGCCCACGGACAGGGACCCCATCCAGCAGCTCTCCCTGCAGTACAGCCACCCCCGGTGGCTCACCGAGACCTTTGTGTCTCTGCTGGGCATGGGGGAGGCAGAGCAGCTTCTGGCGGCAGACAACCGGCAGCCCCCGGTCTGCGCCATGGCAAACCCACTGCGCATCGATGCGCCATCCCTGCTGCAGCGCCTGGCGGAGGCCGGCATCGATGGAACCCCCCATCCCTGGTGTCCGGACTGCGTGATGCTCCCCAACATCGGCAGCCTGGAGCAGCTGGACCTCTTTCGGGAGGGCGCCTTCTGGGTCCAGGACCCCGCCGCCCGCATGGCGGTGACCGCCCTCGGCCTCCAGCCCGGCATGTCCGTCCTGGACGCCTGCGCTGCCCCGGGCGGCAAGTCCTTTGCCGCCGCGGCGGACATGCACAATGCGGGGGAGATCATCGCCTGCGACATCCACGCCAAGAAGCTGCCGAAGATCCAGTCCGGCGCGGACCGGTTGGGCATGGATTGCATCCATGCCACCGTACAGAACGGGTCCAAGTGCCGGGAGGACTGGAAAGACCATTTTGACGCGGTGCTGGTGGACGCCCCGTGCTCCGGCCTGGGCGTGATCCGAAAGAAGCCGGACATCCGGTACAAGGACCCGGCCCCGCTGGAAGACCTGCCGCGGGTACAGCGGGGCATTTTAGACAACTGCGCCAGCTATGTAAAGCCCGGCGGGGTACTGGTTTACGCCACCTGCACGGTGCTGCCCCGGGAGAACGATGCCGTGGTGGATGGCTTCCTGGCGGACCATCCCCAGTTTTGCCTGGAGCCATTTTCGCTGCCGGGCCTGGGCCAGCAGCCCGGGCGGATCACGTTCTGGCCCCACCGCCAGGGCACAGATGGATTTTATACCGCCAGGATGAGACGAGAGAGGTGAGAGGCGTGACGGAGTTGAAGTCCCTGCTGCCGGAGGAGCTGGCAGCCCTGCTGCAGGCGTGGGCTCAGCCCGCCTTCCGGGCAGACCAGCTGTTCCGCTGGCTGCAGCAGGGGGTGACCCGCTGGGATGAGATGACCAACCTGCCCAAGTCCCTGCGGGAGCGGCTGGCAGCGGAGTGCAAACTCACCGCGCCCACCGTGGAGCGGAAACAGGTCTCCCGGCTGGACGGCACCGTCAAATACCTCTGGAGACTCTGGGACGGAAATTGCATCGAAACGGTTTTAATGCACTACCAACATGGCAATACTGTCTGTGTGAGCAGCCAGGTGGGGTGCAATATGGGCTGCGTCTTCTGCGCGTCCACGCTGGCGGGCCGGGTGCGCAACCTCACCGCCGGGGAGATCCTGGACCAGGTGATCTTCACCCAGAAGGACAGCGGAGAGAAAATATCCAACATTGTGTTGATGGGCATCGGAGAGCCCCTGGATAACTGGGACAATGTGTACCGTTTTCTCCAGTTGGTAAATCATCCGGCGGGACTGCATATCGGAATGCGCCATATCTCCCTGTCCACCTGCGGACTGATAAAACAAATTGACAAGCTGGCCGCTTTGGAGTTACAATTGACGTTGAGCGTTTCCCTCCACGCACCGGACGATGAAACCCGGAGTAAATTGATGCCGGTGAATCGGGCGGTGGGAGTGGAGGTCCTGATGGACACCTGCCGGCGGTACTTTGCCGCCACCGGCCGCAGGATCTCCTATGAGTACGCCATGATTGACGGGGTGAACGACAGCGACTGGCAGGCGGACCGGCTGGCGTCGCTGCTGAAAGGCCAGGGCGGCCACGTCAACCTGATCCCTCTGAACCATGTGACCGAGTCCCCGCTGTTGCCCAGCAGGCGGGTGCGGCAGTTCCAGCAGCATCTGGAGCAGAGAGGCGTCACCGTGACGGTGCGCAGACGGCTGGGCAGTGATATCGATGCTTCCTGCGGGCAGCTTCGCAGAAAACAGATGGAAGCTGATGGACGAAAGGGTGAATGACCCATGCGATTCTTTGGATGTACCGATATGGGACGGGTACGAAAAGACAATCAGGACACCTTTGACTGCCGGGAGATCCCCGGCCTCGGCGCGGTGCTGGTGGTCTGCGATGGAATGGGCGGGGCCCAGGCCGGCAGCGTGGCCAGCACCACCGCGGTGAACGCCTTCTACCACGCGCTGGAGGACTCCTTCTCCGAGGGCATCCCCGCCAAGGCAGACGAGCGGGAGGAGGACCTGGCCAGGGCATGCCGGATCGCCAACATGCGGGTGTACGACCTGGCCCGAGACAACTGGGCCTATGACGGCATGGGCACCACCCTGGTGGCGGCCCTGGTGCTGCCGGACGTGGCCCATGTGGTGAACGTGGGAGACAGCCGCTGCTACCTGCTGTCCAACGGCATGATCCGTCAGGTGACGGTGGACCACTCTCTGGTCCAGCTGCTGGTGGACCGGGGAGAGATCACCCCGGAAGAGGCGCAGCACCACCCGAAAAAGAACCTGATCACCCGGGCCGTAGGGGTGGACCTGGACGTGGACTGCGACATTCTGCGGGTAGAGCTGGGGCAGGGAGACCGTCTGCTGCTCTGCAGCGATGGCCTGACCAATGTGCTGTCCAACGAGACCATTGCGGAGGAGTCCCGCAAAGAGCCGGATCTGGAACGTTTGGGACACCGGTTGATGGACATGACTCTGGAACGCGGTGCACCGGACAACGTGACGGTGGTACTGGCTGAGATCTGATCAACGAAAGGGGATTTTTACCATGGATCAATACATAGGTAAAATACTCGACAACCGATATGAAATCCTGGAGTGCATCGGCACCGGCGGCATGGCCGTGGTCTACAAGGCGCGGGACTATCGGCTGAACCGTCTGGTGGCCGTAAAGATCCTGAAGCCGGAGATGGCCCAGGATCAGGACATCCGGCGCCGCTTCCACGATGAGTCTCAGGCCGTGGCGCAGCTCTCGCATGTGAACATCGTCTCGGTCTACGATGTGAGCCACTCCGATGGGCTGGACTACATCGTCATGGAGCTGGTGGACGGGCTCACCCTAAAGCAGTATATGACCAAACGGGGCACCCCGCTGAACTGGCGGGACTCCGTACACTTTATCACCCAGATTCTGCGGGCCCTGGGCCACGCCCACAGCCGCGGCATCATCCACCGGGACATCAAGCCCCACAACATCATGGTGCTGCGGGATGGCAGCGTGAAGGTGACGGACTTCGGCATCGCCCAGATCACCTCCGTCACCCAGAACACCATGTCCAGCGAGGCCCTGGGCTCGGTGCACTATATCTCCCCGGAGCAGGCCAAGGGCAGCGTGGTAGACTGCCGGTCCGATCTCTATTCCGCCGGCGTGGTGCTCTACGAGATGCTCACCGGCCGGCTGCCCTTTGAGGGAGACACCCCGGTCTTTGTGGCCATCCAGCACATCAACTCCATCCCCATCAGCCCCCGGGAGCTGAATCCCCAGATTCCCGAGGCCCTGGAGCGCATTGTCCTGAAGGCCATGGCGCCGGACCCCGAACAGCGGTACGCCACCGCCGAGGAGATGCTGGCAGACCTGAAACAGTTCCGCAAAAACCCCGGGGCCCAGGTAGTACCTGGCGGGCAGAGGAACACCTCTAACAACCAGCAGAGAGGCGGCAACGTGCCCCAGTACGAGCGGAAGAAAGAGGATCCCCCTCCCCAGCAGCCTCCTCGGGACCGGCAGCAGTACCGGAACACCCAGAACAACAACCGCAACCGCAGCCGGAACCCCCGGAATCAGACAGACGAAGAGGTCTACGATGGAGACGACAAGCCCCACCGCCTGGGCGGCATCGTGGCCGCATGCATTGCGGCGGCGCTGATCATCGTACTGGTGGGCGGCATCGTTCACATGCTGTGGGGCTATATCCAGGACTATATCAATGAGGACATCGTGGAGTACACGGTGCCCAACGTGCTGGGATACACCATCGATGACCTGGAGAAGAACCCCGTGCTGCTGGATGGCTTCACCTATGAGATCATGGCGGACGAGCCCAGCAACGTGTACGCCGAGGGCCGGATCTGCCGGCAGGAACCGGCGGTAGGGGAGTCCGTCCGGGAGGGCGCCCAGAAGCTGAAGATCTACCTCAGCAGCGGCTCCGGCGCCCTGCTGATGATCGATGTGTACAACATGGACTACCGGCAGGCCCGCAGCGATCTCATGAACATGGGCCTTGCCAACACGCAGATCCGCATCCAGGAGGACTACTCTGAGACGGTGGCCTCTGGGCGCGTCATCTCGTACTCGCCCCCGGAGGGCGCAGAGCTCGGCCCCTCGGACATCGTCACCCTCACGGTGAGCATCGGCCCCAAGTCCAATACCAGAACCATGGTAAACGTCAAGGGCATGGAGGAGGCGGACGCCGTAAAGCTGCTGGCGGACATGGGACTCACCGCAGATCCCATCCGCTACTACCACGACCCCGTCTACGCCGAAGGGCAGGTCTGCTATCAGAGCAAGAATCCCAACGATGAGGTGGAGGAGGGGTCCAAGGTAGAGATCTGGGTCAGCCTTGGCCCAGAGTACATAGCCCCCACACCCACGCCTACGCCGGAGGAGAGCGAAGAGCCCACAGAGTCCGGCGAGCCCACAGAGAGCGGTGAGCCCACGGAATCCGGAGAACCTCTGGAATCTGAGGAACCGGTAGACACCTACCCGCCGCAGACCCACGCTCCAGATCCGAATGAAAGCCAGGAGCCCACCGATGAACCCACGGCAGAGCCCACACCGGAGCAGCCGCCGGAGCCCACACCGGAACCTACGCCTGAGCCCACGCCCGAGCCTACACCGGAACAGCCACCGGAGCCCACGGTAGATCCCGGCACCCTGACGCCCACCGTGCCGGAGAAGGCCGTAACCGTGGATCTGACCCCATACCAGGGCAGAGAGTCCGTGACTGTCCGGGTGGTGGTGGGCAGCCAGGTCCAGGCCCAGAGCATGAGCCCAGACCTGGGATCCATCTCCTTCCGATTCCACGCCACCGGAACCCAGACCGTCTCCATCTATGTGGATGATCAGCTGGTAACCCAGTACAACTTGGATTTCGGCGAATGACGGGACAAATCGTAAAAGCGCTCAGCGGTTTCTACTACGTAGACACCGGCAATGGAGACCCCGTCCCCTGCAGGGGACGGGGCAAACTCCGCCACAAAAAACTCACCCCCCTGGTGGGAGACCGGGTGGCATTTACCCCGCTGGAGGACGGCTCCGGGGCCGTGGACGACATCCTGCCCCGGAAGAACGCCTTCCGCCGCCCCATGGTGGCCAACATCGACCAGATGGTGATCATCGCCTCCGGCGCCATTCCGGTGACAGATCCCTACCTCATAGACCGGATGGCCGCCATGGCGGAGTGGAAAAACTGCGATGTGGTGATCTGCTTCAACAAGGCGGACCTGGTCCGCTGCGATGCGCTGGAGAAACGCTACGCGGCCTGCGGCTATGCCACGCTGCAGGTGAGCGCCGAGACAGGGGAGGGCCTGGAAAGCCTTGCAGCACTGTTACGAGACAAGGTTTCCGCCTTTACAGGAAATTCCGGTGTGGGCAAGTCCAGCATCCTCAATGCCATCGCCCCGGGCTGCGCCCTGGCGGTGGGAGAGGTGAGCGAGAGGCTGGGCAGAGGCCGCCATACCACCCGCCATGTGGAGCTCTTTCCCGTGGCCGGCGGTCTTGTGGCAGACACCCCCGGCTTCGCCTCCTTCGACCTCGAAGAGCAGGCGGAGCGCATCCCCAAAGAGGACATCGCCGCCGCCTTCCGGGAGTTCCGCCCCTATCTGGACAGCTGCCGCTTCCAGGGCTGCGCCCATGTGAAGGAGAAAGGCTGCGCGATTCTGGCCGCAGTGGCCGCCGGGGAGATCGCCCCGGAGCGGCACCAGAGCTACGTCCGCCTCTACGAGCAGGCAAAGGCCATCCCGGACTGGGAAAAAAGTGAAAAATAAATAGCACCGGACAGCCCCCTTCTTCATATGCTGGAACAGAGCATAGGAAAGGGGGCTGTTTGCATGCGTATCGTAGTGGTGAAGTTCCCGAAGCTGGTCTGCGACCTGCTGCGCAAGATCTTCCGCATGGGCTGAGGCATATTCTGTCCGCCCCGGGCATAGGATACCCCACAACCTGTACAAGGAGTGGGGCAACAATGGAAATGGAGCTGCAGCGGCTCTCCCTGGACGGATTCCGCACCGTCTACCAGGGCACCTTCAGCCAGGAGGAGACGCTGGAGAGCATTGTGCCGGACGCCTGTCCGGACATCGCACGCATTGTCTCGGCCGCAGGGACGGCCTGGATGAAGGAGAAGGAGTGCGGAGACGGGGCCGTGCGCATCACCGGCACCGCCAAGGTGACGGTATTGTACATGCCGGAGGGAGACGGCGGCATCCAGACCATGGAGGTGAGCATACCCTTTCAGTGCACCCGCACCGATCCCGGGGTGAAGACGGGGGATCCGCTGCGGGCCGCGGTGCAGGTGGCCTCGGCAGACGCCCGCACCCTGAATCCCCGAAAGGTGCTGGTGCGGGTGAACCTCACCGCCTGGGCCGCCGTCTCGGAGCCGGACACCCTCACCCTCAGCGGCGGGGTGGACGGGGCAGAGGGGCTGGAGCAGCTGCAGGCGCCAGGCCGGGTGTGCCAGATCGCAGCGGTGTCCGAGAAGCCCTTTGTCTTCTCCGATGTGCTGCAGCCCCCGGCCTCCCGCCCGGAGATGGAGCAATTGCTGCACACCCGGGCGGAGATGGGCACCGTGGAGTCCAAGTTCATCGGCAAAAAGCTGGTGCTGAAGGGGGAGGTTCTGCTCACAGCCCTCTATCTGGCAGAGGGCAGCCCCAACACCGTGCGCTTTGAGCTGCCGTACTCCCAGGTGCTGGATCTGGGGGAGGTGCCGGAGGAGGCGGAGCCGGACACTGTGGTGGTGCTGAAGAGCGCAGACTGCAAACTGCAGGACGGAGATCTGGACATCACCGTGGAGGCCCTGGCCCAGACGGTGCTCTGGACCCACCGCGCCGTGACGGTGCTCCAGGACGCATACAGTGTGGGGGCGCCGGTGGACGTCTCCCGCACCCAGTTGGAGGTCTGCACCGGGTCTGAGCGGCTTCTTCGCCGGGAGCAGGCCCACAGCACGGCGCCCTGCGGCATCCCCATGCGCCAGGTGCTGGACTGCTGGGCTGCCGTCTCCGGTGTCACAGCGGCCCCGGCAGAGGGCGGCATCGAGTTCACCGCAGACCTGCACACCGCCGCCCTCTGCCTCACCGAGGAGGAGGCGTACCTCGCGGTAGAGGACACCATCCCCGTCCGCTGCCGCATGGACCTCTCCCCAGACGCCGTCTGCACCTGCCGGTGCCGGCCCATCGGGGAGGTCTCCGCCGTGCCCATCTCCAGCGGCATCGAGTTTCGCCTGGAGGTGGAGTTCACCCTCACGCTGTGCCAGCAGAAGCGCATCCCATGCGTCACTGCCGTGAGCCCCGGTGTGGCGGCCCAGGACATGAACCGGCCGTCTGTGGTGATCCGCCGGGTGGCCAACGGAGAGGGCCTCTGGGACATCGCCAAGGCCTGTGCCTCCACGGTACAGGAGATCTGCGGGGCCAACGGGCTCACAGGGGAGGAGATCGCGGCGGGCACCCTGCTGCTGATCCCCGCAAAACGGGGCTGAGAGGCGGTGGAGCGCATGAAAGATCGTCTGAACCCCACCCCCGGGACCGGCTGCGATGAGGAGGGCTATGCATTGGAAAACAAGCTGTATGAGGATATCGCCCAGCGCACCCAGGGGGACATCTATATCGGCGTGGTGGGACCGGTGCGCACCGGCAAGTCCACCTTTATCAAGCGGTTCATGGAGACCATGGTGCTGCCCCGGATTGAAAACGGCTACATCCGGGACCGCGCCCGGGATGAGCTGCCCCAGAGCGGCTCCGGCCGGGTGGTGATGACGGCAGAGCCCAAGTTCGTACCGGAGGACGCGGTGGAGATGACCATGGAGGACGGCGGGGTGTTCTCCGTCCGCCTCATCGACTGCGTGGGCTACATGGTGCCCAGCGCCCTGGGCCAGATGGACGGGGACCTGCCCCGGATGGTCCGCACCCCCTGGTTTGACCATGAGATCCCCATGACCCAGGCGGCGGAGTTCGGCACCCGAAAGGTGATCGCCGAGCACTCCACCATCGGCATCGTGATCACCACAGACGGCTCCGTGACGGACATCCCCCGGGAGGACTACCTGGAGGCGGAGGAGCGGGTGATCAGCGAGCTGAAAGAGGTGGGAAAGCCCTTCATGGTGCTGATGAACTCCGCAGAGCCCTGCAGCGAGCGCACCCAGACCATTGCGGCGGACCTGGCCGAGCGCTATGACGTGACCTGTCTCGCGGCCAACTGCCTCACCCTGGACGAGGGCGCCGTCTCGGAGATCATCCGGGGCGTGCTCCACGAGTTCCCCATGAAGGAGATGGACATCTACCTGCCGCCCTGGGTGGAGGTGCTGCCCCTGGACCACCCCATCAAGAGCGGGCTGTACAAGATGCTCCGGGAGGAGTCCGCCAAACTCCAGCGGCTGCGGGACGCGGAGCACGCCCTGCAGGCCATGGGCGAACAGGAGCTCATCAGCACGGCGGTGCTGAACCGCATGGACATGGGCAGCGGTGTTGTGACCGTCACGCTGGACCTGCCGCGGGATCTCTTCTACAGCACCGTGTCCGAACAGTGCGGCCTGGAGATCCGGGATGACGGCGACCTCATCGACCAGCTCACCCGGATGGCGGCCATGAAACGGAAGTACGAGAAGGTGGAGAGCGCCCTGGCCCAGGTGGAGCAGTGCGGCTACGGCATCGTGATGCCAGATCCCACCGAGATGACCCTGGAGGAGCCGGAGATCGTAAAGCAGGGAGGGCGGTATGGCGTGCGCTTGCGGGCCTCGGCACCGTCCATCCACATGCTGCGGGCGGACATCAAGACCGAAGTATCTCCCATCATGGGCACGGAGAAGCAGTCTGAGGAGATGGTGGACTATCTCCTGCAGCAGTTTGAGGGGGACACCGCAAAGATCTGGGACTCCAACATCTTCGGCAGATCCTTCCACGAATTGGTGGGGGAGGACCTGCAGGGCAAGTTGAAGCGGATGCCGGACGAGGCCCGGGAGAAGCTGCGGGAGACCCTGCAGCGGATCATCAACGAGGGCTCCGGCGGCCTCATCTGCATCATCCTCTGACGCCTTTCAAAACAAAAAATACCTGCTTATCATCGCGGCTCCCTGCGCATACTGTGCAGCGGGGAGAGCGAATCAAAAGCAGGAGGTTTGAGAACCATGAAAAAGAGACTGTGCGTTCTTACCGCGGCGCTGTGCCTGTGTGCCGCGCTGGCAGGCTGCACCGCGGATGTGCCGAATCACTCTGCAGACCCGCACCATACGCCCAGCCCCACGCCTACGCCCACTTTGAAAGTGGACCGCAATGACGGGGATGAGGGCGGCGGCGCCGGCGGCACCAACGATGTGGACAACGATGGCAAGCCGGAGTCCCGGGCGGAGAAGCGCCGCTATTACACCAATCACGGGGGCCTGGACGACCAGGGCAGAATCCTGCCCGGCCTGCGCCATGACATCGGCGATGCCGTCTACGATGCCGGGGACGCCCTGGAGAAGGCGGGCAACGCCATCAAGAACCCCTGAACCGTATCTTCTCCTTTTTGGCAGGGGCTATCCTCGGGATAGCGCCCTGCCATGTGCATATTCGAGCGCAAAATGTCTCTTTTCTTTTGCAGGGAATGACTGTATTGGAAAACAGCCTTACAGCAATTGACGCCATTCCAGACGATGTCTGCCCGAAAAACAGCCCGGGGAACCCCCCGGGCTGTCTCAACGATATTGGGATAGATGGCTCAGCGGTGCTTGCCCAGGAAGAACAGGGCGATGCAGCCCGGGCCGGTGTGGGCACCGATGACAGGGCCGATGTTGTTGATCACGATCTCCTTGGTGCCGTATTTCGCCTTGATGGACTCCGCCATGGCCTGGACTTCCGCCAGCGAGTCCGTGTGGCTGATGAACATGACCTGCTGAGCGGGGTCCGGATCCGCCAGTTCGGCGATCTTGTCCTCCAGGGCCTTGATAGAGGCCTTCCTGCCCCGGGCTGTGGTGACCTTGATGAGGTGGCCCTCATTGTCCACATGCATCACCGGCTTGATCTGCAGCATGGTACCCACGATGGCGGTGGCGGCGGAGACACGGCCGCCCTTCTTCAAGTACATCAGGTCGTTCACGGTGAACCAGTGGCAGAGGTTCAGCTTGTTGTCCTCCACCCACTTCTGGACCTCTTCCAGGCTCTTGCCCGCCTGACGCATCCTGGCGGCGTAGTACACCAGCAGGCCCTGGCCCAGGGAGGCGGCAAGGGTGTCCACCACGGCGATCTTCCGGTCCGGGTATGCGGGGGCAATGGCCTGGGCGGCCACGGCAAAGCTGTTGCAGGTGCCGCTGAGGCCGGAGGAGAACGCCAGCACTAGCACATCCTGACCCTTGTCCAGGATCTCCTTCATGGCTTCGCCGGCCTGACCCACATTGACGGCGGTGGTGCTGGTCTCCGCGCCGGCCTTCTGGTGGGCGATGAACTCCTCCGGGGACATCTCCCGGTTGTCTGGATAGTTGTAATAGTTCTTGCCATCTACCACGAAGGTGAGGGGCAGTACCGTGACGTCCAGGTCCTGGACCATCTGTGCGCTCAAGTCTGCAGAGGAGTCTGTGAGGATTGCGTAGTTATTCAAGGTATAGAACTTCCTTTCAAAATGCTACCACAGTGGGTGAGTTTTGTTTCAGAAATATTAACGCAAAAGGCCGGAAAAAGCAAGTGGCAAACAACAAAAATTCGATTTCTGCCACGGGACGTGGTAACGTCTACCAATTTCACATCTTAAAAAAGGTACTATTTAACACAAAAGTCCCATTGCAGAGCAGTGAAGGGGAAACGGTGGGATATGTCAGGTGCTGGAAATGAGAGGACAGATCACCACTGCATTGCAGAAATTTGGCTTGATTCCGCATCTGCCCCATATTTTCCAAAAGATGGATGGAAAAAAGGCCGCAAATTCTGAAAAAAGTGCTTGACATCCCGCCGTAAGCTGCTATAATAGGCCACGGTCTTGCGAGAGACCCGGTTCCAAGAGAGCCGAGCGAGATAGCGGATTAGTGTAAAGGTAGCACACCAGACTCTGACTCTGTTTGTGAGGGTTCGAATCCTTCATCCGCTGCCATTGATCTCCCCGGAGTGATGCTCCGGGGACTTTTTTCTCGATCTTATATGTGGTCTCTTCTAGACATGCAGTCCTTCAGTCCGAGGGCTGCCCCTGTTTCCGTGCCATTCTGCTGGACTCGCAATACACCCATTTACGGACCTCCTTTTGCCTTCTCTCTAGATCTGTTTCCGGTCGCTGGAACAGCCCGTGGTATCACAGGCCTCCCAGCGGCCTTTTTTTTGTTCCACGCCTAGGCCTGGGATGGTCCGATCTGCCATCTGATGTACTGCTCACCCCAAGGGAAATATACATGAAACGATGTGGCATCATGTTACGATCTGACGTATAATGAATGAGAATTTCTTGTGTTTGGAAAGGGGTGAAGGACATGCAGGAAGTGTTTCTCGGCGATATCATCCGTCAGCGGAGGCTTGCACTCCACATGACCCAGGAGCAGCTGTGCGAGGGAATCTGCGAACAGGTGACCATCTCCCGGCTGGAAAATGGCACGCAGACGCCATCCCGGGGCAGGATCAAGGCCATCCTTCAACGCCTGGGCCTGCCGGACGAACGGTTCTACGCGCTTGTGAGCAGGAAAGAGGAGCGGATCAAGAATCTGCAGGATGAAATCCAAATGGACGGGGTGCGGTTTGAACGCGCCGGTGATGGGGAGCGCATGCAGATCTCGGCGCGAATGCTGGAGGACCTTGCCGAGCTAGAGCGTATCACAGAGCCCGAAGACAATCTGACGAGACAGTTTATTCTGCGCGAGCGTGCTCATGTGGACAGCTCCCTCTCCACGAAGGATCGTCTGAAGCTGCAGATGGAGGCCATACGCCTGACCGTCCCGCACTTCGACTTGGACAAGATCGACACCTTTCTATACAGCCGCGATGAGCTGGTTCTTATCAACAAAATCGCTGTGACCTATTCCCGCATGGGGCAGAAAGGCAAAGCGGTGGAGATGAACACCCAGTTGCTCCGGTATATCGATGACCACTACAAAAGCATGCGGGATTACGGAGGCGCGTTCTGCATGGTCTCGTGCAGTCTCTCTATAGAGCTCGCCTTGTCCGACCGGTATAACGAGGCGGCCGCTGTGGCCGAGCGCGGCTGGCGCATCTGTGTTGAATACGGACACTATCAGTATCTGCCATCCCTCATCGCCGTCCTGGCGGAGTGCCAGTACAAACTGGGAAACCGGCAAAAGAGCGCGGAACTGTACCTCCAGGCTTACTACATGTACAAGGCGATCAACGATGACCACAACCGTGAGATCATTCGGAGGGAAATGAAGGAACGGCTTGATTTGGAACCGCCCTATTGAGTCAGCCACCGCCTTGGTAGGACATTGCGCCTGTGAAACCTTTCCGCTGGGTGTAAGGCCGCCGGCAGCGTGCCACACATGTTTTGGAAAGAGGGGAGAGCGTAATGCAGGACGCCTTACAAGGCGATCCGCGATGACCACAACGGAGAAGGGAGATAGTCTGATGAAACGAACTTTAGCAGCACTCATCGCCCTGACATTCCTGTTTCTCGCTGGCTGCGGCACTTCCGGAACGGAGGAGACAGAGCGGGGGATCGATACCGCGAGATCCTTTGCCCACTCCTACAAGGTAGTCCAAGCCGCCGAGACGGAAGACACGATCTACTATATTGGCGAGCACGACAACTTCATCAAGTACGTTGATAAGGCCACAGGCATCACCGGCCCCTGTGCGGGAGGCCGGATTGCAGGCACAGCGATGAGACCTGTAACGCGTATACCGCCGTCTCCGGGCCTGCGTGCCTGTTTGTAGACGCCGGAAGGCTGTACTGGGTATGCGATTCCATCGGGAATCTCAGGACTTGCTCCCTGTACAGCGCGGCGCTGGATGGAACGGACCGCCAGGAGGAGCTTGTGATCGACAGGGAATCGCTGGCGAACAATGCCTCCAGTCTGGCGTATTTCACCCTGCATGACGGCTACCTTTATTATGGTGCTGTGGAGGATGTGATTGAGAACGGGGAGGACGTGGATTACTTTACCGTCCGTGCAATTCCCCTGGACCCCGATGAGGCATCCGTTGAGATCCTCCGGGAGAAATCAGAGGTCGATCTGGATCCAAAGAACCTGGACATGCAGTTCTACGGGGACAGCTTGACCATCGTCACCAACGACTACGCTGCGCCAGAGGATGGGGAGGACTCGTCCCTTCACGACTTCCGCCTTTACCGCTGGAACGCGGGCACCCGCACCCTTGAGACCCTCTATGAGGACCTGAACACCCCGCTCCACTACACCAGTGAGCTTTGGGTGACAGACGAGAGCGTGTATTTCGACCGCCATTCCTGGAGTTCTCCCGGCGTCCCGGCCGTTGGGATCTACCGCTATGACTTTGCAACAGGGGAGTGCAGCAAACAGTTTGATCTCGGGATCGATGGCTCCAACATGGGGATTGCCGATCACCTGATCACGGGCTTCACCATCCAAAATGCCGATGGCGTCTATACCTATCACATTGTCATGAAGGACTTTGCAGGCAATCTTCTGCTCGATGAGACCTACACCTTCGACCTGCAGGACGTATGTCCATTCTACAGCACGGGCGTAGGGACGCGGTTTCTCGGGCGCGATGAGACCTATGCGTACTATGCCCCTTACGGCAGTCACACGGAGGAGGGCATGGAGCGTAATTACACCACAATCCTTCAGGTGGCCCTGGACGGCAGCGGCGCCAAAGTGCTCTGTTCGTCTATAGAAGAGCACAGCAGCCAATAATGTACGACACAGAAAGAGGGTTCCGTCATATGAAACGAGTACTTGCCATTCTCCTTGCCATTACCTTCCTGTTCCTCGCCGGCTGTGACAGCCTGGGGGCAGAGGAAGAAAGTGTAGATACCACTCGGTCCTATCTGCATCAAAACCAACAGATCCACGCGGCGGAGACCGCGGACACCATCTATTTGGGTTCCAGCGACCAATTCATCAATTATGTAGATAAGGAGTCAGGGATCAGCGGGGTTCTCTGCGGGAAGCCAGAATGCGGGCATGACGGAGAGGACTGCAACGCATGGGCATATTTGGGCGTTCGGTGCCTGTTCATCCAGAACGAGCGGTTGTACTGGATCGGAGATCACTACCCCCATGAGACCCAGCAGCCGTATTCGCTGTACAACACCGCGCTGGACGGTACGGACAGGCGGGAGGTCCGGCTGCCTGACGAATTTCCAGCGCCCAATGGCTTGGACGCCGTTCTGTTTGAGGATGGCACCCTAACCGCAGGCGTGTGTACAAGCACTGTGGAGAACGGCGAGGAGGTCACATACCAAAAGATCGCATCGCTGGACCTGGAAAGCGGGGCCGTCACGACCATTCTGAACGAGCGTGCGGAGACTGGAAACCACTCCGGGATACCGATACAGCTCTACGATGGATGGCTCTATTTCCTGACCTGCGAGGGGCCTTGGGGTGAGGGGACCCACCGGATTCGGATCCGCAGGTACAATACAGCGTCCGGTGAGACGGAGACCTTGTATGATGCGCCGAACAGCACGGATATGAACTGGATCAAGGACATGTGGGTAGAAGAGCAGGGCGTCCTGTTCATGGCCTATGACCACGCGACAGAGCAGATGGGGCTCTATCGATACGGCTTTTCGGACGGCCACCTAGATCTGGTCTGTGATACCGGTGTCACTGACACCACCCGCGGCGGGATCGCAGATGGAATCGTCTCCGGGTTCACGTTTCAGGAAAACGATGGCAGCTATGCTTTCCATGTGGTCATCAAGGACTTCGATGGGCAAGCGGTTTTAGACGAGACATACGAGGTTGATCTGGCGGGTGCAGCACAGGCGCTCATGGACGACAAGTACGGCACCGGAGCCTGGAGCGCGGAAGATTTCCATTGGAATCTGGTATCGGGTGATCTGCTCGGCAGAGACGAGACCAATGTGTACTACGCGCTGGACGGGTTCTACGTGCCGAATCACATTCAGCAATCCCACATCACCACCATGATTCAAGTGCCTCTGGATGGCAGCGGGGCCAGCGTGCTGTGCTCGTTTGCGGTGTTCAGTTGAGCGATGCAACGCGGAAAGCGGGTCAGTACAATGAAACTGGAAATTAAAAACCTGACGAAACGATACGGGGACAACCTGGCGCTCAAGGACCTCTCCATCACCTTTGAACCGGGCATCTACGGCATCCTGGGGGCCAATGGTGCGGGAAAGTCCACGCTGATGAACCTGATCACGGACAACGTGAAACGGGACGGAGGCTCCATCCTCTTTGACGGGACCGACATCCTGGATTTGGGCGACAAATTCCGCGCTGTGCTGGGCTTTATGCCCCAACAGCAGGGGATCTACGAGCAGATGACGGCGGAGAACTTCGTCTCCTACATGGGCAGGCTCAAGGGCATCCGGGGGAAGGCACTCCGGCAGCAGGTGGGCAAGGTCTTGGAGCTTACGAACCTGACAGACGTGCGGCACAAAAAGGTGGGCAGCTTCTCCGGCGGCATGAAGCAGCGCGTTCTCCTGGCTCAAGCGCTGATCGGGGATCCGAAAGTTCTGCTGCTGGACGAGCCCACGGCGGGCCTGGACCCCCGGGAGCGGGTACGGATCCGGACCTTCATCAAAGAGTTGTCCCAGGATATGATCGTCCTTCTTACCACCCACATTGTCACGGACATCGAGTCCATTGCGGACCAGGTCCTGCTCCTCAAAAAAGGGGAGCTTCTGCGCGTGGACACGCCCCACGCCCTCATCGCGTCCCTCCCCGCCGATTGGAAGCCCGCATTGGGGATCCCGAGCCTTGAGGACGTGTACATGTACTTCCTTGGTGAATGATATGAACGAGTGGAAGAGAGTATTTTTGAGTCCGAGACGGCTGGGGCTGCTCCTTTTGGCCGCCGTTCTCTGTCTCGCAGCCTTCCTGGTAACCGTGCTGGACAGTGCCCTGGACAACAAATGGGATTACTACACCAACGCGTCACTGGAGGATTTTGACAAAGCCTTGGCCGCCAGCACCTACCGCTCCGCCCTCATCGAGGCGTGGAAGGGCAAACCCCTGGAGGAGATCATCGCCCTCGCCCAGGCCGAGCTCCAGCGGGTGGACGGCGTGCAGGCGTGGGTCTACTCCCCGGGCTGGTCCGGCGGCATGTACCATTCCGATGAGGAGGCTGCCGCAGCCATTGCGGATCTGCCCGCGCTCCTGGAGGCCATGCGCCGCGGGGCAGATCGAGATTTGTACGTCACTTACACCGGCTTCTACAACGCCGCCGAATCGATTCGGGAAGAGGCCGCATATCTCGCCGGATACAGCGACTACCTGGCGGGGATCCAGTCCGAGGCAGAGACCCGGTCCCAGACCAGCCTCTTTGGGAAACCCGGGAGCTTTGCCAGAAGAAACCTCGCCAAGACGGCGGAGGACTTTGAGACAATCCTGGGCGTGCAGGTGGCGTTTGGAAACAGCCTCGGGCTGGAGCGGTGGCTGGACTTCGGCTTGGGCGACTACTTCCATCTGCTCGCCATCGCCGTCATCGTGATGTCCTTTCTGGAGGAGCGGCGGCACGGCCTCTGGCCGGCGGTCCGGGCCACCCGCGGCGGCCGGGGCCGCCTCGCCCTCACCAGGCTTGGCATTCTCTGTGTCAGCTCCCTTCTGGCAACGGCTCTCTACTCCTTCTTGCCCTTCGCCGTATCCATGTGGTTTCACGGCGGCTGGCAGGATTTGAGCCGGCCCCTTCAGTCTGTGGAGCACTTTGGAACCTGCCCGCTGAAGATCAGCATCGCCCAGTGGCTGCTCCAATTCTTTGCGGTGAAGGTCCTGTCCGGCGTGTTCATCGGGCTGCTGCTTTGGTGCGTGCTGTGCTCCATCACAAACCCCCAGTTCTCGGTCGCGGTGCTGGGAATAGCATTGGCCGCGGAATATGCGCTGTATGAGTTCCTGCCGGTACAGAGCATTCTGAACGTGTTCAAGTACTTCAATCTCTTCGCCTATGTCCACACCTCTGCGCTCTACACGAACTACCTGAACGTAGATCTCTTCGGCTTCCCGGTGGGAATCCGCACCATCGCATGGTGCGGGCTGGCCGTGATCGGCAGTCTCTGTTTGTTTTGGACGCTCTATGTCCTGCCCAAGCGCCGTCCGGAGGGGAACAGAGACCACCTGAGCCGCATCTCCGGTGCGGTCAACAAAGGGTTGGACACGGTCCGCAGCCGGTTTTCCATTGGCGGCTGGGAGGGATACAAGTCCCTGGCGTATCAATACGGCCTTCTGCTGATGGCGCTGGTGTTTGTCCTCAGCGGGAGGATGTCCTATCTGGACTCAGATATCACGCCTCAGGTCGATGCGATGTACGAGGCCTACATGGGAGACATGGAGGGTCCCATTGATGAAAGCACCGATGCCTACCTGGACCGTGCCCGGGACCTTGCCACGGAAAGCGACAATGCCTCTTCGCTTTTACAGGCCCTGGACAAGGTGGAGGCCCGGGTGTCGGTGCTTCGGGAGCGGGCCGCAGCGGGCGGATACCAGCCCTGGGTGGCAAATGAGTATGATTTTGACATCGTCTACGGGCCCCAGAGCCAAAACCAGCAGCGGCTCAACGCCGCCATCGCCATTCTGATGACCGCCATTCTTGCCGCCCCCCTATATGCCTTTGAGCGGCAGGCGGGGGTGGTGCCCATGCTGCGGTCCGCCCCGGGCGGCCGGCTGCATCTCTTCCGGAGAAAGGTCCTCATCGCGGCGCTCCTGGGCGCCTTCGTGTGGGCCTGCGTGTACATCCGTGAGTATGTCTATGTGCTGGTCGACTACAAAATGCTCCCGGTAATGGCGGTACCCATAGGCAATCTGGACTCCCTGACGCACTTTCCGCTGCACCTCACCATGTGGCAGTATGCGGCCCTGCTGTACGCCGTCCGGCTCCTGATGCTCGTGCTTACGGCAGAGGCGTCCCTTGCCCTGGGGGCACTCTGTTCCAATGTCCGCACGGCGTACCTGACCTGCGCGGCGCTCCTGGGGATCCCTGGACTGCTGTGCGCCTTTGGGGCGGAGATATTCCAATGGGTCTCACCGGTGGTCTCGGTCTCCTCTGCGGAGCTTCTGTGGGGGATGGGCAGCGGCAGTCCCGTGTATCTGCTCCCATGGCTTGCCTGGCTGGCCGTGGCAGCCGCCGCACTGCTGCTGACCCGGAAAAAGTGGGTCCATGGGTGATGGCACTACCTAATAATCCTGCAACTTCTCAAAAAAGCATGTCCGTTTCGCCGGCAAAACGCAGGAGTTGCGCTCTCATCCTGCAAATTTGTATGGATTCACAATTGACACAGCCTTGTCTTTGATGATATTCTCTCCCCGCAGTTCGGTACAGCCGGCTGTGTCATAGGAAAAACCGATGAGCGGGAGTAGTATCTCTCCGGAACACCCACAGCGAGCTGCAGATGGTGGAAGTGCGGCGGCCGGAAGGAGAGGGAATGGACCCGTGAGGGCAACCCGAACACGCTCAGGGGAGCGTCAGTAGGCGAGACGTGATCCGCACGTAACCGCGGGAGGCGTATGTTGGTACGCTGACGAGAGCGCCCTACGGGGCGAATTCAGGTGGCACCGCAGAAGTGTTTTCACTCCTGTCCTGTGTATGACGATACACGGGACAGGAGTTTTTATTTGTCTGGAGGGATGCACATATGGAAGAGACGCTGCGTATTGCGCTGGCGTATATCGATGAGCACGAGGACGATCTCATCGGCCTCTGGGAGAACATCGTACGGATCGAGAGCCAGTCCTCCGATCTCGATGGGGTGGCAAGGCTGGCGGACCATCTGGACACCTACTGCGATGCCCTGGGGATGGGGACCAAGCTGTACCGTTTTGACGGCGCCGGCCCCGCACTGGCGGCCTGGACCCGGCCCGGCCCCTTGCCGCCGGTGGCCCTGATGGCCCACCTGGACACCGTCCACCCCAAGGGCGCCTTTGGCGAGGACACCTTCCGGGTAGAGGGGGACCTCGTCCACGGACCCGGCGTCTACGACTGCAAGGGCGGCATCGCGGTGGCCTTTCTCGCCATTCGGGCCCTGCTGCACGCCGGATATCGCCGCCGCCAGCTGAAACTGCTGCTCATCGGGGACGAGGAGACCGCCCACGCCCTCTCCCACGAGGAGAGCCTGGTCCTGTACAGGGACCACATCCCGGGCTGTGCCGCCGCCTTCAACTGCGAGTCCGGCCCCTTGAACGGCGATGTAATCACCCGGAGGAAAGGCGGCTTTGTGGTCTCTCTCCTCTTCCAGGGCCGGGCCTCCCACGCCGGCAACGCCCCAGAGAAGGGGGCCAGCGCCATCCGGGAGGCGGCCCACAAGGTGCTGGATATAGAGGCCCTCACAGATCTCTCCGGCACAACCTTCAACTGCGGCACCATCCAGGGCGGGTCCGGCCCCAACGTGGTGCCGGACCGCTGCGAGGTGAAGGTAGGGGTGCGGTTCAAGTCCAAAGAGGCCAGGGACACCGCCTTGACCCAGCTCCGGGAGATCCGGGAGCGGGTGTACGTCCCCGGCGTCTCCACGGAGCTCAAGATGTCCGCCGGCTTCCAGGCCATGGAGCTTACGGAAAAGACGGAACCGCTGTTTCAGATCTGGCGCCATGCCAGCGAAGAGCTGGGCCACGGCAGCCCGCAGACCGCCTTCACCGGCGGCTGCTCCGATGCCGCCTATGTGGCCATGGAGGGCATCCCGGTACTATGCGGCGTGGGCGTCCGCGGCGCCAACCACCACGCGCTCACAGAGTACGCCGTATTGCGCTCCCTGCGGGAGAGGGCCCGCATCCTGGTAAAGACCATTTTGGACCTGCCGGACGACTTCTAATCCCCCGGTCCACTTAGAGGAGGTACAATTTCATGAACAAGCAGAAAAGCTTCCGGATGCCCAACGCATTTGTGATCGTATTCATCATCATGGTCATTGCCGCCGTCCTGACCTGGGTCATCCCGGCAGGGCAGTACGACACCATCGAGGGCAGCAAGAACATAGACCCCAATACCTTCCACTTGGTAGCGTCCCACGGCGCCACCCCCTGGAGTTTTGTGGACGCCATCTTCACCGGCATGCAGAACTCGGCTCAGATCATCCTCTTCACCATTCTGCTGGGCGGCTACTTCAACGTGATGGTGGACACCAAGGCCTTTGACGGCTTCATCAGTCTGCTCACCAAAAAGTTCGGCAGCAATGCCGTGGTGGTGATCCCCATTCTCTCTGTGATCATGACCGTTCTCGGCGCTGTGGGCGTCATGGCAAACCCGGTGGTGGCGGTGGTGCCCATCGGCTGCATCCTGGCCAAAAAACTGAATCTGGATCCGCTCATCGGCCTCGCCGTGACCTACGTGGCAGCCTATGCCGGCTACGCCATGAGCCCCATGTGTCCCATGACCGTCCAGACCGCCCAGCGCATCGCCGAGATCCCGCTGCTCTCCGGCTTTGGCTTTCGCACCGTGGGCTGGATCGTGATCTTTGCCCTCACCATGGTCTACGTGATGCGCTACGCCGCCAAGGTGGGGAAGGACCCCTCCAAGAGCGTGCTGGGAAAGGACATTCAGTCTTCTGACGTAAAGGATGCAAAGGAAGTTCCCTTTACAGTTCGTCATGCGCTGGTGCTGCTGTCTCTGGTGATTGGAATGGCCGTCTACTCCTACGGCTCCCTGAACCTGGGCTGGGGCCTCAACTACATGGCCGGCATCATGTTCATCGCCGCTCTGCTCTCCGCCATCTTCGCCGGCATGGGCAGCGATGGCTTTGTCCGCTCCTTCCTGAAGGGCGCCCAGCAGCTCACCTTCTCCGCGCTGCTAGTGGGTCTCGCCACCGCCATCTCCGTGATCCTCACAGACGGCAATGTGCTCCACTCCATCATCTACTACATGGCCGCCGTCCTGGACAAGATGCCCAAGGTGTTGGTGGGCCCCGTGATGTACTACATCAACCTGATCTTCAACTTCTTCGTCTCCTCCGGCTCCGGCCAGGCGGCAGTGGTCATGCCCATCTTCGCGCCCCTCTCCGATGTGGTAGGGGTGACCCGGCAGATGTCCATCTGCGCATTCCAGTACGGAGACGGCCTCTCCAACCTGATCTTCCCCACCAACGGCACCATGATGGCCTGCATCGCCGCGGCCGGCATCTCCTACGACAAGTGGATGAAGTGGATGCTGCCCCTGTTCGGCATCTGGTTTGTGGCCTCCACCATCCTGGTGATCGTGGGCTGCGCCATCGGGGTGGCCTGAGCGCCGCAAGGTTTCCCATCCAACGCCCCGTCCGGCCCACCGGACGGGGCGTCTTGTGCCTCCAGGGGTGAACTTTCCAGCCGCCAGAGCCCCGCTGTTTAGAAAAAATGTAAGTATTCAGCGAGGTGACCTGAGTTTGTCGAAATGCACAAATTCGGGCCACCTCGATTTTTAAATCCCACCCT